>NZ_CAXBOD010000074.1:0-18611 GCF_963977235.1 uncultured Albimonas sp.
CCCCCCCGCCATACCGTGGACGCGATCCTGCGCGAACCGCTGGAGATCCACGGCCTGGGGGATCGCGACCGGCGGATCCTCGGCGCGCTGCGCGACGTGGGGCTGGGGCCGGAGTTCCGCTTCCGCTACCCCCACCAGATCTCCGGCGGCCAGCGTCAGCGCATCGCGGTGGCCCGCGCCCTGATCCTCGAGCCAGAGATCCTGCTGCTGGACGAGCCGACCAGCGCGCTCGACGTTTCGGTGCAGGCCGAGATCCTCAACCTGTTGAAACGCCTGCAACAGGAGCGGGGGTTGACCTACCTGATGGTCTCCCACAACCTCGCCGTGGTCGCCCATCTCTGCGGGCGCGTGGCGGTGATGAACCGCGGCCGCATGGTCGAGGAGCTGACCGAGGAGACCCTGCGCGCCCACACCCCGGCCGAGCCCTACACCGCCCAGCTGATGAGCGCGACCGAGGGCTACGACCGCGAGGCCGTCCGCGGATACCGCAGCTTCGAATAGCCCCGCGCGGGGGCCCCACGCGCGCCGCCCGCCGACGCCCCGTCTTCGTCCGGCTTCCTTACAGACCCCTTGCGCACCCGGCCCGCGGCGTGATCCCCATAAGGGGCCGCGCCGGCCTCGACGCCTGCGCGCAAATCACAACAGCGGCCGCAATGCGCCGCGCACGGAGGAAGACGTCCATGGCCAACCTGCCCCCCTACCAGCATCGCTCCCGCTCCATCGCCGGAAGCGTCGCCTTCGTCACCGGCGCCGCCTCGGGGATGGGCCGGGCGACCGCGCATCTGTTCGCGCGGGAGGGGGCGAAGGTCGCGCTCAGCGACCTGACGCAGGAGGGGGTCGACGCGGTGGCCGCAGAGATCGCCGAGGCCCGCAAGGACGACCCCAGCATCGGCGAGACGCTGGCCTTCGCGATGGACGTCTCCAAGCTCGACGCCATCCAGGCCGGGATCAAGAAGGCCACCGACCACTTCGGCGGGCTCGACATCCTCGTGAACAACGCCGGCTTCTCCGCCTGGGCGCCGATCGACGAGCCCGACGCCTACGAGACGCAGTGGGCCCGCGCGCTCGACGGGATGCTGACCGCCCACCAGCGCACCATCCGCACCGCCCTGCCCTGGCTGCGCAAATCCGCCAACCCGCGGATCGTCAACATCGCCTCGACCGAGGGGCTGGGCGCCACGCCAGGCAACACCGCCTATGTCGCGGCCAAGCACGGGGTCATCGGCCTGACGCGCGGCTTCGCCTGCGACCTCGGCCCCGAGGGGATCACCGTAAACGCCATCTGCCCCGGCCCGATCCGCTCCGGCATCACCGAGCGCATCCCCGAGGAGCACAAGGTGATCTACGCCAAGCGCCGCACCGCCCTGAAGCGCTACGGCGACCCCGAGGACATCGCCAACGGCGTGCTCAGCTTCGCCCTGCCCTCGGCCAGCTACATCACCGGCACGGCGCTGCCCGTCGACGGCGGCCTGACCATCCGGCGGGCCTAACCGGCCTCGGCCCTCGCGCCCGCGAAGGCCCAGAAGCGCTCCGCCAGCGGGCGGGGCGCGCGGGGGCGGCGGATCATCACCAGGTCCGTCGAGACCCCGCCCCCCTCGATGCCCACGGTGGCGAGCGAGGGCCCCACCGCCGGCCGCGCCATCTCGAACCAGCCGATGTCGACCGCCGCCACCCCGGTGCGCAAGGCGAGCCGCATCAGGGAAATGGCGTCGGCCTCGCCCGCCCGGACGGTCTCGGCGCCGACCTCCGCCAGCCAGCGCCCGACGCCCGAGGCGAGCGGCCCGCCATGCACTCGGCCGACGACGGCGACCCGCACACCCTTCAGTTCCGCCTCTGCCACCCGCGCCCTTCCGAAAAACGGATGGCCCGGCGGCGCCAGCAGCCCCACGCGGCGGGTCGCGAGCACCCGCGCCTCGAACTCCGCGCCGCGCACCGCGTTGATCGGCGAGAGCTCGTCGCGCGCCGAGGGTTCCAGCGTCAGCGCAAGATCCGCCTCATCGCTTCGCACCGCGTCGTAGAGGCGTGAGGGGCTCAGCGCCAGCACGTCGATCCGCGCCTTCGGGTGACGGGTGGCGAAGGCCTCCGTCAGCGCCGCGCGCTCGGCGATCAGGGTGGAGTCGAGGGGCGCCGCGATCCGCAAGTCGTTGGAAACGATCTCTCTTGCCCGCTGCAGCGCCCAGTCATGCTCCAGCACCACCCGCTTGGCGTTGGTGATCAGGGCCCGCCCCTCGCGGGTCAGCGAGACCCGGCGGGAGGTGCGCTCGAACAGCCGGAACCCCAGCCTGCGCTCCATCTCCTTGATCATCGCCGACAGCGCGGGCTGGGAGATGTTCAGCTCCGCAGCCGCTCTCGTGAAACTCTCATGCTCGGCGACCTTCACGAAGGCGCGGAAGGGGGTGGCTTCGAGGTCCATGGAGGCTCCGATCCATAAGCGATCCCGAATGATCGCCCAAGAATCCGATATTGGAAAGCGCCGCGCCGTTCGGCGACCCTCGCGCGGAAGAAACCGGAGGAAACGCCCATGTGGTCTTTCGAGACCGACCCCGAGTTCCAGAAGGAGCTCGACTGGATCCGCGACTTCGTGCGCGAGAACGTCGAGCCGCTGGACCATATCCTGCCCAGCCAGTGGAACATCCATGACGAGGGCTTCAAGCGCCTGGTCCGCCCGCTGCAGGCCAAGGTGAAGGAGCGCGGGCTCTGGGCCTGCCACCTCGGCCCGCATCTGGGCGGCAAGGGCTATGGGCAGCTGAAACTGGCGCTGATGAACGAGCAGCTCGGCCGCTCCCGCTTCGGCCCGATCACCTTCGGGACCCAGGCGCCGGACACCGGCAACTCCGAGATCCTGGCCCATTTCGGCACGGACGAGCAGAAGGAGAAGTGGCTCAAGCCCCTGCTCAACAACGAGATCGTCTCCTGCTATGCGATGACCGAGCCGCAGGGCGGCGCGGACCCGCTGATGATCGAGACCACCGCCGAGAAGGACGGCGAGGGCTGGGTGATCAACGGCGAGAAGTGGTTCTCCTCGAACGCGAAATTCGCCTCGTTCTACATCGTCATGGTGAAGACCGAGCCGGAGGCCAACGACCCCTACCGTCGCCAGTCGATGTTCATCGTCGACGCCGACACGCCGGGCCTCGAGATCATCCGCGACTACGGCTACCACGGCCAGGCCGAGCCCGAGCACGCCCATGTCCGCTGGAACAACGTGCGCGTGCCGCCCGAGAACTTGCTGGGCGGGCGCGGCGACGGCTTCGCCGTGGCCCAGACGCGTCTGGGCGGCGGGCGGCTGCACCACGCCATGCGCGCCATCGCGGAATCCCAGAAGTGCCTCGACATGACCTGCGAGCGGGTGGTGTCGCGCAAGACCAAGGGCGAGCCGCTGTGGAAGCAGCAGATGGTGCAGGAGCGGATCGCCGACGCCTGGATCCAGCTGCGCCAGTTCCGCCTGCTGGTGCTCGAGACCGCATGGCTCGCCGATCAGGGGCATGACTGGAAGGCGCTGCGCCAGCAGGTCTCGGCCGTGAAAGTCATGATGACCAAGGTGTTGCACGACATTTCTTCGATGGCGCTTCACCTGCACGGCTCGCTGGGGATCACCACCGAGGTGCCGTTCTCGGACCACCTGATGAACAGCTTCATGATCGGCCTCGCCGACGGTCCGACCGAGGTGCACAAGTCCGTGGTCGCCCGCCAGCTGCTCAAGCAATATGAGCCGAACCCCGAGATGTTCCCCGACTACGTGCGCTGGAAGGCGCAGGAGAAGCAGGCCCAGCGTGTGAAGGAGGCCGGGTAATGGACGTGAAAGACACCGATTTCTCCGGCCAGCGGGTGCTGGTGGTGGGCGGCTCGGCCGGGATCGGCAACGCCGTCGCGCAGGGGTTTCTCAAGAGAGGCGCGGAAGTCCATGTGTGGGCTCGCAAACCCTCGGCCAAGGACTATGAGGGTGTGGCGGAGTCGGACCTGACCGGCATCCACTATCACCAGATGGACGTCTCGGATTTCGACGCCGTTGAGGCCTGGGAGGCGCCTTTCGACAGTCTCGATGTGGTGGTCTGCGCGCAGGGCCACGTGATCTACAAGCGCGGCGAGTTCAAGTGGCAGGGCTTCCGCGACGTGGTCGACGTGAACCTGACCTCGAACATGGTGATCATCGACAAGTTCCTGCCGATGCTCGAGAAAACCAAGGGCTCGGCGATCGTGGTCAGCTCGACCGCGGCCTATCACGCGACGGTCGGCAACCCCGCCTACAACGCCTCGAAAGCGGGCGCGGTGGCGCTGGTGCGCACGCTGGGGGCGGCCTATGCGCGCTCGGGCGTGCGGGTGAACGGGCTGGCGCCGGGGTTCGTGCCGACGCGGATGACCGCGGTGACCACGGATCGCGAGGACCGCGCCGACGCAATGCGCCAGCGCATCCCCATGGGCCGCTTCGGAAAACCCGAGGACATGGCGGGCGTGTGCCTGTTCCTGGCCTCGCCGCTGGCAGCCTATGTCACGGGGCAGACCATCGCCTGCGACGGCGGTTTGGTTCTGTGAGCCAAGCCCCTGACAGCGCTGCGAAACCCGAGGGTCGCGAGGTCGGGGGCGTGGACCTCGACCGGCTCGCGTCCTGGATGGACGGCGAGGGGCTGGGCGAGGGGCCGATCGAGGCGGCCCGCACCCTCTCGGGCGGCACCCAGAACGTGCTGCTGCGGTTCCGGCGGGCGGGGCGGGACTTTGTCCTGCGCCGTCCGCCGCCGGTCCCGCGGCAGGGCTCCAACCGCACGATGGAGCGGGAGGCGCGGGTGCTGGGCGCGATCGCGGGCTCGGACGTGCCCCACCCCCGCCTGATCGCAGGCTGCGCGGACCCCGAGCCGCTCGGCGTCGCGTTCTACCTGATGGAGCCGGTCGAGGGCTTCAACGCGGTCACCGGCCTGCCGGAGCCGCACCGCTCCGATCCCTCCATCCGCAGGCGGATGGGGTTCGCGCTGGTCGAAGGGATCGCGGCGCTGCACGCGGTCGATCATGTGGCCGCGGGGCTGGGCGATTTCGGGCGGCCGGAGGGCTATCTCGCCCGCCAGGCCGACCGCTGGCTGGCGCAGCTGACCGACTATGAGCGGCACGCGGAATGGCCGGGTCGCGCGGGCCTGCCCGGCGTCGACAGGATCGCCGACTGGCTGCGCGCAAACCTGCCTCCCGAGCAGCCGCCGGGGATCCTGCATGGCGACTATCAATTCGGAAACGTGATGTATCGGCCGGACTCGGGCGATCTCGCGGCCATTGTCGACTGGGAGCTGGCCACCATCGGCGACCCGCTGGTGGATCTGGGTTGGATCGTGGCATGTTACCCCGGATCGGGCGGGCCGGAGCTGCCGGTTCTCAGGATCGAGCCGTGGGAGGGGTTCCCCTCGGCCGAGGACCTGATCGCGCGCTATGGGCAGCTCTCCAGCCGCAATTTAAATCACATCGACTGGTTTATTGTGCTGGCCTGCTTCCGCTTGGGCATCATCCTCGAGGGGACGCACGCGCGGGCCTGCGCGGGGCGGGCCCCGAAGGCCACGGGCGATCTGCTGCACGCGACCGCCGTGGCGCTGATGGGGCGCGCGCTGCACCGCATCGGCTAGGCCCAGACCTGCGCGAGGGGAGCCGCCCCCCCGCGCGATCCGCCCCGCGAGGGGCCAGAGAGCGCCCGTCAAAGAGGCGCCCAACCGGGAGAGAAACGCATGCTGCTGCCCCCCATGACCGACTACTGGGAGACGGCGCGGAGCTATCGCCGCCCCGAGCCGCCCGAGACCTTGAGCTTCGCCGACATCGTCGACGGCCACGCGCGGGACCCCGGGCGGCAGGCGCTGATCTGGACCAACGCCGAGGGCGCATCGCAGCGTTTCACCTTCGCCGAGATCGCGGCGCTGTCCAGGCGCATGGCCAACGTGCTGCGCGCGCAGGGCGTGGGGCGGGGGGACCGGGTGATCGTGATGATCCCGCGGATCCCCGAGTGGCAGATCGTGATCACGGCGCTCGCCCGGCTGGGGGCGATCGCGGTGCCCTGCCTGACGATGCTGACCCGAAAGGACCTCGAGTATCGCCTCGGCGCGACCGAGCCGGCGGCGATCCTCACCGTGCGCGGCGAGGCGCCCAAGTTCGACGGGCTGGTCCCCCGGGGCTGCGCGCGGCTGGCGGTCCCCTACGGCCCCGGCGAGATGCCGGAGGGCTGGACCGACCTGCGGGCGGAGATGGAGGGCGCCTCGGAGGAGATCGAGAGCGCGCGGCTGCGGCGGGAGGATCCGGGGTACATCTACTTCACCTCCGGCTCGACCGGGACGCCGAAGGGGGTCACGCACTCGGCCTGGTTCGTGTGGGGGTTCCACGAGATCGCCGCCTACTGGTTCGACATGAACGACCAGTCGCAGGCGGATATCTGCTGGGGGACGGCGGACACCGCCTGGGGGTTCAACGCGACCTCGACGCTGATGGGGCCGTGGCTGGCGGGCGTGTGCGCCTTCGTCCATGACGGGCCGTTCGATCCCGGGAAGCGGCTGGAGCTGATCGCGGAGTGGGGGGTGACGATCTACGCCGCCGCGGCCTCGGAGTATCGCTGGATGCTGGGGGAGGACGTGGCGGCCCATGATCTCAGCCGCCTGCGCCTCTCGATCACCGCGGGCGAGAGCCTGGACGCGCCGACGGCGGAGCGCTGGATGCGTCTCTCGGGGACCAAGTTCCTCGAAAGCTACGGCCAGACCGAGAGCTTCATGTCGGTCGCGAACTTCCCCTGCACCGAGATCCGCCCCGGCTCGATGGGCCTGCCGATGCCGGGCTTCCCGGTGGACGTGGTGCACGAGGAGACCTGCGAGCCCCTGCCCCCCGGCGAGACCGGCGCGGTGGCGCTGAAGTGTCCGTTCGACGGGCTGATGCTGGGCTACTGGCGGGATCCCGAGCGGACGGAGGGCTGTTTCAAGCTCGCCGCGGACGGGTCGAAATGGTTCATCACCGGCGATCTCGCCCGCAAGGACGCCGACGGGTATTTCTGGTACGAGGGGCGGGCGGACGATGTGATCAACGCCGCCGGCTACCGGATCGGCCCGGCCGAGGTCGAGGGGGCGGTGATGTCCCATGATGCGGTGCGCGAATGCGCCTGCGTGGCCTCTCCGGACGAGAAGCGGGGCGTGGTGGTCAAGGCGTTCGTGGTGCTCCACGACGGGCATGCGGGCGACGAGGCGATGGCCAGGGCGTTGCAGGACCACGTGAAGGCCCAGACCGCGCCCTACAAGTATCCCCGCAAGATCGAGTTCCTCGACGAGCTGCCCAAGACCGTCTCGGGCAAGGTCCAGCGGCGGGCGCTGCGCGACCTGGAGTACCGGCGGGCGCGCGACGCGGTCGCCTGAGAGCGGGCGGGGAGCCGCCCGCCCCCGCTCCAACGCCGCGCCGGTTCCGGGGCGCGGCCGCCGCTCGCGACCGGACGCCCCCGCGCGATCCCGCGGCGCTCCGTTGCGCGTGTCGCGGGCGCCGCGTCGGGCGAGGCGCCCGGGGCGAGCGGCCCGCCCGCGGCGCGCGGCCGGCGAGGGCGCCCGGGACCCCGGCCGCCGGGGGGCGACCGTCGGTCCTGGAGAGACATCCGCAACGCGCCGCGGGCGAGACCTGCGGACCCGCGCCCCCGCCGACGCGGCGCCTCCGCGCCCCGGCCCCGGCGCCCCGCAGGGGGCCGGGGCCGGGGCGCGGCCGATCAGGGCTCGCCGCGCGCCTGGCGCATCATCTCCGAGAGCATCGGGTCGCCGGGATTGGCGAGGAGCGCATCGGCCAGGATCTCCTGCGCCGCGGGCGCCCCCTGCGTCGCCGCCGCGATCCGGGCGCGCATGCGCCAGGCGTCGACCAGCTGGGGATCGAGGGCGGTCGCCTCGGCGAAGGCGGCCTCGGCCGCCGCGAAACGCCGGGTGGTCAGCGCCAGACCGCCGAGCTGCAGGTGCGTCTCGGGGAAGTCGAGGCGAGAGCCCATGGCGCTCTGCCATTCCCCCAGCGCCCCGCGCAGGTCGCGCGAGATCGCCTCGGGCATATGCGCGATCGGCGCGTTCAGCATCGCCCGGGCGGCGGCCTGGCGGACCAGGCGGGCCGGGTCGCGCAACATCAGGGTCAGCTCGCCGAAGCCTTCCTGGGGCGGCAGCGGCGCCACGACCCCGATCGCGGCCGCGCGCACCAGCGGATCGGGATCCGAGAGCAGCGGCAGCGCCCGGCGGGCGGCGGCGGGATCGTTCGCGGCCTCGAGCAGCCACAGCGCGGTGGCGCGCGCGATGCCGGGCTCGCCGGGATCGAGCGCCAGCCCCGCCAGCTCCTGCGCCGAGGCGGCGGCGTTGGCGCGTCCCCGCGCCAGGGTCGCGCCGAAATGCGGACGCGCGGCGGCGTCGGGGTGTCGCGCGGCGATCTCGGCCGCCGCCCAGCCGGGGTCGCGGTCCGCGTGGCAGCCGCTGCAGGCGTCGGGCGCGCCGGTGATCGCGGCGAGGTCCGGGCGCGGGATCCGGAACGAGTGATCGCGCCGCCCGTCGATCCCCATGTAGTCGCGCGAGACCATGTGGCAGGAGACGCAGCGCGCGCCCTGCGAGTCCTCGGGGTGGAAGTGGTGCTCGGCGCTGGCGAAGTCCTTCAGCGGCAGGCTCGGGAACTCGGGGTTGCCCGCGGGAGAGTGGCACTGGGCGCACAGCGCGTCGCCCTCGAGCTTGACCTGCGCCGCGTGGGGATCGTGGCAATCCATGCAGCCCACCCCCCTGGCGTACATCTTCGACTGCAGGAACGAGCCGTAGACATAGACCTCGTCCAGGATCTGTCCGTCGGCGTGGTAGAGGCCCGGGCGCAGGAGCGCGAGGTTGTAGGCCTCGGCGAACGGCGTCCCCGGCGGCGGCGAGCCGGGCAGGAACGACTCGCGCCGCGAGTGGCAGCCGGCGCATTGCTGGATGCCGGCTTCGGTATCGGCGAAGTCGACGGCAAAGCCGGGATCCGCGCCCTGCCCGTCCGCGGCCCAGTCGGAATGCGCGGCGCCGGGACCGTGGCAGGATTCGCAGCCCACCCCGATCTCGGCCTGGGTCGAGGCGTAGGTGCGGCTCGCGGGGTCGTAGCCCTTGTCGTAGCCGGTGGCGTGGCACTCGGCGCAGCGGGAATTCCAGGTCTTGTAGGGGCCGGTCCAGTGCAGCCCGTCGCCGAACGGCAGGTCCTGGTCGGGGTAGAGGTGGTACCAGCTCTCCCGCTCGGCGTCCCAGACGAGGTCGAAGCTCTGCAGGCGGCCGGGCTCGGTCTCGAGCACGTATTGCTGGAGGGGGGCGATGCCGATCACCCCGGCGACCCGGTAGGCGGCGCGGCGGCCGTCGGATTCGGTCACCGTGATGCGCGGGGTCCCGTCGGGGTCGGTGGCGAAGCGCCCGCCGAGCCCGTTGTGGGAGAACTCCGCCCCCGAGAAGTCGCCCAGCGCATGCCCTTCGGAGGGCAGCGTCCAGGCGAGGTCGTGGTGGGAGCCGGTCCAGGCCTCGGCCGCGTCCGCGTGGCAGCTCGCGCAGGTCTGCGAGCCGACGTAGCCCGCAGGCTGGGCGAAGGCGGGGCCGCCCCCCGCGAGCGCCAGCAGGGCGGCCAGCGCGACGAGGATCGGGGACGCGGGACGACGCATGGGCGGGCTCCGGTGCTGGGCGCCGAAGCCGGGGCGGCGCGACGCTGGCGGGCGGGCCGCGCCCTGCCCCGGTTGCAAGGCATAGCGCGGCGACCGCGGAGCGGGCAACGGCCGGAGCGCAAAGAAGGCGCGGAAACCGCTTGGAATTTCGGCGCGTGGGCGCAGCGTCCGGAGGCGGGACGCCCGCCGGCTGCCGAGGCCCGGCGCTGGCCCCAGTCAGGCCCGGGTCAGGCAGAGGAGCCGGCGTCGGGACGGCCTTGCCCGACAGCGGCGGGCGGCGGGCGGGTCAGAGCAGGAAGTCCTCGGGCCCGATGTCGGACGCCTCGACGCCCTCGAGCCTGAGGGCGACGTTCCGGAACGAGACGAGCGCGTCCCCGCCCCTGCTCTCGACGTCGATCTGCTTCCAGCGGCTGGCGCCGCGCGTGATCTCGATCAGGTCCTGGCCGTCCTTGAAGCCCAGGATCACGTCCCGGCCGTCGCCGCGGGCGAGGCGGAAGACGTCCTCGCCGCCCCCGCCCCACATCCGGTCGGCGCCCCGGCCGCCCTCGATCACGTCGTCGCCCGGCCCGCCCCAGATCCGGTCCCTGCCGCCGTCGCCCGAAAGCCGGTCGTCGCCCGCATCGCCCCACAGCCGGTCGTTCCCGGCCTGCCCCTTGAGCACGTCGTCCCCGCCGCGGCCCCGGGCGCTGTCGTCGCCCCGCCGCAGCAGCAGATTGTCGGGGCCCGAGGCGCCCCGGATGACGTCGTCGCGATTGGTGGGAAGCTCGGAGGCGACCTTGACCGTCGCGGGGCGGGAGGAGACGGCGACCTCCCGCGCCTCGGTCTCGAGCGTGCGGGCGGAGGTCAGGCGCAGCGCGATCTGCTCGGGCCCCTCGAGCGTGTCGTCGCGCGCGAGGCTGACGGTGACGAGCGCGATGTCGCCGCCCGCCTCCGAGAAGTTGACCGTGCCCGAGGTCGGGCCCTTGAAGTCGCTCTCGGGGGTCAGGACGCTGGGGGCGATCGCCCAGGTCGCCTCGTAGATGCCGTCGTCGATGGAGTGGCGCTGGATGGCGAAGGTGTAGCTCTGGCCCTCGCGGATCTCGGCCTTGCGGCCGGCCGAGACGGTGAACCAGGCGTCGAGGCTGGTCGCCTCGCCCGTCCCCCCGTCGATCGACAGCAGGCCCGAGGCGTGGCGGTCGCCGCGGCTCGAGGTGTAGCTCGATCCGCCCGGGCCGGTCGCGCCGTTCGAGGCGTACCACGCCCCCTTCGCGCCGCCCGCCCCGCCCGCGCCGCCCGGAGCGGTGGCGAGGCCGGGGGTCTGGGCGATGTCGCGGATCTCGTCCCCGGCCACGGCGAAGCCGGCGATCTCGCCGCCCCGGTTCAGCACGCCGTAGGCCGCCTCGCCGTGCTGGCCCTGGAAGCCGCCGGGGCCGCCGCGCCCGCCGGGGCCGCCGGCGCCGGCGTTGATCTTGAAGGACTCGCTGTCGCCGCCCTCGCCGCCCTTGCCTCCGGTCGTGCCGCGGCCGCCGCGGCCGCCGGTTCCGGGCGTGGCGGCGTTGCTCTGCGCGAAGACGGCGTTCTCGAGGGTCAGCGCGCCCGCGTTCCACACGGTCGCGGCGTCGCCGCCGGTTCCGCCGCTGTTGCCGCGGTAGCCGGTGTCGCCCGGGGCGCCGTTGTAGCCGTCGGCCGACTTGCCCTTGGCCGAGGGCGCCCCGCGGGTTCCCCCGGTCCCGCCGTCGCCGGCGATGGCCACGTTGTCCTCGAAGCGCACGTCGCGCAGGGTCAGCTCGCCGGCGTTGGAGATCGAGGACCACGACGCGGCGCCCGCGGCCGAGGTCGCATGGCGGCCCTCGACGAAGGCCACCCCCTCGATGGCGACGCGCGCGCCCTCGAGCACCCGCAGATGCTGGACGGCGCCCTGGCCCGAGAGAGTCACGTCGGGCAGATGGTCGCCGTCGCGGTCGCCCTTGAGGGTCACCGGGTCGGGGTCGGACAGGGTCAGGACCGAATGCAGCCGGATCTCGGTCACCTCGGCGGCGAAGCGGATCACGTCGGCGCCGGGAGACTCCGCCGCCGCGGCCAGCGCGCCGCGCAGGGTCAGAAGGTCGGGGTCGTCGTCGGTCAGGCTCGACGCGCTGCTGGTGACGGTGAACCGGGCCATGTGCCTCCCCTCGCGCCTGCCCGGCGGCCGGGTCGCGAGGCCCCCGGGCCCCGGGGACGCGGCGGCGGCGCGGGGCCGTCGGGTGCGGGGTCTGCGCCCCTGTCCCTGCCTAGCCGCAGGCGGACGCCGCGGCAAGAGGGTGGGTTTCTGATCGGGATCAATTCGCTTGGCGGCGGCGTGAGGGCCATGCTACCCCCGAATTCCGTTGCGTCAGGGAGGGCGCGCAGACCAGACCGAGGGGCGACGCCGACATGTTCGACTTCATCAAGAAGGCCGGCTCGGCCCTGGTCACCGGCGTGAAGAAGATCGTGGGCGTGGTCTCGGACACCGTGTCGGGCGCGGCCGAGGCGATCGAGAGCGGGGCGAGGAAGGTCGCGCAGGCGGTCAGGGACGCCGCCGACGCCGCCCAGCAGGTCGCCGCCGACGCGGTCGGCGTGGCCGAGCAGGCCGTCGACTTCGTGGTCGGCGTGGCGCAGGACGCCGCGGAGAGCACCGCCGAGGCGATCAGGGCCGGCGCGGCCGCGGTCGGCGACGCGCTGGGCGAGGCCGTCGCGCTGGGGCGGGCCGGCCTCGAGGCGGTGTGGGACAAGGCCGCGGAGTGGCTCGGGACCGCGCGCGACGCGGCGGCCGACGCGCTCGCCTCGGCCCGCGACGCGGCGGCCGGCGCGCTCGAGGATTTCAAGGAGGCCGCGCAGGCCGCGCTCGACGCCGCGATCGAGAGCGTGAAGGCCATCGTGCGCAAGGCCGGCATCGTCATCGAGGGCGACGGCAACGACAACGACCTGGCCGGCGGGGGCGTCGCCAGCTTCATCCACGGCAAGGGCGGCGACGACCGGATCTACAACCTGGGCGGCTATGCCGAGGCGCATGGCGACAAGGGCGACGACGAGATCCGGGTCGACGGGATCTCGGCCAAGCTGTTCGGGGGCGAGGGCAACGACCTCATGGCTTCGAACGCGGGGGTGGCCGACGTCTTCGGGGGCGAGGGGCGCGACCGGATCAAGGGCTTCGGCGCGGTCAACGTCCTGCGCGGCGAGGGCGACAACGACACGATCGTGGCGACCGGGGGCGACAACAAGATCTACGGCGGCGCGGGGGGCGATGCGCTGACCGGGCGGGGCGGGCGCAACCTGATGCGCGGCGAGGACGGGCGCGACACGCTCAAGGCCTACGGCGCGTGGAACGACGTCGACGGGGGGGCCGACGACGACGTGATGCGGGGGTTCGGGGCCTACAACAACCTCAACGGCGGGAGCGGCGACGACCGGATCTTCGGCCTGGGGGCCGAGAACGCGCTGATCGGCGGCGCGGGCGACGACCGCATCGACGCGATTGGCGCGGTGTCGAGCGCCTGGGGCGGGGCCGGCGACGACAGGATCCGCGCCACCGGCGGGGTCAACGACCTGCGCGGCGAGGCGGGCGCGGACGTGCTGATCGGGATCGGCGGGGTGAACATCATCCGCGGCGGCGGGGGCGACGACACGTTGAGCGCGCGCGGCGGCTGGAACCGCATGTTCGGCGAGGAGGGCGACGACCTGCTGCTGGCCACCGGCGCGGTGAACGAGCAGTACGGCGGCGCCGGCGACGACCGGATGGGGGCGCTCGGCCAGGCCAACGTCCAGTTCGGCGGCGAGGGCGACGACGCCATGGCCGTCTACGGCACCAGGCTGAACTTCCAGAGCGGCGAGGCGGGCGCGGATCTGCTGTTCGCGGGCGGGCTTCTCAACATCCAGCTGGGCGGCGCCGGGGACGACTGGCTGATCGCGATCGGCGGCGTGAACATCCAGCATGGCGGCGAGGGCGACGACGTGCTGGCCGCGGTCGGCGGGGCCAACGTGCAGATCGGGGCGGCGGGCGACGACTGGCTGATCGCGGGGGGCAAGGGCACGGCCCAGTTCGGCGACCACCTGTGGTCCTCGATCCCCGAGGACGCGCGCGTCGGCAACGCCCGCTTCGGAGAGGAGCGCGAGAAGCTCGACGCCCGGGTCGACGACGCCGGGGGCGGCGAGAACGTGATGATCGGCGGCGGCAAGGCCAACTTCCAGTTCGGCGGCGAGGGCCGCGACGTGCTGCTGGGCGGAGGCGTGGCCAACCTGCAGTTCGCCGGCGCGGGCGAGGACGTGATGGTCGGCTTCGGCAAGGGCCAGGTGCAGAGCGGGGCCGAGGGCGACGACGTGATGGCGGGCCTCGGCATGGCGGGCCTGCAGCTCGGCGGCGCGGGCGAGGATGTCCTGTTCGGGGTCGCGCGCGGCAAGAAGGCCGGCGCCCAGGTGCAATGGGGCGGCGAGGGCGACGACCTGGTGATCGGCTTCGGCCTGCAGGCGGGCAAGAACCCGATCCAGAAGTTCAAGGACTACATGTCCGACGCGAGGAAGCTGCGCAAGATCGTCGACACCAAGTTCGGCGGCGATGTCGACGGCGACAGGAAGGCCGCGAAACTGGCCTCGGACTTCGGGGCCGAGAAGCTCAAGAAGGCGCTGCTCAAGGCGATCCCCTCGGTCAACGTGCAGATCGCGGACGCGGGCGACGACGTGCTGGTGGCCGGCGGCGAGCTGGGCGTGCAGTCGGGCGGGGCGGGCGACGACATCTTTCTCGGCGGGGGGGCCTACAACCTGTCGATGGCCGGGACCGGGGCGGACCTGATGCTGACCGACGCGGCGGGGCTGAACATCTACCACGGCGGGGACGGCGACGACTGGATCGTGGACGCCTCGATCTTCGTGAGCTACGTCGCCGGCTCGTTCCTGCCGGTCAGGCAGATCGCGGCGGCGGCGGCCTGGATCGACGACGCGCTCGACCCGCTCGAGGCGGTGGTCGACACGGTCGCCGACATCCAGGAGATCCTTGAGCGGTTCGATCCGCTGAAATACGTCGAGTCCGCGCTCGCCCCCTCGATCGCCAAGCTCAAGTCGGCCTTCGACCTCTCGACCAACCAGTTCATCGGCGGCGCGGGGAACGACGTGATCGGGGCGGGCGACACCGGCGGCGATCTGGTGGGGGGAGCGGGGAACGACACCTACCTGTTCACCTTCGGCTCGCGCGGGGAGCATGACATCGACGAGGCGGGCCTCGACGCCGCCCGCGACTGGGCCGGGCGCACCCGCTCGGACGCGGCGCGCGAGGAGGCGCAGGCGAACGCCGGGGGCGGGGCGGCAGGCGGCGCGGACGTGATCGAGCTGCGCGGCTTCGGCGGGCTGGTCGACATCTCGGCCGACAACCTCGCCTTCGCAAGCCTCGGGGGGAGGGACCTGGTGATCGGGCTGCGCACCGCGGGGGGAACGACGCTCGATTTCGCGGGCCACATCCGGGTGAAGAACATGGACGAGGCCGCCACCCGGGTCGAGACGCTGCGCATCGTGACCTCGGAGGGCTCGGTCGAGTACGACATCGGCCGGGCCTGGCAGGACGGCGAGCTGAACCAGGAGACCTGGACGTCGGAGTCCGCGCGCGGCTTCAGGCAGGTGCTGCGCGGCAAGTGGCCCGAGGCCTGGACCGACGACGCGGTCGACCTCTCCCCCTACCTGATCGCCGAGACCGCGACCCGCGGCGCCCAGGCGATCTTCGACGACCGGGTCGAGGACTGGCTGGGCCAGGTGCGCACCGCCTTCGAGCATATTCCGGGCGCCCGCAACGCCTTCCGGGACGCCGAGGCGCTGGCCGGCGACATCGTCAGGCTGGCGGAGGAGGCGCCCGACGAGATGCCCGGCTGGGCCTGAGCCCTGCGCCAGTCGCGCGGGATCCGCCAGATACGCCCCGGTCAGACGCGCGTCGGCCGGACGCGCGTCGGCCGGACGCCCGCAAGGGCGCCCGGCCGGTTCCGTCTCGGCCCCGGGGCGCGGCGGCCCCGGTCGCGCTCACTCGGCCAGGCCGACATACTCGAGGGTGAACATCTCCACCGCCAGCGAGGCGCCGACCCCGTCGGAGGTCGAGACCGACACCGGCTGCAGCGCGAAGGACTTGTCAAAGCCCCCCAGCAGCGCGTTGGCGCCCACGCCCTTGCCCGCGGCGATGTCGGCGCCGACGCCGAAATAGTCGCCCTCCATCGCCGAGACCTCGGCGTCGACGGAGGGGGCGAGGACCGCCCATTTCAGCGTCTCCTCGGCCTTGATGGTCAGGTCGGCGCCGAGCTTGCCCATCTTGGCGGTCAGTTCCTCGGAGGGGCGGTCGTCGGCATGCTCGAACACGCAGTCGAAGGTGGTCGAGGAGACGATGATCAGGTTGGTCTTGTCGGCGAGCGTGCAGGTCAGCATGCCGAACTCGACGCGGACCTCGTTGTCCTGGGCGCTGGCCGGCGCGAGGCTGGCGGAGGCGGCGGCCAGCAGGCCGGCGGCGGCGAAGCGCGCGGCGCGCGAGGAAAGCTGGAGCATGGCGGTCTCCCTTGATCGGGCGGAGGAATTCTCCGCCGCGACGGAGCGTCGGCCGAGCCCACCCCGTGCCGCACGCGCCCGTCCTTGCGGCAGGGCTACGCGTCCGGGCCTGAACGGAGACTGAACGAAACGCCGCTCAGGCGGCGCCGCGGCGGGCGGGCTCGGGCGGCCGGGACGGCGCCGCGGCGAGGGCGGCGGCCTCGGCGGCCATGTCGGCGCGGCCGGGGCGCAGGGCGGCCGCGAGGTCGGCTGCGATCTCTTCGCGCATCGGGGTGTGACCGACGTCGAACCACAGGTGCGCGTGGCTGGCGCCGCCGTCGCAAAGCCGCGCGCGCAGGGCGGCGCCGGGCCCGAAGGCCTCGGCCGCGTCATCGACCGCCAGCACCGCCAGCACCCGCCGCCGCGCGCCGCCGCCGGTTCCCGCCGTCGTGATCACGCAGACCGCCGGAAGCGCGGGCGGCGGCGCGGACGCCGGGGCGGAGGCCGGAGCGGACGCCGGGGCGTCGAGGCCATAGCAGAGGGTCACGTAGGCGTTGCCGGATTTCCCCGACCAGATCCCGCTCATCGGCATGTCAAACCCACTCCCACAGGACGCTGCACTCACCCAAGCTGGAAAATCCATTTTTTCCCGCCGGTTCGCAAGCGGAAAGCCCTTAGAACTTTCGTCGATTCCCCGGCGCGGCGCCCTGTCGATTGCCGGCCGCGGCGACGCGTGCAAGGTTCGTCGCAGGCTGGATCGGGGGGCGCGCGATGAACGACCGCAGGGACCTGCGCGGCTGGTGGGACGGCGCGCCGCGCGCCCCCTGGCCGCAGGGGCGGGGGCTGGCCGTCTCGGTGGTGGTCAACGTCGAGGAGGGGGCCGAGAGCTCGATCGCCGAGGGCGATCGCGTGAACGAGCGCCTGCCCGAGGCCAACCAGCGCGTCGAGGACCATCCCGACCCCTGCATGGAAAGCCAGTTCGCCTACGGCCCGCGCGCCGGCTTCCGACGGGTGCTCGAGGCGCTGGCGGCCCACGCGATCCCGGCCACGTTCTCGACCTGCGGCCGGGCGGCCGAGCGCACGCCCTGGCTGCTGCAGGCGGCCGTCGCGGCGGGCCACGAGGTCTCCTGCCACGGCTGGCGCTGGGTCTCCCACGCCGGCATGGCCGAGGCGGAGGAGCGGGCGGTCATCGCCCGCAGCCACGCGACGATCCTCTCGGCCACAGGCGTCGCGCCGGTGGGCTGGCACACGCGCTCGGCCGCCTCTCCCGCCACCCGGCGACTGCTGGGCGAGCATGGCGGATTTCTCTACGATTCCGACGCCTACGACGACGACCTGCCCTATGCGGCGGCGGCCGCGGGCCGGCCCCATATCGTGCTGCCCTACGCGTTCGACACCAACGACATGCGCTTCGAGCCGGGGGGCGGTTTCGTGCAGGGGCGGGACTTCGCGGACTATTGCCTCGCCGCGCTGGAGCGGCTGCGGAACGAGGCGCGGGGCGAGGCGCGGATGCTCTCGATCGGCCTGCACCCGCGCCTGATCGGGCGCCCCGCGCGGATCGGCGGGCTGGAGACGGTCCTCTCCGCCCCCGCGCGCCTGAGCGAGGCGGGCGAGGTCTGGCCCGCCCGCCGCCGCGACATCGCCCACGCCTGGCGCGCGGCCTCGGGCCTGCCCGCCTGGGCGCCCCTGCCCCCGATTGCGGAGACCGCGCCATGAAGATCCTGCTGGTCAACCCCAACATGACCCGCGCCATGACCGACCGCCTGGCCGAGGTTGCGCGCGGGGTGGCCGCGCCCGGCACCGAGATCCTGCCCCTGACGGCCGAGCGCGGCTTCCCCTACATCTCCTCGCGGGCCGAGGCGCAGATCGCGGGCGCCCTCGCGCTCGAGATGATCGCCCCGCGGGCGGGCGAGGTCGACGCGGTGGTGATCGCGGCCTTCGGGGATCCGGGGCTCGATGCGGCGCGCGAGCTGTTCGACCTGCCGGTGACGGGGATGGCCGAGGCCTCGATGCTGACCGCCTGCCAGCTTGGCCGCCGCTTCGGAGTGGTGACGTTCGCGCCCTGGCTGAAGCCCTGGTACCACGCCAGCGTGCGCGACCTGGGGCTCGAGGCGCGGTTTGCGGGCCTGCGCTCGGCCGAGGACATCGACGGTCCGGTGAGCGATGTGGCGACCAACATGCGCGACATCCTCCTGCGCCTCGCCCGGCGGATGGCGGCCGAGGACGAGGCCGACGCGGTGATCTTCGGGGGCGCCCCGCTGGCGGGCCTGGCCGCCGAGCTTGCCGACGACCTGCCCTGCGTGGCGATCGACCCGATCTCGGCCGCCGTGACCCAGGCCGAGGCGCTGGTCCGCCTCGCCCCCAAGGGCGCCAACCGCGGCGCCTGCGCCCGCCCGCCCGCAAAACCCTCCGAGGGCCTCGACCCCGCGCTCGCCGCCTGGATCGCCCACAGCCCGTAAGCGCCTCTGGCGCCCCGCCCGAACCCCCGGCGCAAAGCGCCTGTTCT
>NZ_CAXBOD010000075.1:0-18243 GCF_963977235.1 uncultured Albimonas sp.
CGCCCCCGGACGCGCCTCCCGCCCGCCCACCCCGGCGCGCCCGGGGGCGGCGCGCGGACGACGGCGGTCGCGCAGGGCCGACGGCCGGGCAGGGCGGGACGCAGAGCGATGGGCGGTCTGGCCTCGACGCGGCGACCACAGCCCGGGTGGGGCGCAGGGGAGCGAGGCCCCGCCGCAGTCAGGCCCCGCCGCAGTCAGGCCGCGCGCAGGAGGCGCAGGGCCGCGGCGCCGTAGCGGCGTTCGTCGAGGATCTCGAACCCCTCGGGCAGGGTCACGACGGCCTCGGCCGCCTCCTCCCAGCAGACCAGCGCGCCGGGCGCCAGCCAGCCGCCGTCGCGGGCCGAGGCGAGCGAGGCCTCGCCGAGCGACCGGCCGTAGGGGGGGTCGAGGAAGACCAGATCGTAGGCCTCGCCCCGGCAGGGGCCCAGGCGCGTGGCGTCGCGGCGGTAGATCTTGGTGGCCCCGGTCAGGCCCATCGCCTCGACATTGGCGCGGATCAGCGCCCGCGCCGCGCCGAGATCGTCGACGAACTGACAGCGCACGGCGCCCCGGCTCAGCGCCTCGAGCCCCAGCGCGCCGGTGCCGGCGAACAGGTCCAGCGCCCGCATGCCCTCGGGGGGGGCGGGCGTGGCGTAGCCGCCGTGGGCGAGCAGGTTGAACAGGGATTCCCGCATCCGGTCCGACGTCGGGCGCAGCCGCGCCTCGCCGCCGTCCTCGGCCACCCCGATCGAGGCCGGCGCGGCCAGTTTCGCCCCGCGGAAGCGGCCGCCGACGATGCGCACGCGCTCAGACCTCGCGCGCGGCGAGCGCGTCCAGGGCGTCGATCGCCTGGTCGATCTCCTCGGGCGAGGTGTAGTGCAGGAACGACAGGCGCAGCGCGCCGCTCTCGGGGTCGAGCCCCAGCGCCTTGATCAGGCGCCAGGCGTAGAAATGCCCGCCGCCGGCCATCACGCCCTTGGCGGCCAGACGCTCGGCCGCGGCCTCGCCGGGCATGCCGGCGGCGATCGCGATCGTGGGCGCGCGCAGCTCGGCCTCCGCCGGGCCCAGCAGCCGGTAGACCGGAGAGTCGACCAGATACTCGAGCAGGGGCGCGGAGAGCTGCGCCTCGCGTTGGCGGATCAGGGCGGTCACCCGGGCGCGGCGGGCGCGGGGATCGGGGTCGGCCTCGGGGAAATGGTGCAGGTCGAAGGCGTCGAGATACTGCGCCACCCCCGCCACGGCGGCGACCTGGGCGTGGTCGGGGCCGGCCGGCGTCAGGCGCTTGCCGGGCAGGTCGGCGTTGAAGAAATGGCCCTGGTTGCCCAGCGACATCGCGAGCTCGGGCGAGACGACCATCACGCCGAGGTGCGGCCCGAAGGTCTTGTAGGTCGAGAACAGGTAGACGTCCGCGCCGACCTCGCCCAGGTCCGGCAGGCCGTGGGGGGCGAGCGCCACCCCGTCGACCACGGTCGCCGCGCCGGCCTCGCGCGCCAGGGCGCAGACCTCGGCGGCGGGATTGATCTCGCCCACGATGTTGGAGCAGTGCGGGAAGGCCACCAGCTTGACCCGCCCGTCGGCCAGCAGCGGCGACAGCGCGGCCGGGTCGAGCCGCCCGTCCTTGTCCACCGGCCACTCGCGCACCTCGATGCCGCTCTCGGCGAGGCGACGCCAGGCGCCGGAGTTGGCCTCGTGGTCCTGCCCGGTGACCACCACGGCGTCGCCCTCGGCCCAGGTCTCGCGGAAGGCGCGGGCGAGGACATAGACGTTCAGCGTGGTCGAGGGGCCGAAATGGATCCAGTCGGCCGGCACGCCCAGCCAGGGGGCGAGGGACTCGGCGCTCTCGTCCATCTGCTCGCCCGCGGAGAGCGAGGCGGGATAGGGCGCGTAGGGCTGCACCTTGTTGCGCCGGTAGAACTCGGTCAGCCGGTCGACCACCTGCAGGCAGGGGTAGGAGCCGCCGGCGTTCTCGAAGAACGCCCAGCCGGTCAGCCGGGGCTCGGTGAAGGCGGGGAACTGGGCGCGCACGAACTCGATGTCGAAGACATCCTCGTCGGCGGCGGATCCGGAGCGGGAGAAACCGAACATCAGCAGTCCTGTCGAAGTCGCAGGCCCGAATAGGTATCCGAGCGGAACCGTCGGCGCCAGCGATTACGCCGCGTCGCCTGGCGCCGCAATGACGCGGCGCCGCATGACGAAACCGGTTTCCGCGTTCAGGCGACTCCGCGGGCCGCGCGCGCGTCCACGTCGTCGAAGAAACCGGCCAGTTCTCCCAGCACCTCGCGCCAGTGGCTGACCGGGCTGAGGTGGCCGGCGCCGGGGATGGTGCGCCGCCGCGCGCCGGGCACGGCGCCCTGGATGGCGTCGAGCACGGCCGAGGCGCGGGCCTCGGTCGTCTCGCCGTCGATCAGCATTACCGGCATCGCGAGACGCGCGAGGTCGCTGAGCTCGATCTGCCCCGGCGGGCGGCCCATCACCCAGGCGTTGTCCTCGCGCAGCAGGCGGAAGCAGCGCTTTGCGGCCTCGAAGCGTTCGGGCCCGCCGAACGGGTCGCGGCCGGGCGCGCCCCACTGGCCGACGAAGGCGCGCATGTCGGCCTCGAGCTCTGCGTCGTCCGCGGGGGGGGGCAGCACCTCGGGCTGCACGTGGGGCGGGTGGAGGAGGTGGAACAGCACCGGCTCGATCATGGTCAGGGAGGCGGCGAGTTCGGGCCGCTTCCAGGCCACCCGCGACAGCGTCGCGCCGCCCAGGCTGAGGCCGGCGAGGTGGATGGGGCTGTCGAAACGCTCGGCCAGCGTCGCGCAGACCTCGGCGGCGAAGAGCTGGGTGGACTCTCCTTCGGGCGGCGGATCGGAGCGGCCGTGGGCGGGCAGGTCGGGGGCGATGACGGGGCGGGTCTGTGCGAGCGCCGCCTGGATCGGCTTCCACAGCCCGCTGTGGGCCAGCGAGCAATGGGCCAGCAGCACCGGCACGCCGGGCTTGTCCATGCCCTCGGCCCGCCAGGTCACGCGGGCGCCGCGCAGCTCCGTCTCCGGCATCGTTCGCTCCCCTTAACTCTTCTCGGTCCGGGGCCACCTTGCCAGCCGGGGCGGGGAAGGCAAGGGCGCGCGAAGCGGCGCGGGCGGCCCTCGCGTCCGCTGCGCGTCCGCATCGCCCCGCCCGGCCGTCCCCCTCGGGGGGCCAGGGACCGGCGGGGCCGCGGGGACCCGGGGCGGGCGCCCGCCGCGGGGGCGCGGGGACGCAGCCGGGGGGCGGGGGCGCGGCGACGCAGCCGGCGGGCGGCGATGCGGCGACGGGCGCGCCGCGGCGGTCTTTGCAATCCCCCGTCCCGATGCTACGGGGACCGCAGGCGGCCGCCATCCCGGTCCACCGGGACGCCAGGCGGAGACCGGACGCCGGCGGAGGGGATCCATGAAGGCCGACATCAACCTCAAGCTCATCGCGGGCAACGCGAACATGGAGCTGGCGCAGGCCATCGCGCGCCGCATGTCCGTCTATCGCGGCATGCCGGTGGAGCTGGCCAACGCCCGCGTGGAGCGGTTCAACGACAAGGAGATCTTCGTCGAGATCTTCGACAACGTCCGCGGCGAGGACGTGTTCATCCTGCAGTCCACCTGCAATCCCGCCAACGACAACCTGATGGAGCTCCTGATCATCGCCGATGCGCTCAAGCGCAGCTCCGCCTCGCGGATCACGGCCGTGGTGCCCTACTTCGGCTATGCCCGCCAGGACCGGCGCACCGCGGCGCGCACGCCGATCAGCGCCAAGCTGGTCGCCAACCTGATGACCGAGGCCGGCATCGACCGGGTCCTGACGCTGGACCTGCACGCGGGCCAGATCCAGGGCTTCTTCGACATCCCCGTCGACAACCTCTACGCCTCGCCGGTCTTCGCGATGGACATCCGCCACCACTTCGAGGACCTCTCGAAGGTGACGATCATCTCGCCCGACGTCGGCGGCGTGGCCCGCGCGCGGGAACTGGCCAAGCGCCTCAACCTCGGGCTTGCAATCGTGGACAAGCGCCGCTCGCGCCCCGGCGAGGTCGACGAGATGACCATCATCGGCGAGGTCGAGGGCCGCACCTGCATCATCGTCGACGACATCTGCGACACCGCCGGAACGCTCTGCAAGGCCGCGGGCCTGCTGAAGGACAACGGGGCCGAGGCGGTCCACGCCTACATCACCCACGGCGTGCTCTCGGGCCCGGCGGTGGAGCGGGTGAAGGGCTCGGTGATGGAGAGCCTGGTGATCACCGACTCGATCCCGCTGTCGGACGAGGCCAGGGACGCCCACAACATCCGCACTGTCTCGGTGGCGCCGATGATGGCCCAGGCGATCCTGAACGTGGCCAACGACACCTCGGTCAGCTCGCTGTTCTCCGAGCAGACGCTGCGCCCGATCTACGAGGCGTTCTACCGCTTCGACTGAGGCTGCGGGTGTTCCTGCGCGATCCGACGGCCGGCCCCCTGGGCCGGCCGTCTGCGTTTCGGGGGCTCAGCCGGCCGCCGCCGGGTCGGGCGCCGGCCTCGTCTCGGCCGCCCCGCCGGAGCGGTCGCGCGCCAGCGCCACGATGACCAGCGCCGCCAGCGCCAGGACGGCCGAGAGGGCGAAGGGCGCGCCGGGCGCGCGGGGCGAGGCGCCGGGGCGGGCGAAGACCTCGAAGATCGCGGCGAACAGCGGCGGGGCGAGGGCCGCGGTCAGGCCCTGCAGGCTCGCCAGCACCCCCTGCAAACGGCCCTGGCGGTCGTCGGAGACGCGCGCGCTCATCATCGCGGCCATGGCCATGGGGGCGAGATCGCCGATCGCCACCAGCGGCAGGATCGCGAAGATCACCCAGACCGCGGGGCCCGTGGCGTAGATCCCCAGCGTCAGCACGCTGAACGCAAGCCCCATCAGAACCGTGTTGCGCATGCCGATCCGCGCGACGGTCCAGCCGAGGCCGAAGGCCTGGGCCGCCCCCATGACCAGCCCGAAAGCGGCCAGCGACAGGCCGACGCCGGCCGCGGTCCAGCCATGCAGCTCGATCAGGTAGAAGGCCCAGATCGCCGGGTAGACGTTGAAGGCGAACATGAAGACGGCCGAGGCGGCCAGCAGCGCCCCGATGCCGGGCAGGCGCGCGGCCTCGGCCAGCGCCGGAAACGGGTTGGCGCCGCGCCAGGAGAAGGCGCGCCGGCGATCCGCGGGCAGCGACTCGGGCAGCCAGATCAGCCCGGCGAGCGCGGCCGCGAGGCACAGGCCGGCGGCGGCCAGGAACGGCGCCCGCGGCCCCAGCGTCGCGAGCAGGCCCCCCAGCGCGGGCCCCGCCACGAAGCCCACGCCAAAGCCGCCCCCGATCCAGCCGAAGGCCGCGGCGCGTTTCTCGGGCGGGGTGACGTCGGCGACATAGGCCGCCGCGGTGGAGTAGGTGGCGCCGGCCATCCCGGCCACAGCGCGGGCCAGGATCAGCAGCCACAGGCTCTGCGCGGCGGCGGCAATCAGGTAGTCCAGCGACAGCGTCGCCAGCGCCGCGATCAGCACCGGCCGTCGGCCGAAGCGGTCCGACAGGTCCCCCAGCAGCGGCCCGCACAGGAACATCGCCGCGGCATAGGCAAAGACCATCCAGCCGCCCCAGGGGGCCGCCTGCGCCGTCGAGAGGCCCGAGATCTCGCGCAGCAGCTCGGGGATCACCGGCATCGCGAGACCGATGCCCATCGCGTCGACCGCCACCACCCCAACGGCGAAGACGATCCCTGCGCGAGGCGCGACGGGATCAGGCGCCCCGTGAGGCGAAGCGGGATCGGGCGCCCCGCGAGGGGCGACGTGGTCGGGCCCCCCGCGAGGGGCGACGTGATCGGGCGCCCCGCGAGGGGCGGCAGGAGGGGGCTCGGCGGAAGTCATCGCGGGCGGACCGGAACGGCGAGAGCGTGGGGACGGGACGCCAGGGGGCGCCGAGTCGGGCAAGCGCGCAGCCTAGTCGGCGCCGCCGCTCCGACAATCCCGCGCGCAAGGCGCGTCGGGCGCCCTCGAACCGGGGTGGGATTTGCGCAACGGCGCGCCGCGCCGCCTTGCGCTGCGCCGCCTTGGGCCGCGCGGCCTTGGGGCGAGCCCCGGGGCCGACCACGAAAAGGCCCCGCCCGGCAGGGTCCGGGCGGGGCCGTCGTCGCCATCCCGAAGGTGGGGGGACGCAGCGGGATGGCGACGATCTGCGGGCCTCAGAGCATGAAATCGTCCTGGGCCAGATCGCTCTTCTGCGTGTCGAGCAGCGTCAGCGTGTCGTCGCCGAAGGTCATCACCAGGTCGTCGCCGACGTTCTTGGAGGCCTCCTTGACCTCCTGCAGGCTGCCGAGGTCGAAGCTGCGCAGGTCGATCACGTCGCCCTCGACGCCGTCGAAGTCCCGGGCCACGTCATTTCCGGACTTGAACTGGAACAGGTCCGCGCCTGCGCCGCCCCGCATGATGTCGTCGCCGGCGCCGGCCTTGAGCCAGTCGTCGCCCGTGCCGCCCACCAGCTTGTCGTCGCCGCGACCGCCCACCAGCTTGTCGTCGTCGGCGCCGCCCTTGAGCGTGTCCTTGAGCAGGCCGCCGCGCAGCAGGTCCTCGCCGGTGAAGCCCACCAGGAAGTCGCGGCCCTGGCCGCCCTGCATGATGTCGCCGCCGCCGCCGCCATAGAGCTCATCGGCCCCGGCGCCGCCGAACAGGCGATCGTCCTCGCCGCCGCCGTACAGGATGTCGCTGCCGCGGTTGCCCATGATCACGTCGTCTTCGCCGCCGCCGTAAACCAGGTCGGCGCCCTTCTGACCCTTGATCAGGTCCTCGCCGTCGGCGCCGTAGATCTCGTCGGCTCCCTTGCGGGCGGTGATGAAATCGTCGCCCTCCAGACCGAAGATTTCGTCGTCGGCATTCGTGCCCTTGATGCGGTCGTCGCCGTCGTCGCCTCGAATGGCCATGGTGGTCTCCTTCCGTCGCTCGTTTCAGGACCGATGTTCAGGGCCTGTGGAGCCATGAGCTAGGGAGGCCGGGGGCCGCGCGCCAGAGCTCTCGGCGCCGGCAGGAGGAATGAATATCCATTTAAAACAGGGGGATATCCGCCTCGATCGCGCCCCGTTTGGGGCGGAATCGAGGCGCGGGAGCAGCCGTCCCGCGCCGCCTTTCCCGCCGCCGTCTCCTCGCCCCGCCGCGCCGCGCGAACGCCCTGGCCGTCGGTTCCCGCCGCGTCCGCAGCCTCTTGACGGGGCCGCGCGGCGCCCGCTCTCTCGCCGCGCTCGGGGCCCGGAACCGCCCGCCACAATCGCCCCGATCCGCCGCGATTGGGGCGGCTCCGCGGCCGGACCAAGCCGGCCGGATCCGCGCCCCGGCCTCCGGCGGCGAGCCGCGGACATGGGTCTTTCCACTGGATGGATGCCGGCGCCGCATTCGGGGCGGGCTCGGGGGCTCTCCCGTCTCTCCGGCGGCTTGCCGCGGGTCGCGATTCGGGGTAGAGGCACGCGCTCTACCGCATGGGCGCGCCGCCGATCTCCCTGGCCGCCCCGGTCCCGGATTCAGAGAGCCCCGGCGCGACCGGGGGAAAGACGCGCCATGAAGAACGACATCCATCCCGAATATCACGCCATCGAGGTCAAGCTCGTCGACGGCACGATCGTGCAGATGCGCTCCACCTGGGGCTCCGAGGGCGATACGCTGACCCTCGACGTCGATCCCTCGGTGCACCCGGCCTGGACCGGCGGCAGCTCGCGCCTGATGGACACCGGCGGCCGCGTCACGCGCTTCAAGAAGAAGTTCGCCGGCCTCGACTTCTGATCCCGCTCGGCCGGGCGCCCGCCCGGCCCGCGGTCGATCCGACGCCTTTCACGGCGCGCTCCCACCCCCGGGAGCGCGCCGTTCGCGTTGCGGGCGCCGCGCGCGCCCGATCCCGCGCGCCCTCCCGCCAGCCGCCCGCGGCGCCTCTGCGGCCGCGCCCCTGCGCAACAGGCGCAGGGGCCGGGGCGCGCCGCGGGCGAGGCGCCTGCCACGGGCGGGCGCGTCGCGCGGCGCTTCCTCCCCTGCCGGCGCCGCCCCCCGACCCGGCGACGCGACACCGCGCCCCCCGCGCCGGTTTCCCTCTGCGCCGCGTTGCCACCGCGGCCCGCACGCGCGATCATGTCGGCTCGCGAAGCGGCTGTTCACGTGGCCGCCGCGGCCTCTGGGGGCAGGCAGGCAGGAGCTCGGGCGCGTGGCCCATGTGATCGTGACCGGAAACGAGAAGGGCGGCTCGGGCAAGTCCACGACCGCCATGCACCTCTTCGCGGCCATCGCCCGCCAGGGCTTCCGCGTGGGCGCGATGGATCTCGACCTCCGCCAGACCACCTTCTTCCGCTATCTCGAGAACCGCGAGGCCTTCGCCCGCCGCACCGGCCAGGACCTGTCGATGCCCGAGCGCATCCGCCTGCAGCCCTCGACCCTGCGCGACCGGGTCGAGGCCGAGGCAGAGGAGGAGCGCTGGTTCACCCAGGCCCTCGCCACGCTCGACACGTCCTGCGAGTTCATCCTGATCGACTGTCCCGGCGCCGACAGTTTCTACAGCCAGATGGCGCACGCCTCGGCCGACACGCTGATCACCCCGATCAACGACAGCCTGGTCGACTTCGACATGCTGGCGCGCATGGACCCCGAGACGGGCAAGGTCCTGGGCCCCTCGATCTATTCCGAGATGGTCTGGCAGGCCCGCCGCCTGCGCGCGGGCGCGGGGCTCAAGCCCGTCGACTGGGTGGTGCTGCGCAACCGCCTCTCGCACATCGACGCGCGCAACAAGCGCAAGGTCGGCGACGCGCTCGAGCACCTGGCGAGGCGGATCGGCTACCGCCTGATCCCCGGCTTCTCCGAGCGGGTGATCTTCCGCGAGATGTTCCTCAACGGGCTGACCCTGCTCGACCTGCGCGACCAGGGGTTCGCGTTCTCGATGAGCCACGTGGCGGCCCGCCAGGAGATCCGCGACCTGGTCCGGGCCCTGAACCTCCCCGGCCTCGCCGAGGCCGCCTGAGGGGCGTCGCGCGCTCCCCACGCCACCCGTCCCTCTCCTGACCCGCCTCGGAAGCGCCGCGCGAGGGTTGCGCGTGGGGCGGGCGTCCGGCTCGCGGCGCAGGCCCGGCGCGGCGCCGCCTGGCGGAGGGGCGCCGGGGGGCGGGCGTCGCGCGCGGCCGGCAGGCAGCCGCGCCGGCGGCGGGCCGGGGGCGCCTGGAACGAGAAAGGGCCCGGGCGTGTCGCCCGGGCCCGTTGGTCCCGCAGGCGCCGGCCGGTCCTCCTGGGGAGAGGCGGCGGCGCCGAAGGGGCGCGCGGAGGCTCAGGGCCTCCGCGGCGGCAGCTGCAGGGCCAGGCCGAACTCGGTCGCCGGGCGACCGACGGGCAGCGCCGCCGCACGCGGCGCATAGCGCGTGCCGGTGTCCCGCACGGCCGCGTGGGCCGCGGCGGGCGCGATGGCCTTGCCCACGCGCGCCAGCAGCGACTGGGGCGGGGCGGGGCGCTCCTCGGGCACCGGGGCGGCGGCGACCACCGTGCCGGCGGTCACCGAGGCGGGCGGGATCACCTTGGCCATCCGCGGCGTGCGCGAGAAGCCCATGTCCATCAGCCGCGAGATCCGCTCGGTCCGGTCGGCCGAGCTGCGCGCGCCGAACACCGCCGCGATGACCCGCTGGTCCCCGCGGTGCGCGGAGGACACCAGGTTGAAGCCCGCCGCCCGGGTGTAGCCGGTCTTGATCCCGTCCGCGCCCGGATAGGCCGCCAGCAGCCGACGGTTGGTCGCGTAGACCGTCTTGCCCATCGCCGTGGTCTTCTTGCGCGAGAACAGGTTGTAGTACTCGGGGTGATCGAAGAACAGCCGCCGGCCGAGCGTCGCCATGTCCCGCGCGGTCGACAGGTGGCCGGCCTCGGTCAGGCCGTGGGGGTTCTTGAAGGTGGTGTTGGGCATCCCGAGGATCCGGGCCTTGGCCGTGGCCATACGCGCCCAGGCGTCCACCGAGCCCGCCGTCGCCTCGGCCAGCGCGGTCGCCGCGTCGTTGGCCGATTTCACCGCCGCCGCGCGCATCAGGTTGCGGATCGACACCCGCTCCCCCGCCCGCAGGCCGATGCGCGAGGGCGGCTGACGCGCCGCCTTCGACGACACCTTGACCGTCTGGTCCAGGCTCAGCCGACCCTCCTTCACCGCCTCGATGGCGAGGTAGAGGGTCATCATCTTGGTCAGGGATGCGGGGTGAAGCCGCGTGTCCGCGTTTTCGGCGTAAACCACCTCGCCGGTCCTGGCGTCCATCACCAGCGCTGCGTAGGGCGCCGCCTGCGCCGGGGTCGAAGCGAAGCTCCACACCGCCAGCAAAGCGAGCCCGATGGCCATCGCCAGGCGCGCCGGCGCCCCTGGTCTCGTCCGTCTCATAGCCGCCCTCGTTCGTTCCGTGCGCCGCTACGGCGCCTGTCCGTCTCACGCCTGCCGGCGCCTGGACCGCTTCATTCGTGCGATCTCTTCACAAAGCACCGTAACACGCTGTTGGGCAATTTTAAATCCCCGAGACGCGATTCGCGAAGTCGGCGCGAAACGGCGGCCGCGTGCTGCGTCGCGGCAATTTCCTTGACGCGACGCAGCATGAGGCGGTATCCCCTTCCGCGCAGCCATATAGGCCTGCGAGGATACCGCCTCCCGACCCCTTCGAGTCGGCTCGGCGGACCAGAGAATCGAGCCCTCGAGGAGCCGCCCCATGAACGCGATGTCCGACACCACCGCCCAGTTCGAGACCTTCGCCGCCGAAGCTCAGGCCAAGATGACCGAATCGATGGAGAAGATGGCCAAGTCCTTCGAGGACATGTCCGCCTTCGGTCAGGCCAGCCTGGACGCCTTCATGAAGTCCGCCAACATCGCCATGAAGTCGGCCGAGGAGATGAGCTCCGAGTCGCTGGCCTTCTCCAAGAAGTCGATGGAGGAGAGCGTCGCCGCCGCGAAGGATTTCGCCGCCTCCAAGTCGGTGATGGAGCTGATGGAGAAGCAGTCCGATTTCTCCAAGACCTTCTTCGACGGCTACATGAAGCAGGCGAGCAAGATGAACGAGATGGCCATGGCCGCCTCGAAGGACGCGATGGAGCCCCTCGCCGCCCGCGTCAGCGCCGCCGCCGACATGGCCAAGACCTCGGCCTGAGGTCCGGCCCCAGGCCCCGCCCGGGCCCGCCCCGGCGGGCGCCGCCGGCCCTCGCCGGCGCGGTCGGAGCGGATCGAGACGAAAAGGGGGCTCCGGCCCCCTTTTTCATTCGGCCGCGAGTCATATACTATCCAGCCATGCGCACAGCGACGACGATGGGCTTGGCCTTGGACCACGACCGTGAACCGATCCGGGATGAAGCGAGGGCCGGGGCGGAAGCCACCGGGCGCCCGGCGCCGCGCGCCGTGCCGACTCGCGCCCTGCCGCCCGTCCGCGCGGGCCGCCCCCGCGCCGCCGGCCCCTCCCGCCCCACCGACGATCCCGACGGCGTGCTGGCGGTCAAGCCGCGCACCCGTCCGCAGCGGCCCTCGATGTACAAGGTCCTGCTGCTGAACGACGACTACACCCCGATGGAGTTCGTGGTGCACGTGCTGGAGCGGTTCTTCGGCATCCGGCACGAGCAGGCGATCGAGATCATGCTGACCGTGCACCGCCGCGGCCTGGCCGTGGTCGGCGTGTTCCCCTTCGAGGTGGCCGAGACCAAGGTCACCCAGGTGATGGACTACGCCCAGCAGAACCAGCACCCCCTCCAGTGCACTATGGAGAAGGAGTGAGGGCCCGGGTTCGCGGCGCCGGCCCGCAGCGGCCCCTCCGCCCCGCGACCTGACGCCGCTCCCCTCACCCTCTCCTGCGGCCCCCGGCGCGCCTCTTGCGCGGCGCCGGCCCGGCCCCCAGATACCGCATCCCTCCAAGGCCGTCGGACGGATCCGACCCCGGGGCCCGATGTTCCGTTGCGGAACCTCTCCGTCCCGCCAAGCGCCACGCGGCGCCTGCGCAATGAGCGTGTCCTGCCTGCCGCATGGGCGCCTCTCAGGCACGCGAGCGCAAAAAAATGTGCGCGCGGTAACCCGCCCTTGATCCGTTGCTGACAAAGCCGAAGTTTAATGGTGCACTCAGGCCATGCCCGGGGCTCGAAGCTCGGGCGGGCCGGATCGCAGCCGCGCCCAGCCGGGTGCGGGTCCAGGCGGAAAGGTGACGCGCATGCCCTCGTTCTCGAAGACCCTTGAGGAAGCCATCCACTTCGCGCTGAGCCTCGCGAATGAGCGCAAGCACGAACTGGCCACCCTCGAGCATCTGCTGCTCGCCCTCATCGACGAGCCTGACGCGGCCCGCGTGATGAAGGCCTGCGGCGTCAACCTCGACACGCTGCGCGAGTCCCTGACCCGCTTCGTGGACAACGAGCTCGAGGCGCTGGTCTCGGACGTCGACGGCTCCGAGGCCGCGCCGACCACCGGGTTCCAGCGGGTGATCCAGCGCGCCGCCATCCACGTGCAGTCCTCGGGCCGCACCGAGGTCACCGGCGCCAACGTCCTCGTCGCCATCTTCGCCGAGCGCGAGTCCCACGCCGCCTTCTTCCTGCAGGAGCAGGACATGACCCGTTACGACGCGGTCAACTACATCTCCCACGGCGTGGCCAAGAACCCCGCCTATGGCGAGGCGCGCCCCGTGCGCGGCGCCGAGGAGGAGGAGCAGGCCTCCGGCCCCCGCTCCGAACCCAAGGAGGAGAAGGAGGAGACGGCGCTCGGCAAATACTGCGTCAACCTCAACGTCAAGGCGCGCAAGGGCGACGTCGACCCGCTGATCGGGCGCGAGCATGAGGTCGAGCGCGCGATCCAGGTCCTCTGCCGCCGGCGCAAGAACAACCCGCTGCTGGTGGGCGACCCCGGCGTCGGCAAGACCGCCATCGCCGAGGGCCTGGCCAAGAAGATCGTCGACGGGCAGACCCCCGACGTTCTCTCCGGCTCCACGATCTTCTCGCTCGACATGGGCGCGCTGCTCGCCGGCACCCGCTACCGCGGCGACTTCGAGGAGCGGCTGAAGGCCGTCGTGAAGGAGCTCGAGGAGCATCCCGACGCCATCCTCTTCATCGACGAGATCCACACCGTCATCGGCGCCGGCGCCACCTCGGGCGGGGCGATGGACGCCTCGAACCTGCTCAAGCCCGCGCTTCAGTCGGGCTCCCTGCGCTGCATGGGCTCGACCACCTACAAGGAGTTCCGCCAGCACTTCGAGAAGGACCGCGCCCTGTCCCGCCGGTTCCAGAAGATCGACGTGTATGAGCCGACGGTCGAGGACACGATCAAGATCCTCAAGGGCCTCAAGCCCTATTTCGAGGAACACCACGACATCCGCTACACGCAGGAGGCGATCAAGGTCGCGGTCGAGCTCTCGGCCCGCTACATCAACGACCGCAAGCTGCCCGACAAGGCCATCGACGTGATCGACGAGGCCGGGGCCTACCAGCACCTGATGCCCGACTCCAAGCGCCGCAAGACGATCACCCCCAAGGAGATCGAGGAGGTCGTCGCCAAGATCGCCCGCATCCCGCCGAAGTCCGTCTCCAAGGACGACGCCGAGACGCTGCGGGATCTGGAGGCGAGCCTCAAGCGCGTGGTGTTCGGTCAGGACGCGGCCATCGAGTCCCTCGCCTCGGCGATCAAACTCTCCCGCGCGGGCCTGCGCGAGCCGGAAAAACCCATCGGCAACTACCTGTTCGCCGGCCCCACCGGCGTCGGCAAGACCGAGGTCGCCAAGCAGCTCTCCGAGACGCTGGGCGTGGAACTGCTGCGCTTCGACATGTCGGAATACATGGAGAAGCACTCGGTCTCCCGCCTGATCGGCGCCCCTCCGGGCTATGTCGGCTTCGACCAGGGCGGCCTGCTGACCGACGGCATCGACCAGCATCCGCACTGCGTGCTGCTGCTCGACGAGATCGAGAAGGCCCACCCGGACGTGTTCAACATCCTGCTGCAGGTGATGGACCACGGCCGGCTGACCGACCACAACGGCAAGACGGTGGATTTCCGCAACGTGGTCCTGATCATGACCTCGAACGCCGGCGCCTCGGAACTGGCGAAATCCGCGATCGGCTTCGGCCGCGACCGGCGCGAGGGCGAGGACACCGCGGCCATCGAGCGGACCTTCACGCCGGAGTTCCGCAACCGTCTCGACGCGATCATCTCCTTCGGCCCGCTGCCCAAGGAGGTCATCCTGCAGGTGGTCGAGAAGTTCGTCCTGCAGCTCGAGGCTCAGCTTCTGGACCGCGGCGTCTCGATCGAGCTCACCAAGCCGGCGGCCGAGTGGCTGGCCGAGAAGGGTTACGACGACCGCATGGGCGCCCGCCCGCTCGGCCGCGTGATCCAGGAGCATATCAAGAAGCCGCTCGCCGAGGAGCTGCTGTTCGGCAAGCTCACCAAGGGCGGCCTGGTGAAGGTGGCGATCAAGGACGGCGCGCTCGACCTCCAGATCTCCCAGCCCACCAAGACGCTCGCCGGCGACAAGAAGCCCCCGCTGCTGACCGCCGAGTAAGGCGGGGCGCAGGTCCAGAACAGAAACGCCCGGCGGGGTCCCCCGCCGGGCGTTCTCGTTTTCGGCGCGCGCCGCGGCCCTCAGGCCGTGGGACGACGGGCGATGACCTTGATCTCGAAATCGAATCCCGACAGCCAGTTAACGCCGACCGCCGTCCAGTTGGGATAGGGCGCGGCCGGGAAAATGCGGGACTTCACCGCCATCACCGTCTCGAACTGACGCTCGGGGTCGGTGTGGAAGGTGGTGATGTCGACGATGTCCTCCAGCCCGCAGCCCGCCGCGTCGAGCACGGCGACAAGATTGTCGAACGCGGTCTGGACCTGTTTCTCGAAATCGGGCTCCGGCGTGCCGTCCTGGCGGCTGCCGACCTGGCCGGAGACGAAGACCAGGTCGCCGGAGCGGATCGCGGCCGAGTAGCCGTGCGTCTCGTAAAGCGCGTGCCGGCCGGCGGGGAAGATGGGTTCGTTGCGGGTCATGAGAGGCCTCGGTGCAGGGGAATCGCCTCGGGAGGCGAACTGGGATACGGTGCGTATGTGAGATATTTCGCATACGCCGCGTATGTCAAGAACCACGCCGCAAGGCGGAGGAGCGAAGATGGCCGCCACACGGGCGCAGAAGATGGAAGAAACCCGCGCGAAGCTGATCAAGGCGGCGAGAAAAGCCTTTGCAGAGAAAGGCTTCGCGGCCGCCTCGATGGATGACCTGACCGCCGAGGCGGGTCTGACGCGCGGCGCGCTCTATCACAATTTCGGGGACAAGAAGGGCCTGCTGGCCGCCGTCGTGGACCAGATCGACAGCGAGATGGCCCAGAGCGCCATGGCCGAGGCCGAGCGCAAAGGCGGCGACGCGTGGGACAAGCTGCTGGCCGAAGGCTCCGCCTACATCGCCGCGGCGCTGGTCCCCGAGGTCCGGCGAATCGTGCTGCTGGACGGTCCCGCGGTGCTGGGCGACCCCTCGCACTGGCCCAGCCAGAACAAGTGCCTGGCCGCAACCATGCAGAGCCTCGAGGCCCTGGCGGCGCAGGGCGCGATCAAGCCGGTGGACATCGAGGCCTCGGCGCGACTCCTGGCAGGCGCCGCGCTGAACGCGGCGCTCTGGGTCGCTGCGAACGAGCGGCCCTCCGACGTGCTGGGCAAGGCTGTCGAGGCGTTCGAGCACCTCGCCTCGGGGCTGCTCGCGCAGGCCCCCGCGCTCCCGATTAAATCAATCGATCGGATTTAACCCGACGTCCCGAGTGTTCCAGAATGAGCCACCCGCCGCTCGCCCGGCGCCTCAGCCGATCTCGTCCATCGCCTGCGCCATCTTCACGTCCCGCTCGCTGAGCCCGCCCACGTCGTGGCTGGTCAGCGTCACCTCGACGGTCTTGTAGACGTTGGACCACTCGGGGTGGTGGTCCATCTTCTCGGCCATCAGGGCGACGCGGGTCATCCAGCCGAAGGCCTCGGAAAAGTCCTTGAACGTGAAGACCTTGTGCAGCGCGTCGCGGCCTTCAAGCAGCTTCCAGCCGCCGTCGAACAGGGTCGCGAGCGTGGTCTCGCGGGTGTCGGGATCCAGCGTCTCGGGCATCAGTCGTGCTCCTCGATGTCCTGGGTGAGGTCGGATTTGCGGAACGGCGAGCGTTCGGACAGCCAGGCGATCTCGTCGCCCACCGCCTCGCGCTCGGCCTCGAGGTATTCCGCCACGGCGCGGCGGAACCCGGCGTCGGCGATCCAGTGCAAAGAGTGCGTCTTTACAGGGAGATAGCCGCGGGCGAGCTTGTGCTCGCCCTGGGCGCCGGCCTCCACCGTCTCCAGGCCGTGGGCGATGGCCCAGTCGATGGCCTGGTAGTAGCAGAGTTCGAAATGCAGGCAGGGGTGATGCTCGGTGCAGCCCCAGTAGCGGCCGAAAAGCGACTCGGCGCCGATGAAATTCAGGGCGCCGGCGACGGGGCGGCCGTCGCGCTCGGCCAGGACCAGCAGGGTCTCGTCGCGCAGGCTCTCCTGCAGGCGGTTGAAGAAGTCCCGCGTCAGGTAGGGCGTGCCCCACTTGCGGCTGCCGGTGTCCTGATAGAAGCGCCAGAAGGCGTCCCAGTGCTCGGGCTCCAGCGCATCGCCCGTGAGCGCCCGGATGGTCAGGCCCGAGTCCGTCGCCTCGCGCCGCTCCCGCCGGATCTGCTTGCGTTTGCGCGAGGAGAGGTCGGCGAGGAACCCCTCGAAATCCGCGTAGCCGCGGTTGCGCCAGTGGAACTGCTCTCCGGTGCGCTGCAGGAGGCCGACCTCGGCGCCCATCGCCCACTCGTCCTCCTCGCAGAAGGTGATGTGCAGCGAGGAGAGGCCGTTCGAGGCGGTGATCTGCACCGCCCCCTGCACCAGCGCCGAGACCACGGCGGCCCGGTTCTCGCCCGGCGCCGCGAGGAAGCGGCGGCCGGTGGCCGGCGTGAAGGGCACCGCGGCCTGCAGCTTGGGGTAATACTCGCCGCCCGCCCGCTCATAGGCGTGGGCCCAGGCGTGGTCGAAGACATACTCGCCCTGGCTGTGGCCCTTGGCATAGAGCGGCATGACCCCGATCACTCGGCCCCCGAGCCGCGCCACCAGATGCCGCGGCGCCCAGCCAGAGCCCCGCCCGACCGAGCGGCTGTCCTCCAGCGCCTTCAGGAAGCGATGGGTGAGGAACGGGTTCTCGGGCGGGCGGCCGGGCGCGCCTTCGGGGTCGGCGCACCGGTCCCAGTCCTGCGCGTCGATCTCGTCGATCGAGGTCAGGGCGGTGATCTCGACGACATCGGCGCCGTCCATGGCGAACCTCCCGCTGCTCCTGGTCTCAGGATGGGGGCGCGGGCCGGCCGGTCAATGGCCAGCGCGGCGCGTTGCAGGGTCGCGGGGGCGCGCAGGCGCCCTCAGGAAGCGGGCCCCGGTGGCGCGAGTTGGCAGCTGTCAACTCGCGCGAGGGGCGTCAGGGGCGGTAGCCCTCGAAGGTGACGTTGTCGACATGGGGCCGGGCGGCGGCGTCGTCGGCCGGGCTGCGGGTGGTCCAGCACAGCACCGGCAGCCCGGTCTCGCGCAGGGCGCGGGTGCGGGGGGTTGGCAGGTCCTTCCAGTGGAAGGAGCAGAAGCCGCAGCCCGAGGCCTCGAACATGCGCATTCCGGTCAGGTCGGCGCGCTGTTCGGCCGTCAGGCCGCGGCCGTCGGCGTCCCGGTCCCAGTCCATCGAGACGAGGCCGCGGGGGATCTGCGGGGCGTTGGCGTGAAACCAGGCGATGGCGCGCGGATCGAAGCTCATCACCGCCACGGGGCCGCCGCCGCGGGCGGCATGGGCGGCGATCAGCCCGGCCGCGCGGGATTCCAGCGGACCCACCCCCACCGTGTCGGCCTGCCGCTTGATCTCCACCAGCAGGGGGGCCTCGCCGGCGGCCTCGAGCGCCTGGGCGAAATTGGGGATGCGGGCCTGGGGCGCCGCGCCGGTCAGGGCCAGGGCGGTCAGCTCGGCGGCGGGGCGTGCGCGCACCGGGCCCGTGGCGCCGGTCAGCCGGTCGAGGTCGTCGTCGTGAAAGCACATCGCCTCCCCGTCGGACGCGATCTGCAGGTCGATCTCGCACCCGTAGCCCGCGGCGGCGGCGGCGCGGATCGCGGGCAGCGAGTTCTCGATCACGCCCGCGGCGCGGTCGTGCAGGCCGCGGTGGGCGATGGGCCGGTCGAGGAAGCCGGCGGGCAGGGCAGGCATCGGGTCATCCGTCCGAACGCTGGAGTCAGGGCCGCGGCCCCCCGCCGCCCGCGGCTTGCGCAGGGGCGGG
>NZ_CAXBOD010000076.1:0-17754 GCF_963977235.1 uncultured Albimonas sp.
GGCGGGCGGAGGCCGCAGGCGCCTCAGGCGGCGGGGTCGATGCGGGCGGCCAGCCGCGCGCGCGCCAGCTCGCAGTCGGCGTGCATCTGGGCGATCAGCGGCTCGATCCCCTCGAACCGCTCCTCGCCGCGCAGGTAGGAGATCAGGGCCACCGAGACCTCCGCCCCGTAGAGATCGCCCGAGAAGTCGAACAGGTAGGTCTCGAGATTCGGCGCGTTGATCCCGAAGGTCGGCCGCACCCCCAGCGAGGCCGCGCCGGGGTAGCGCCCCGCGTGGGGCCCGTCGAGCACCTCGATCTCGACCGCGTAGACGCCGTAGCGGGGCAGCAGCAGCCCCTCGAGCACCACGTTGGCGGTCGGAAACCCCAGCTCGCGCCCGCGCTTGTCGCCATGGCTGATCGTGCCGTCGAGCCGGTGCCAGTGGCCCAGCATCCGGGCCGCGGCGACGGGATCGCCCTCGCTCAGCGCCTCGCGGATTGCGGTCGAGGAGACCCGGCCGCCCGGCCCCTCGACCATCGGGGCGGCGATGGCCTCGAAGCCGTATTTCTCGCCCAGCTCGGCCAGCATCGCGGCGTCGCCCTCGCGGCCCTTGCCGAAGCGGAAGTCCTCGCCGACCACCACGCGGCTGAGGCCGAGGCGGCGGCTGAGGATCTCGCGGGCGAACTCATCGGCCGAGAGGGCGGCCATGGCCCGGTCGAACGCCAGCTCGACGCAGACGTCGACGCCGAGCTTGGCCAGCCGGTGGCGGCGCGCGGCGGCGTTCATCAGGCGGAAGGGCGGGGCGTCGGGGGCGAAGACCTCGCGCGGGTGGGGCTCGAAGGTCACCACGCCCAGCGGCGCGCCCGGCGCGCGCGCAAGGTCGATCACCGAGGCGTGGCCCCGGTGAACGCCGTCGAAATTGCCCATGGCGGCGGAGGCGCCGCGGTCCTCGGGACGGACGTCGGTCCCGGACTGGATGAGGCGCATCGGGTCCCCTGGAAGGCCCCGGGCCAAGCCCGCAGGCCGCCCGAGATTTAGGTCAGTCGAACTTGTTGGAGGGCGCCAGAACCAGCGCCTCGCCCTTGAGGACGACCTTGTCGCCCACGCGGCATTCGCAATCAAGGGCGACGCGGCGTTTGGCGTGGATGATGTCGGCGACGGTGACCCGCGCCTCGACCGTGTCGCCGGGGCGCACGGGGGCGAGGAACTTCAGCGACTGGCCCATGTAGACCGTGCCGTGGCCGGGCAGCTGCTCGCCGATCACGGCCGAGATCAGGCTGGCGGTCAGCATCCCGTGGGCGATGCGGCCGGCAAAGATCGTGTCCTGGGCGTAATCGTCGTCCAGATGCACCGGGTTGCGGTCGGTCGACACCTGGGCGAACAGCTCGATGTCGAGGTCGGTGATGGTCTTGAGCACATAGCGGGACATGCCGATCTCCATCTCCTCGATGCAGATCGTGCCGCGCGGCAGGTTGTCGAGCATGGCGGGTCTCCCAGGGCCGGAATCGCCCGCAACGACGGGCTCGCTGCACTGCACCTAATGCATGACGGACCTGTGCGCAACTATCTTGCGCAAGATAGTTCGCCGGTATGGCTTGGTGATCGACATATTGTTGCGCTTGCGCCTCCGGGCGCGGGCCCCTGCGCGCCGGACCGGGCCGGGCCCGCGCGCTCAGCCTTCGCAGCCCTCGAAGGCCACCGCGCGGTCGGCGCCCAGCACGGTGACCCGCAGGCCGCCGCGGTCGAGCCAGCCTTCGCCCGAAGCCGGGTCCAGCCGCGCCGTCAGCCGCATCGGCAGGTCGCCCGTGGCGGGCGAGAGCTCCGCAGGCTCGAACCACATCGGGCCCGCGGCCTCGACGATCGTGTGCAGGGGGCCGTCCGGGGGGGCGGGCAGGCTGAGGCGGGCCTCGAGCCGGCGGGCCTCGCCCTCGCCGGTCAGCACGCAATCCGACAGGCGCGCGCCGCTCGCTTGGGGGGATTCGGGCAGGGCGGCCATCGCCTGCTCGATCCGCGCTCGCCCGCCCTCGGCCTGCGGGACCAGCGGCAGCGAGACCTCGGCCATCTCGGGCATGCAGATGTCCTCGCAGACGCCGTAGGCGAGGCTCAGCCGCAGCGTCGCGGGGCGCGAGGGATCGACAGGGGTGACCTTCAGCGGCAGGGTCACCTCGCGCTTGTAGCCCAGCGTCGTCATGCCGAAGAGGTCGAAGGCCACCGGCCGCGGCCACAGCACCTCGACCGAGGCGACGTTCTCCGACCCGCTCCAGTCGAACTCGGGCGGGATGCCCGCGTCGCCCGGCACCCGCCAGTAGGTCTTCCAGCCGTCGTCGATCTCGATGGTCAGGCCGGCGATGCGCCCGCCCCCGGCCGTCTGCCACCCCGGCAGCAGCCGCAGGCTCGAGCGCTGGGCCCGCGCCGTCTCGGTGACCGGGCCGCTGGCGGCCTGCGAGCTCCAGGCGATGGCGAGGCTGCGCGAGGGCCCCCCCGCCTGCGCGGGCAGGGCGAGCAGCCCGGCCAGGACGGCGAGGGCGACGGGACCCCGGCGGCGGGGACGAAAGGCAGGGCGGTGCGAGAGGCTCATGCCCTCCAGATAGCCCCGCCGGCCCGTCGCCGGAAGTCACGTTCCGGCGAACCCTTCGCGTGCGGCGCATATTTCGCCATCCAACCGTTGAAGCGCAGGGGGGAGCGGTCCATCATTCCCCTCATGACCCTGGCCCCCCCCGGAGACGCGGCCCCTGAGGCCGACCCCGACGACGGCGGTCCCCTCGAAGGGGAACTGCTGATCGCGATGCCCGCCATGGGCGATCCGCGGTTTGCGCAGACGGTGATCTTCATGTGCTCCCACGGCGACGACGGCGCCATGGGGCTGATCATCAACAAGCGCGCGCGGGAGCTGAGTTTCGCCGACCTGCTCAAGCAGGTGGGGGTGAACCCGGGCGAGGGGGCCGAGGCGTTCTCGGTCCACTTCGGCGGTCCGGTGGAGATGGGGCGCGGGTTCGTGCTGCACTCCGACGACTGGGAGGCGCCGGGCGCCACCAAGCCGCTGTCCCAAGGGCTGGCGCTGACCGCGACGGTGGACATCCTGCGCGACATGTCGGCGGGCCGGGGCCCGCGCCAGGCGGTGCTGGCGCTGGGCTATGCCGGCTGGGCGCCGGGGCAGCTCGAGCGGGAGCTGCAGGCCAACGGCTGGCTGATCTGTCCCTCCGACCCCGAGCTGGTGTTCGGCGAGGACGACGAGGGCAAGTGGCGCCGCGCCATGCTCAAGATCGGCGTCGACCCCGCCAAGCTGTCGGCCCAGAGCGGGCTCGCCTGAGCCCCGCCCGGGCGGGGTCCGCGCCGCGCCGCGGGAGTTGTCTTAAATCACATCGGTTGAGTTAATCGGGTTGGTTCGTTTCAGAACGGAACCGGCTGTCCGCGCCAGTCCTCGAAGACGCCGGTGGTCTTCATCGACAGCGCCTCGAACCGGGCGAGCAGGCCCGCGGCCGAGTCGGGGGGCGTGACCTCGGCCGAGGCGCCGCCCATGTCGGTCTGCACCCAGCCGGGGTGCCAGCAGCCCACCGCGATCCCCTCGGCCCGCAGGTCGGCGGCGAGGTTGCGCGCCACGTTCGCCGCCGCCGCCTTGCTGGCGCGATAGGCGTAGGTTCCCCCCGGCGCGCGCGCCTGGCTGCCCATGGCCGAGCCGATCACCGCGATCTTGCCGCCGGGTCGGGTCAGGAACGGCAGCAGGGTCATGGCGCTCAGGAACACGCCCGTCACGTTCACCGCGAGGCTCTCGGCCCATTGCGCGGGCGTGGGCGGCGTGGCGAGCCCGCCGCGCCCCAGCAGCACCCCGGCATTGCAGACCGCCAGATCGACGCTCCGCCCCTCGAGCGCCTCGGCAAGCCTGGGGGCCAGCGCCTCGAAGCTCTCGGGGTCGGCGACGTCGAGGGGCAGGGCGGTCGCGCCGACCTCGGCGAGCGCGGCCGAGGCGGGGTCGCGGACCAGCGCGATCACCGTGTCGCCCCGGGCGCGGGCCTGGCGGGCCATCTCGAGGCCGATGCCGCGCGCGGCGCCGGTGATGACGATCAGGGACATGGCAAGCTCCGGCAGGGGATTGGTGAGGCATGCGGCAGCGGGGCTGGGCGGTTGCGGGCGGGGCGGATGGCGACCGAAGAACGCGCTGGGAGGGCCCACTTGGCCTTGGCCCTTGGCTCAGCCTGCGCTGCGCCGGCTCTCTGCAATGGCCGCGCTGGAGATGAAGACGGCGTCCGCCCGCGCCAACGCCGGGCTCGGGTCCAGGGTCCATTCCCATTGTTCGTAGAGGCCGAACAGGCGATAGCCGCGCTGAAACATGTGCGCCAGGAGGCGCTCAATCTGGATGTGGTGATTGCTGTAGTCAGGATTCAGGCCGCATTCGAGCTGGATCAGCGCGATGCGCTGCTCGCTCATCAGTTGCTCGGCGCCGGCCAGCACCTCGATCTCGTAGCCTTCGGTGTCGATTTTCAGGATGTCGACCGAGTCGATGCGATTGCGCTCGCAGAACGCGTCCAGCGATGTGATCGGGACGGCGATCTCTTCACCCTCGCCTTCGCCGATGCGGGACATCGTGGGGTGATATGGATTGTGCCGGAACATGACCTCGCCGGGCGCGGCGCCGACGGCGCAGTTGTGGCGCCGAATTCCCGGCGCGCCGGCCAACACTTCGTCCATCCGATGGAAGTTCTGCGGCGAGGGCTCGAAGGCGTGAATTTCGGCGTTGGGAAACCTGTCCTGATACTCGAGCGACGACAGTCCGATGTTCGCGCCCACGTCAAGAATTGTCATGGGCTCGATTGGAGTGCGGGTTCGAATCTCGCTCAGGAAGTCTACGCCCCAACGCGGGTTCGGCGCTCGGCGCGCGTTGCGCCGTCGGCGTCCGATATGTCGTTTCAGTCGTTCGATCATCTGCATCGCCACGCTTCCCCCACGCCGAACAGCGCCCGCTTCACACGCAAAGGGAAAGGCGATGGATTGTCCATACGGAGTATCGCTCCTCGCCGGTCATTCGTCTCGGCGCGCGCCCGCGGGCGCGCGCCGAGACGCTCAGGCGAGGAGCGTCAGGAGAGCGCGCCGGCCGACTTCAGCCGGGCGAGATCCTGCGCCGAGAGGCCCGCGGCGGTCAGGGCCGCCTCGGTGTCGGCGCCCATCGGACGCGCCGGCTGCGGGGTCGCGGCCGGGGTGCGGTCGAAGCGCGGCGCCGGGCTCGCCATCGTCGCGCCGCCGACCTCGAGATAGGCGTTGCGCGCCACGTTGTGGGGGTGCGTCTCCGCCTCCTGGGGGGTCAGCACCGGGGCCACGCAGGAATCGCCGCCGGCGTAGATCGCCTCCCACTCGTCGCGGGTCTTGGTGCGGAAATGCGCCTCGTAGGCCGCGCGGCGCGCCTCCCACTTGGCCTTGTCGTCCTGGGTGGCGTTGTCGCCCTCGTCGAGGCCGGCCTTCTCGATCATCTCGCGGTGGAACTGCGGCTCGATCGCGCCCACCGAGATGTACTTGCCGTCACTGGTCTCGTAGCAGCGATAGAACGGCGCGCCGCCGTCGAGCATGTTGCTCTCCCGCTCGGGGCCCCAGCGGCCGGCGGCCATCAGGTTGCGGAAGATGCCGGTCATCGCCGCCACGCCGTCGATCATCGCCGTGTCGACCACCTGGCCCTTGCCCGAGCGCGACCGCTCCCACAGCCCCGAGAGCACGCCGAAGATCAGGAACATGGTGCCGCCGCCGTAGTCGGCCACCAGGTTGAGGGGCGGGGTCGGCTCCTGGCCCTTCTTGCCCATCATGCCCAGCGCGCCGGTCAGGGACACGTAGTTGAGGTCGTGGCCGGCCATCTGGCTCCACGGCCCGTCCTGGCCCCAGCCGGTCATCCGGCCGAAGACGAGGCCGGGGTTCTTCGCAAGACACACCTCGGGGCCGAGGCCCATGCGCTCCATCACGCCCGGACGGAAGCCCTCGATCAGGGCGTCGGCCGACGCGATGAGGGCGAGGGCCGCCTCGACGCCCTCGGGCGTCTTGAGGTTCAGGGCCACCGACTTCTTGTTGCGGTTGTTGACGTCGGAGGGGCGCTCGCCCCCCGACTTGCGGTCGATGACGATGACCTCGGCGCCGAGGTCGGCCATCAGCTGGCCGGCGAGCGGGCAGGGCCCGATGCCGGCCATCTCGATCAGCTTCAGTCCTTCAAGCGGTCCGGCCATGTCAGTGGTTCCTCTTGCGATCGTCGAGACCCAGGCCGCGGCCGATGATCTCCTTCATGATTTCGGACGAGCCGGCGTAGATCCGGCTGACGCGGGCGTCCACGTACTGCTTGGCGATCTCGTATTCGTCCATGTAGCCGGCGCCGCCGTGGAGCTGGACGCACTCGTCCACCACCTCGCCCTGCGTCTCCGAGGCGAAGAGCTTGATCTCGGCCGCGAGCTCGGAGGTCAGCTTGCCCGCCACATGCTGGGTCGCGCAGTGATCCAGCAGCGCCCAGGTGGCGTCGAGGCGCGTGCGCAGGTGGGCCATCTTGAAGCGCGAGTTCTGGAACAGGCCGATGGGCTTGCCGAAGGCCGTGCGCTCCTTGATGTACTGGAGCGTGATCTGGAAGGAGCGCTCGGCGGCGGACAGGCTGCCGACGGCGGAGATGATGCGCTCCTCGGCCAGGTTGTTCATCATCACCTTGAAGCCGCCGGTGGGGTCGCCCAGCACGTTTTCCTTGGGGACCTTGACGTTGTCGAAGAAGAGCTCGGAGGTGTCCTGGCCGGGCTGGCCCATCTTCTTGAGCTTCTTGCCGCGCTGGAAGCCCGGCGTGTCGGCGGGGACCAGGAACAGGCCCACGGCGTGGGACTTGTTGGGATCGGTCTTGGCGGCGACCACGATCAGCTCGGCGAGCTGGCCGTTGGAGATGTAGGTCTTCTGGCCGTTGATCACCCAGTGATCGCCCGCATCCTCGGCCTTGGTCTTCATGCCGGCGAGGTCGGAGCCGGTGCCCGGCTCGGTCAGCGCGATGGCGAGCGGCGTCTCGCCCGAGACGCAGCCCGCCATGAAGCGGTCGCGCTGGTCGTCGGTGCCGAACTTGTGCAGGTAGGGGCCCACGACCCGGTTGTGCAGCGAGGCGGCGAAGCCCGAGCCCGCGCCCGCCATCGCCATCTCCTCGATCAGGATCATGTCGTAGCGGAAGTCGTCGATGCCCGCGCCGCCGTATTTCTCGTCGGCGTACATGCACAGGAAGCCGGCCGCGCCGGCGGATTTCCACAGCTCTTTCGAGACCTTGCCGCCGTCGCGCCAGTCGTCGACGTGGGGGGTGATCTCGGCCGTGACCCATTTGCGGACGGAGTCGCGGAACATCTCGTGGTCTTGCTCGTAAAGCGTGCGGGCGATCATTCGGGGTCCTCCCGGGTGGGGGGCGCCTTGCGGGGGCGCTCTGACAGGTCCGGCCCCCGCGCCGCAGGGGGCGGGGGCCGGGAGGGGGTTCGGGGCCGCGCTCAGGCCGCCTTGGCGGCGGTCTCGCGCAGCTTGTCGTAGGCCTCGGGGCGCACGCGGAAGCGCTCGCCCCAGGCGTCGGCCAGCTCCTCGGCGCGCTTGGCGAAGGCGTCGACGCCCACGCCGCGGATGAACTGCAGCGCGCCGCCGGTCCAGGCCGGGAAGCCGATGGCCATGATCGAGCCGATGTTGGCCTCGTGCTCCGAGCGCAGGACGCCCTCGTCGAGGCAGCGCAGGGTCTCGATGGCCTGACGATAGAGCATCCGGTCCTGCGCCTCGTCCATGGTCACGCCGCCGTTGCCGGTCATGAACTGGGAGAGGCCGGGCCAGAGGGAGCGGCCCTGCGGCCCGTAGTCGTAGAAGCCGCCGCCGTAGTGGCGACCGCCGCGGCCCATCTCGACCATCTTCGGGGCGATGGCGGCCGAGGCCTCGTTCTTCACCGGGAAGCCGTCGGTGACGCCGAGGCGTTTGTCGAGCTTGCGGTGGGTCTCGCGGACCCGCTCGGAGAGCACCATCGAGACCTCGTCCTGCACCTGCAGGGGGCCGACGGGCATGCCGATCTTCCAGGCCGCCCGCTCGATCATCGCGGGCGCCATGCCGTCGATCAGGAGCGCCATGCCCTCGTTCATGAAGGTGCCGAAGACGCGGGAGGTGAAGAAGCCGCGGGAGTCGTTGACCACGATGGGCGTCTTGCCGATCTGCTGGACGTAGTCATAGGCCTTGGCCAGCGTCTCGTCGGAGGTCTTCTCGCCCAGGATCAGCTCGACGACCGCCATCTTGTCGACCGGCGAGAAGAAGTGGATGCCGATGAAGCGGGAGGGGTCCGGCGCGGCCTCGGCCAGGATCGAGATCGGCAGGGTCGAGGTGTTGGAGCCGTAGATCCCGGTCTCGCTGAGCTTGGGGAAGGTGGCGGGGATCACCTGCTCCTTCAGGGCGATGTCCTCGAAGACCGCTTCCACGATGATGTCGACGTTCTCGTAGTCGTCCTTGTCCGTGGGGCGGATGTTCGCGAGCAGGGCCTCGCCCTTCGCGTCGTCCATCCGGCCTTTGGCCTTGGCGCCCTCGACGAGCTTCTGGGAATACCCTTTGCCCTTCTCGGCGTTGGCGAGCTCGGTGTCCTTCAGCGCGGTGGGCAGGCCGCGGGCGGCGTGGGCGTAGGCGATGCCGGCGCCCATCATGCCGGCGCCGAGGACCGCCGAGGAGCCGGCCTTCCACTTCTCGGCCTTGGGGCGGAACTTGCCGCCCTTGATGGCCTGGTTGCCGAAGAAGAAGGTGGTGATGGCGGCCTTGGCCTCCTTCGAGACCACGAGGCGGAGGAACTGGCGGGACTCGTCGCGCAGGGCGCTGTCGAAGCCCATGCGCATCGAGTTCACCGCCACGTCCAGGATCCGCTCGGGCGCCGGCATCAGGCCGCGGGTCTTCTTGATCAGGAGCGTGGGGGCGACGGCGGCCACCTGCCGGACCTTGGGCGAAGTCGCGTCGCCGCCGGGATAGCGAAAACCCTTGCGGTCCCAGGGCTGGGCGGCGGCGTCGGGGTTGGCCTTGATCCAGGCTTTCGCCGCCGGGATCAGCTCTTCCTGCGTCGCCACCATCTCGTCGACCATGCCGAGCGCGAGGGCTTTCTTCGGGGCGTGGGGCTTGCCCTCCATCACCACGGGCAGGGCCTTTTCGAGGCCCAGCAGGGCGGTGGCGCGGACCACGCCGCCGGCGCCCGGCAGCAGGCCAAGGGTGACCTCGGGCAGGCCGGTGATGGCGCCCGGCGTGTCGAGGATGATGCGGCGGTTGCAGGCGAGGCAGATCTCGTAGCCGCCGCCGAGCGCCGCGCCGTTGATCGCGGCGACGACCGGGACGGGCAGCTTCTCGATGCGCCGCAGCATGCCTTTGTTCTTCTCGAGGTCGTCGAGATAGGCCTGATCGACCTCCTCGGTCGCCAGCAGGCCGTTCAGGTCGCCGCCGGCGAAGAAGGTCTTCTTGCCCGAGGCGATGACGACGCCGGTCAGGCCCTCTTCGGCGTAGAGGCGGTCGATGATCGCGGACATGCCCGACTTGTAGGCGGGCGTCATCGTGTTCGCGCCCTGGCCCTGCATGTCCATGGTCACGACGACGATGCCGTCGGCGTCTTTCTCGTAGCGGAAATCTTCCATGTTCCTCAGACCCTCTCGATGATCGAGGCGATGCCCATGCCGCCGCCCACGCACATGCAGATCAGCGCGCGCTTGAGGTTCCGACGCTCGAGCTCGTCGAGCATCGTGCCCACCAGGCAGCCGCCGGTGGCGCCCAGCGGGTGGCCCATGGCGATGGCGCCGCCGACGACGTTGAGCTTCTCGTCGGGCACGTCGAGGTCGCGCTGCAGGCGCAGGGCGACGGAGGCGAAGGCCTCGTTGATCTCCACGAGATCGATGTCGTCGATGGTCAGGCCCGCCTTGGCCAGCGCCTTCTTCGAGGCGGGGCCGGGGCCGGTGAGCATGATCGTGGGCTCGCAGGCGGTGACGGCGATGGCCAGGACCCGGCCGCGGGGCGTCAGGCCCAGGTCCTTGCCCACCTGCTCGCTGCCCACCATTACCAGCGAGGCGCCGTCGACGATGCCCGAGCTGTTGCCGGGCGTGTGGACGTGGTCGATGCGCTCGACCTGGGGGTATTTCGCGAGCGCGATGGCGTCGTAGCCCATGGCGCCGGGGGCGGCGAAGGAGGGCTTGAGGCCGCCCAGCGCCTGCATGTCGGTGGTCGGCTTGATGAAGTCGTCGCGCTGCAGGATCACCAGCCCGCTCTCGTCCTTCACCGGGACCACCGAGCGGTCGAACCAGCCGGCGTCGCGCGCGGCGGCCGCCTTCTGCTGGGAGCGCATGGCGAAGGCGTCGACGTCGTCGCGGCTGAAGCCCTCGAGCGTGGCGATCAGGTCGGCGCCGATGCCCTGGGGGACGAAGCCGGTCTGGATGTTGGTGGCCGGATCGCCCGCCATCGGCCCGCCGGAGGAGCCCATGGGCACGCGGGACATGGATTCGTAGCCCCCCGCGCAGACCAGGTCCTCCCACCCGGAGGCGACCTTGGCGGCGGCGGTGTTGAACGTGTCGAGGCCCGAGGCGCAGAAGCGGTTGACCTGGGCGCCGGGCACGGTCTCGTCCCAGCCGGCCTTCTGGAGCGCGATCTTGGGCAGGACCGAGCCCTGCTCCATCACCGGCTCGACGCAGCCCAGCATCACGTCGTCGACGCGCGCTGTGTCGAGGTCGTGGCGGGACTGCATCTCGTGCAGGAGGGTGGTGACGAGGTCGATCGGTTTGACCTCGTTCAGCGAGCCGTCCGCCTTGCCCTTGGAGCGGGGCGTGCGGATGGCGTCATAGATATAGGCGGCTTCGGCCATGGGGGCGTCTCCTCCGGGTCCGCGGCGCGGGCCCCGTCCCGGGGCGCCGACGGCCGCGCGTCGCGCGGGAGAGTGCCGGTCGCCGAGGGAGGGGGTCAAGCCTGTTAATCGGTCAGTGAATGTCCGCGCGGCGCCGCACAGCGGAATGCGCGGACCGCAGATATACGCTAACCGACCGACAGGCAAGGACATCGTCCGAAGCGACGAGACGTGGCGTCGCGACCTTGCAGGCGGGCGCCTGCGGCCGACGGGCCTGCCGCGCGCCCCGGCGAAACGCCGTGGCCAGAGGGGATTTGGGGTTGTCCGTGACCCAGGGGCGGCCAGCGTTTCCGCCGTCCGCCCTTGGGGACCGTCCACCGGCCAGGCCGGCTTTGCAGGCGTCTCCTCCCGGCGCGGCGTCTTCGCGCCGTCGCCAAAGGGTCGCCGACCCAGCGGAGCGTGCGTTCGCTCTCCGGGGCGGCCGGGGGCACCGTATGCGGCGGGCGGTCGCAGCGCAAGCGCGCTTTGCATTCCGCACGCCCGCGCGTTAATGGCATGATTAAGACCGACTCCCGCGGCCCCGCGCCCGGCGTCGGAGGGATCGAAGCCGGGCGCGGCCTCGCCGCCAGCCCGGACGGCCAGGGAGGATTGGATGAAGCACCCGTCGCATCACGCGAAGACCACGCCCGACAAGCTCGCCTATGTGATGGCGGGCTCCGGCAAGGGGCTGACCTACGCCCAGCTCGACGCGGTCTCCAACCGCGGCGCCCAGGCGTTGCGGTCGCTCGGCGTGCGCAAGGGCGAGGGCGTCGCGATCCTGATGGAGAACCGGCTGGAGTTCATGGAGATCCTGTGGGCCTGCCACCGGGCCGGGATCGTCTACACCGCCGTCTCGCGCTACCTGACCCCCGAGGAGGCCGGCTACATCATCCAGGACTGCGGCGCGAAGGTGTTCGTCACCTCCGAGCGCTATGCCGAGCGGGCGGCCGAGTTCGCCGCCCACACCAACCCCGGGACCCGGCTGATGATGGTGGGCGGGACCGCCGAGGGCTACGAGAGCTGGGAGGCGCTGGTCGCCGCCCAGCCCGCAGAGCCGATCGCCGACGGCTGCGCGGGGACCGACATGCTCTATTCCTCGGGCACCACGGGGCGGCCCAAGGGCATCTCCAAGGCCTGGGTCGAGGAGCCGATCGACCACATCAACCCGTTCCTCGAGATGCTGGTCGGGATGAAGTGCGGGGCGAACGCGGACTCGGTCTATCTCTCGCCCGCGCCGCTTTATCACGCCGCTCCGCTGCGCTTCTGCCTGATCATGGGCGCCTTCGGCGGCACCTGCGTGATCATGGAGCGGTTCGACCCCGAGGAATACCTCGCCGCGGTCGAGAAGTATGGCGTCACCCACTCCCAGCTGGTGCCCACGATGTTCGTGCGGATGCTCAAGCTGCCCGAGGCGGTGCGCGCGAAATACGACGTTTCGACCATCCGGACGGCGGTGCATGCCGCGGCCCCCTGTCCGCGCGAGATCAAGCAGAAGATGATCGACTGGTGGGGCCCGGTGCTGGTCGAATACTACGCCGGCACCGAGGGCAACGGCGCCACCTTCTGCGACAGCCATGAGTGGCTGAGCCACCCCGGCACGGTCGGCAAGCCCATCGTCGGCTCGATCTACATCGCCGGCCCCGACGGCGAGGAGCTGCCCCAGGGCGAGACCGGGGGCGTCTACTTCAACACCGGCATCGACTTCGTCTATTTCGGCGACCCGGAGAAGACCGCGAAGTCGTTCCTCAAGCCGGGCGTCGGCACGCTGGGCGACGTGGGGTTCCTGGACGGGGACGGGTATCTTTATCTGACCGACCGGGCCTCCTACACGATCATCTCGGGCGGGGTGAACATCTACCCGCAGGAGACCGAGGACCTGCTGATCACCCATGAGAAGATCGCCGACGCCGCCGTCTTCGGCGTGCCCGACGAGGAGATGGGCGAGGCGGTCAAGGCCGTGGTGCAGCTGATGAACCCGGCCGAGGCGTCCGACGACCTCGCCGCCGAGCTGATCGCCTGGACCAGGACCCGGCTGAGCCATGTGAAGGCGCCCAGGTCGATCGACTTCCGCGCCGAGCTGCCCCGCACCGCCACCGGCAAGCTGATGAAGCGCCTGCTCAAGGACGAGTACTGGGCCGAGGCGAAACAGACGCAGGGAGCCGCATGATGGCGAAGAATCCTTTTGATCTCTCGGGCCGCGTCGCGGTCGTCACCGGCGGCAACGGCGGCATCGGCCTAGGCATGGCCGAGGGGCTGGCCGCGATGGGCGCCAACGTCGCCGTCTGGGCCCGCAACGAGGAGAAGAACGCCAGGGCCCTCAAGCGCCTGGCCGACGCGCCGGGCGAGGCGATGGCGCTGCCCGTCGACGTCAACGACGCGGCCGCGGTCGAGGCCGCGATGGCCCAGACGCTGGAGCGGTTCGGGCGGGTGGACGGGATGTTCGCCAACGCCGGGATCTCGGCGCGCAAGTCCTCGATCCTCGAGCGGACCGAGGAGGACTGGCTCAAGGTGCTCGAGGCCAACGTGCTGGGCGTGCACCGCTGCTTCAAGGCGGCCGCGGCCCACATGGTCGAGCGGGCGAAGGACGGCGACGCCTTCGGGCGTCTGGTGGTGACCTCCTCCACCTCGACGATCTTCGGGGCGGCGACGTCCGAGCCCTACGGCGCCTCGAAGGGCGCGGTGCTCTCGATGATGCGGGCGCTGGCGGTCGAGCTGGCGCGCTTCGGGATCACGGCGAACGCGATCCTGCCGGGCTGGACCGAGTCGGAGATGACCGCGCCGGCCTTCGCCAACGAGAAGTTCGTGAAGGCGACCATGGCCCGGACCCCGATCCGGCGCTACTGCACGCCCGAGGATTTCTCGAACCTCGCGGTCTACCTGATGACCAACGGCGCCTCGGCCCATACCGGGGACTGCCTGCGGATCGACGGCGGCTACTCGATCTTCTGACCTGTGCGAGGGCGGCGGGCCCCGCGCCCCCGCCCTCGCGCCGACGCGGCCCCTGCAGGTCTGGCGCGGGGGTCGTCGCCGGCGCCCCCGGTCGATCCCGACGCCCGGATGTCTCCGTGCGAGACCTGGCCCGCGGGCGCCGCGCCCGCCGCGCGCCGCGGGCGGACGCCCGGTCCCGGGCGCGCGGCCCGACGCGGCGCCTCCGCCCTCGGGCGGGCGCTCAGCGGCCGAGCAGGCGCAGGCCCGGCACCTTGTCGACCAGGTTCCGATCCGTGAGCACCGCGTCCAGGTTGCGCCGCGCGAGGCGGGCGTGCTCGCGCGCCAGCGCCTCGGCCCGCGCGCCCTGGCGGCCCTCGATCGCCTCGAGGATCGCGCGGTGCTGGCTCTGGCCCACCGCCAGCGAGGCGCGCAGGTCCGGGATCCCCGCCTGCGCGGTCAGGAAGGCCGAGGGCTCGGCGAAGGGCAGGCGGGCCGCGCGCTCGATCTCGGCGACCAGGATGCGCGAGCCTGACAGCGCCGCGAGGCAGGCGTGGAAGGCGGCGTTGGCGCCGCGATAGGCCTCGACGTCGGCCGTCTCCACCCCCGGCGCCAGCAGCGCGTCGATCCCGGCGAGCTGGGCGGCGGCCTCGCCCAGGCGCGCGGGGTCGACGCCGCGCTCGGCGGCCAGGCGCGCGGCCGTGCCCTCGAGCACCCCGCGCAGCTCGATGGCGTCGGCGACGTCGGCCGGCGCGAAGGCGCGCACGGTCCAGCCGCCCGAGGGGATCTCCTCGAGCAGCCCCTCCTGTCCCATCCGCGCCAGCGCCGAGCGGACCGGGGTGCGCGAGAGCTTCAGCCGGGCGGCAAGCTCGACCTCCGAGAGCCGCTCGCCCGGCAGATAGGCGCCCGAGAACACCAGGTCGCGCAGCCCCGAGAGCGCCCGCCCGCTCTGCGAGGCGGCGCGGCCGCCCGTCGCGGCGCGCGGGCTCATCGCGCGCGTCCCGGGCGCGCGGCTGGATGCAGGCTGCATGCAGAGCGCGGTGCGGGTCGGAAGCCGGGCCCGAAACCGGCCAGGGCGCGCGGGGCGGGGGAGGGGTTTCGGGAACGGGTCATGCGCGAGTCTCTCCCTGGCGCCGGCGCCTCGGGCGGGGTCCGGATCGAGGGCGGGCGCGGCCGTTTGTGTATGCAGCCGCGGGGCCGGGCGGTCAAACCTCCGGCCGAGGCCAAGCGCCGCCCGGGCGCCTCGCGGGGGTGACAAGCCGCGCTCAGGCGCTAGCTTGCGCGCCGGCGCCTGCCGAACGCGGCCCAGGCCAGATGAACCGGCACCCGGAGGAGCCCCTTGCCCCCCATCGACATCCGCCCGCCCGTCCCGACGCCTCGTCCCACGCCCGCTCCCCCGCCGCAGCGCGCCCGCACCGCGGCCGCCCCGCGCGGAGGACGGCCGGCGTGGACGCGCCTGCTGCTGGCGCTGATCGCGAGCCTCTGGGTTCTCGCCCCCCTTCAGGCGCAGGCCCAGGGGATGCCGGGCGTTCCCCAGGCCGCCTCGGGCGAGAGTTCGGGCGAGGGCTCGGGCGAAGCTGGGGGCGAGGCGATGGCCGCCGACCTGCCCACCGCCGCGCTGCTCGAGGTCCTGAAGAACTCGGAGGCGCGCGACCGCCTGATCCAGGCGCTGGAGCAGGCGCAGCAGGGCGAAGGGAAACCGGAACAGGGCCAGGCCGAAGGCGGCGGCGCGGATGCGTCGGGCAAGGCGGATGCGTCGGGCAAGGAGGCGCCGACGGTGGCCCCCGCCCCCGGCGAGGACGGGCTGGGCGCGCGCATCGCCCAGATCTCGCAGGAATGGGTGAACGCGGTCGCCGGGGCCGCGACCTCGACCTGGGACGAGCTGATGGCCGCGCCCGAGCGCCTGCAGGGCCTGGGCCAGGCGGTCGAGCCCGCCGTGCTGCTCGCCGCGCTCAAGGAGCTGGGCCTGACCATCGTGGGGACCTACGCGGTCTACCTCCTGATCCGGCTGGGCGCGGGGGGGCTCCGGCGGCGGATCGGACGCTCGGGCGACGCGGGCGGGGCGCTGCACAAGCTGCTGATGGGCCTGCTGATGGCCGCGCTCGACGCGGCCACGGTGCTGGCGGCCTGGGCGGTGGGCTATGCCATCGCCACCTTCGCGCTGGACCCGCCGGGCTCGGTCGGGATCCGGCAGACGCTCTATCTCAACGCCTTCGTGGCCGTCGAGATCACCCGCAACGTGATCCGGATGCTGCTGCGCCCCGAGACCGGCTCGCTGCGGATGATCCCGGTGCCCGATGCGGGGGCGAGCTATCTCGCCTCGCGGCTGGTCGCGGCGGCGGCGATCCTGGGCTACGGGCAGCTGCTGGCGGCGCCGATCGTGGCGCGCAACGCCGGCTGGCAGGCCGGCCAGGCGGTCGGCGTCGCGGTGGGGCTGATCGTGGTGGCGATCGGCGTGATCGCGGTGCTGCGCCACCGCCGCCACGTCGCCGACTGGCTGACCCCCGCCGAACCCGAGAGCCGCAAGGTCTTCGCCACGCTGGCGCGGCTGTGGCATGTGCCGGCGCTGATCTATCTCGCCGTGCTGTTCGTGATCGTGCTGACCCGGCCGGGGAACGTGCTGTGGCCGGTGCTCGAGGCCTCGGGCAAGATCCTGCTGGCGATCGTGATCGGGATGATGATCAACGGCTTCCTCGCCGCGCGGATGCGCGAGGGGGTGCGCCTGCCCGACACGCTGCGCGACAAGCTGCCGCTTCTGGAACAGCGGCTGAACGCCTTCGTGCCCAAGCTGCTGCTGGCGGTGCGGGTGATCGTGGCGGTGGTGGTGCTGGGCGTGGCGCTCGAGCAGGCGGGGGTCTTCGACACCGAGGGCTGGCTCGCGACCGAGACCGGGCTGCGGATCACCGGCGCGGCGGTCGCCGTCTTCCTGATCCTGCTGGGGGCGTTCCTGGTGTGGCTGGCGTTCTCGGCCTGGGTCGACTGGCGGCTGAGCCCGGACGTGGGGCGGGTGCCGACCCCGCGCGAGACGACGCTGCTGAGCCTCCTGCGCAACGCGGCCACGATCGCGCTGCTGCTGATCACGCTGATGTTTGCGCTGAGCGAGCTCGGGATCGACATCGCGCCGCTGATCGCCTCGGCCGGCGTGCTGGGCCTGGCCATCGGTTTCGGCGCGCAGAAGCTGGTGCAGGACGTGATCACGGGCGTGTTCATCCAGCTCGAGAACGCGATGAACGTGGGCGACGTGGTGACGGTCGGCGGGATCACCGGGGGGGTCGAGAAGCTGACGGTGCGCTCGGTCTCGATCCGGGACCTGTCGGGGACCTATCACCTGATCCCGTTCAGCTCGGTCGACGGGGTGTCGAACTTCACCCGCGATTTCGCCTACTGCGTGATGGATGCGGGCATCGCCTATCGCGAGGACATCGACGAGGCCAAGCAGGGCGTGCTGGACGCCTTCGCCGCCCTGCAGGGCGACGAGACCCAGGCCGCGGCGCTGCTCGGCGATGTGGAGTGGTTCGGCGTGCAGGCGCTGGGCGACAGCGCGGTGGTGCTGCGGGCGCGGGTGAAGACCAAGCCGGGGTCCCAGTGGGGTTTCGGGCGCGCCTGGAACGAGCAGATCAAGAAGATCTTCGATGCGCGCGGGATCGAGATCCCGTTCCCGCACCAGACGATCTACTTCGGCGAGCTCAAGGACGGCTCGGCGCCGGCCATGCACCTGGTGCGCGACGACAAGGCCAAGATCGTCGAGGGCGAGGCTTCCCCGGCCCCTGAGACGGCGGACGGGTCGGAGGAGCAGGAGCCTCGCCCGCCGCGCACCGACAAATCGCTGGCGCGCGACATGCCCGAGGACGACGACCCCTGACGCGCCGCCCCGGCCGGCGCGCCGGCGCCGCGTCGGGCGGGGCGCCTGATTGGTCGGGTCCGCCCGCGGCGCGTTGCGGGCGGGGGCGCCCGGGGCCAGGGGAGCCTGGCCGGTGAGGTCGGGAGGCGCCGCGTCGGGCGGGGCGC
>NZ_CAXBOD010000077.1:0-17698 GCF_963977235.1 uncultured Albimonas sp.
CTGATCGGCATCCGCGAGAGACGGCTCCGGAGAACAGGCGCTTTGCGAGGGGTGTTCGGGCGTTGCGCCCTGGGCGCCTGGAGCGGGGAGGGGGGGCGCGGTCGGTTGCGCGGGGGGCGCGCCGCTGGCAGAACCGGGGGGCGCCGGAGCGGCGGCGCGGGAGCCGGACACAGCATGAACGCGCAGAGCAGCAGGAGCCCCTCGCGGGCGCGGACCTCCGCGCCGCGAAAGGCGGCGGCGAAGGCCGAGCGGGCGGATGACGCCGCCGGCGACGCGGCGCCCGCCAAGGGCGCGGCGGGCGGGCGCAAGGCCGGCAAGACGGGCGCGGCGGCCGGCGCCGGCGCCGGCGCGAAGGGAGGCGCCGGCGCGAAGGCGGGCGGCAGGGCCTCGCGCGGCGGCAAGGGCGGCGGCGGGCGCCGGGGCGGCGCGGCCGCGGCGATGGCCGAGCGCGTGGTGTGGTCGAAGCGCGCCTGGGCGCTGCTGGCGGGGCTCGCGCTGTTGCGCCTTGCGCTGAACGCGCTGGGGTTGATCCCGGTGCATTTCGACGAGGCGCAGTACTGGGCCTATGGGCGCGAGATGGCCGCGGGCCACTATTCCAAGCCGCCGCTGGTGGGGTGGCTGATCCTGGTCTCGACCGGCGTGCTGGGGGACACCGCCTTCGCGCTGCGCTTCTTCGCGCCGCTGGCGCACCTCGCGGTCGGGGCCGGCGTGTTCCTGGCCGCCCGGCGCCTGTTCGACGCGCGCACGGGGTTCTGGGCGGCGCTGCTGTATTCCGCGGCGCCGGGGGTCTCGATCTCGGCCGGGCTGATGACCACGGACCCGGTGATGATGGCGGGCTGGGCGCTGGCGCTCTGCGCGCTGGTCCGGGTGATGGAGGTCCAGCCGGGGCCGAAGACCGCCGAGCCATGGCTGTGGTGGGCGCTGGTCGGCGCGGGCGGGGGCCTGGGGATGCTCGCCAAGTATACCGCCATCGCCCTGCCGCTGGGGCTGCTGGGCTATGTGATCTTCTCGCGCGAGGGGCCGCTGTCGTCCTCGCGCCGGCGCGGGGCGGGGCTGGCGGCGGCGGTGGCGCTGCTGGTCCTTTCGCCCAACATCGTGTGGAACGCGGCGCATGGCTTTGTCACCGTCACCCACCTGGGCGAGAACGCCGAGGTCGGGCGCGGCGGCCTGGCCCATCCCGGCGCCCTGGCCGAGTTCGTGGGCGCGCAGCTGGGGGTCATCGGCCCGGTCGCCTTCCTGGCCGTGGTCGCGGCGCTGGTCACGCTGCCCCTCGATCCCGCCCGCCGCGGCGACTGGCGCGAGCGGCTGCTGGCCTGGTCGGCGGCCCCCCTGTTGCTTGCGATGTGCGTGCAGGCCTTCCTCAGCTCGGCCAACGCCAACTGGGCGGCGCCGGCCTATGTGGGCGGCTCGATCCTCGCCGCGCGCTGGCTGCTGGCGCGGTCCTGGGGGGAGCTGGCGGGCAAGGTCCAGGCCGGGATCGGCATCGCCGCGGTGGTCGTGGTCTTCGCGCTGGGCGGGGTCTACGACATCTGGGCGCGCGACCTTCCCCGTTTCGCCGACCCGTTCAAGAAGATGCGCAACGGCGGCCCGTTCTGCGAGGCGGCGCTGAGCGCGATGGAGGGCGAGGGCGCGCAGGTGCTGCTGTCCAACGACCGCCGCCGCCTGTCCGAGTGCCTGTTCGAGGGCGGCATGGACTTCAAGGACGTGGCCGTCTGGGACCCGGACGGCGTCCCCTCGAACCATTTCGAGTTCCGCTCCCGCCTCGCCCCGGGCGACGCCCGCCTGATGCTGCTGGCGGTCGAGAGCGAGGAGCAGGGCCAGGAGATCGCCGACCGCTTCGCCTGGGCGGTCCCCGTCGGCTCGGGCGAGTTCGCCACCCATGCCGACCGCAGCGTGCGCTACGTGCTGTGGGCGGTCGAGGGGTTCGAGGGCTACTGAGCCGCCCGCAGCCCCCGGGGCCAGGCCCCCGGGGCCAAGCCTTCGGGGGCGGGCGGCGCGGGCGCTGGCGGTCGCCGCCCCGCCAACCCGAGGCGAGCTGTTCAGAATTCCTCTTTCGCGCTTGCGAGACCGCCCATATGGTCATCCCACGACAGGGCCTGCCCGCAGCGCAGGCGCCGCCGACAGGGAGCCCGCAGAATGACCTCCAAGACCGCCCTTTCCGTCCTCGCCGTCGCCGCGGCCGGCCTCGCCGCCGGGGCCGCGCAGGCGCAGGAGGAGCCCGTCCTCAACGTCTACAACTGGTCGGACTACATCGCCGAGGACACGATCGAGAAGTTCGAGGCGGAGACCGGCATCAAGGTCACCTACGACGTCTTCGATTCCAACGAGGTGCTCGAGACCAAGCTGATGGCCGGCTCGACCGGCTATGACATCGTGGTGCCCACCGGCGATTTCCTCGCCCGCCAGATCGCGGCCGAGATCTACCAGCCGCTCGACAAGTCCAAGCTGCCCAACCTCGAGAACATGGACCCCGAGCTGATGGGGCGTCTCGAGGCCTGGGATCCGGGCGCCGAGCATGCCGTCGTCTACATGTGGGGCACCACCGGCATCGGCTACAACGTGGCCAAGGTCGAGGAGCGGCTGGGCGCCGACGCGCCGACCAACTCCTGGGCGCTGATCTTCGACGAGGCGAACGCGGCCAAGCTCGCCGACTGCGGGATCACCCTGCTCGACGCGCCCACCGAGATCATCTCGGCGGCGATGAACTATCTCGGGCTCGACCCCCGCTCGACCGAGACGGAAGACATCGAGAAGGCCGAGGCGCTGCTCAAGACCATCTCGCCGCATGTGCGCTACTTCCATTCCTCGCAGTACATCAATGACCTGGCCAACGGCGACGTGTGCCTTTCGGTCGGCTGGTCGGGCGACGTGTTCATCGCCCGCGACCGCGCCGACGAGGCCGACAACGGCGTCGAGATCGCCTATGTGATCCCCGACGAGGGCGCCCTTCTGTGGATGGACACGCTGGCGATCCCCGCCGACGCCCCCCACCCCGAGAACGCGCACAAGTTCATCAACTTCGTCATGGACGCGCAGATCACCGCCGACATCACCAACTACGTCTGGTACGCCAACGCCAACACCGCCTCGCTGCCGCTGGTGGACGAGGAGATCACCTCCGACCCCGGCATCTTCCCCACCGAGGCGGCCAAGAAGAAGCTGTGGACGGCCGTGGTCTATGACGCGCGCACCTCGCGCACGGTCAATCGGGCCTGGACCTCGATCAAGACCGGCCAGTAAGGCGATGACCGAGGTGCCCGCGCCCGCGATCCAGACCCAGCGCGCCCCGAAATCGGATCGCGCCTTCATCCGCATCGCGGACGTGGTGAAGACCTTCGACGGCTTCCGGGCCGTCGACAACATCAGCCTCGACGTCGCCGAGGGGGAGATCTTCTGCCTCCTCGGCGGCTCGGGCTCGGGCAAGTCGACCCTGCTGCGGATGCTGGCGGGGTTCGAGACGCTGGATTCGGGGCGGATCGAGATCGACGGCCAGGATATGACCTCGGTTCCCCCCTGGGACCGGCCGGTCAACATGATGTTCCAGTCCTACGCCCTGTTTCCGCACATGAGCGTGGCGAAGAACGTCGCCTATGGCCTGAAGCAGGACCGCATGGGCCGCTCCGAGATCGAGGCCCAGGTGAAGCGGATGCTGGAGCTGGTCAAGCTCGACCATCTCGCGCACCGCAAGCCGCATCAGCTCTCGGGCGGGCAGCGCCAGCGGGTGGCGCTGGCCCGCGCGCTCGCCAAGAAGCCCAAGGCGCTGCTGCTCGACGAGCCGCTGTCCGCGCTCGACAAGAAGCTGCGCGAGGAGACCCAGTTCGAGCTGATGGACATCCAGGAGACGCTGGGCACCACCTTCATCGTGGTCACCCACGACCAGGAGGAGGCGATGACGCTGGGCACCCGCATCGGCGTCATGGACCAGGGGCGGCTGGTGCAGGTGGATGCGCCGCGCGACCTCTACGAATACCCCAAGAACCGCTTCATCGCAGATTTCGTCGGCTCGGTGAACGTGTTCGAGGGCACGGTGAGCGAGGACGAGTCGGCCCATGTGCGCGTCGCCTCGCCGGCGCTGGGCGGCGAGATCTACATCGACCACGGCATGAGCTGCCAGCTCGGCCAGACCGTCTGGGTCGCCGTGCGCCCCGAGAAGCTGCGCCTGCGCCGCGAGGCCCCCGAGACCCCGGTCGGCGGCGCGGCCCGCGGCGTCGTCGAGGACATCGCCTACATGGGCGGGCTGAGCCACTACCGCGTGGTCCTGCCCTCGGGCCAGAGGGTGCGCGCGACGCTCGCCAACCGCGACCGCCACGACGCGGACGCGCCGACCTGGGAGGAGGCGGTCTGGATCTCCTGGCCGCCCGAGGCCGGCGTGGCGCTGCTGTCGTGACCGTGTCGCGGGCGCGCCTTCCCGGAGCGAACGGCCTGCGGGCGCCCTGCGGGCGGGCCTGGCCGCCTCGCGCCCGGGGCGAAGTATTCCCGAACCGGCCGCGGGGCGCGCTCGGCCTGCGGGTCGCCTCCCCCGCGGCCGCGCCGCGCCTTCTGCGGAGGGTCCGCCCATGAACTGGCTTTTCCGCCGCGGCCGGTCCCTGGTCATCGCTGCGCCGACCCTGTGGCTGGGCCTGTTCTTCCTGATCCCCTTTCTGGTGGTGCTGCGGGTCAGCCTGTCCGAGCCCGCCATCGCGCGCCCGCCCTACACCTCGTTGTTCGACTGGGACGAGGGGCTGCTGACGATCACGCTCAATCTGGGCAACTACAGCTACCTGCTCGAGGACGACCTCTATCTCGCGGCCTATCTGAACTCGATCTGGATGGCGGGGGCCTCGACGGTGATCTGCCTGCTGATCGCCTATCCGATGTCGCTGTGGATCGCCCGCTCGCCGATGAAGAACCTGCTGCTGATGCTGGTGATCCTGCCGTTCTGGACCAGCTTCCTGCTGCGGATGTACGCGCTGATCGGGCTGATGAGCCCCACCGGGGTCATCAACTCGGCGCTGGGGCTGGTCGGGCTGGGGCCCGTCACCATGCTGCAGACCGATTTCGCGATCTACATGGGGATGGTCACCGGCTACCTGCCGCTGATGATCCTGCCGCTCTACTCGACGCTCGAGAAGCTGGACGGCGCGCTGCTCGAGGCCTCCCACGACCTTGGCGCGAAGCCCTGGCGGGCGTTCGTGGACGTGACCCTGCCGCTGTCGATGCCCGGCGTGATCGCGGGCAGCCTGCTGGTCTTCATCCCCTCGGTCGGCGAGTACGTGATCCCCGCGCTGCTGGGCGGGCCCGACCAGCTGATGATCGGCAAGACGCTGTGGACCGAGTTCTTCAACAACCGCGACTGGCCGCTGGCCTCGGCGGTGGCGATCGCCATGCTCGCCTTCCTGGTGGTGCCGATCATGTTCGCGCGCAACGCGCTGGGGGTTAAGGACTGATGGGGCGTGAAGGATTGACCCGATGAGCGGCTCCCGCATGTCCGGCCGCGGCCTCTCGCGCTTTGCCCTGCCGCTGGCGGCGGCCTTCGGGTTCGCGGTGCTCTATGTGCCGCTGGCGATCATGGTGATCTACTCGTTCAACGCCTCCAAGCTGGCCTCGGTCTGGGGGGGCTGGTCGGTGAAATGGTATGGCGAGCTGCTGCAGAACGACCAGATCCTGCAGGCCGCCTGGGTCAGCCTGAAGGTGGCCGCGATCTCGGCCACGCTGGGCACGATCTTCGGCTGCCTGATCGGCTACGCGATGTCCCGTTTCGGGCGCTTCCGGCCGCGGCTGCTGCTCTCGGGCATGGCGACCGCGCCGATCGTGATGCCCGACGTGGTCACCGGCCTGTCGCTGCTGCTGCTCTTCATCTCGATGGAGGCGCTGCTGGGCTGGCCGGCCGAGCGGGGCGTGGACACCATCGTCATCGCCCACGCCACCTTCTGCATGGCCTTCGTGGCGGTGATCGTGCAGGCCCGCCTGACCGACGTCGACACCTCGGTCGAGGAGGCGGCGATGGACCTCGGCGCCCGCCAGCCCCGCGTGTTCTTCGACGTGACCCTGCCGATGATGACGCCGGCGCTGGTTGCGGGGTGGCTCCTGAGCTTCACCCTCTCGCTCGACGATCTGGTGATCGCGAGCTTCGTCTCCGGGCCCGGCGCCTCGACCCTGCCGATGGTGGTGTTCTCCAAGGTGCGGCTGGGGGTGACGCCCGAGATCAACGCGCTGGCCACCCTGCTGATCGTGCTGGTGGCGATCTTCGTGGGGCTGGCGGCCTGGCGGATGCGGCGGGCCAGCAAGGGCTGAGGCGCGCGGGGCAGGGGCTGTCGCGTGACGCCCGTGTTCCGCCCTGCGGCGCCGGGACGTCGCACAGCCCCCTCGCGCCGGGCGACGCGGGGGCGTAGGGTGGCGCCGCTTCCCTGCCGCCCGGCAGGGACCCTGAGTCGACCATAACCCGTGGGAGAGACGCCCGTGACCCGTCGCGCCGCCATCGTCGCGCCCCTGCGCACCCCCATCGGCCGCTTCGGCGGCGCCTTCAAGGACCTTCCGGTCGAGGATCTGGGCGGCGCCGCCGCCCGCGCCGTGATCGCGCAGTCGGGCATCGACCCCGCGCGCATCGACGACGTGGTCTTCGCCCAGTCCTACGCCAACTCCGAGACGCCCTGCACCGGCCGCTGGATCGCGCTCGCGGCCGGCCTGCCGGTCGAGGTCCCGGGCATGCAGCTCGACCGTCGCTGCGGCGGCGGCCTGCAGGCCATCGCGACTGCGGCGATGATGGTCCAGACCGGCGCCTGCGACGCCGTGCTCGCCGGCGGGGTCGAGAGCATGAGCCGGATCGAGTACTACTCCAACGACATGCGCTGGGGAAAACGCACGGGCACCGCGCAGTTCTACGACCGCCTCGACCGGGGGCGCGAGCGCTCGCAGCCCGAGGACCGCTTCGGCAAGATCTCGGGGATGATCGAGACGGCCGAGAACCTGGCCCGCGACTACCAGATCGCGCGCGAGGACGCCGACGCCTTCGCCGCCGCCTCCCACGCCAAGGCCCATGCCGCCTGGGAGGAGGGCCGCTTTGCCGGCGAGGTCATCGACGTCGCCGTCCCCCAGCGCAAGGGCGACCCGGTCACGGTGACCCGCGACGAGGGCATCCGCCCCGAGGCGACGGCCGAGAGCCTGGCCAAGCTGCGCGCCATCACCAAGGGCGGCACGGTGACGGCCGGCAACGCCTCCCAGCAGAACGACGCCGCCGCGGCCTGCCTGGTGGTGGCCGAGGACAAGCTGCAGGAGCTGGGGCTCGAGCCGCTGGCCTTCCTGACCGGCTGGGGCGCGGCGGGGTGCGAGCCCTCGCACATGGGCATCGGCCCGGCGCCGGCGACAAAGCGGGTGATGGAGCGCAACGGCCTGACCCTCGACCAGATGGACCTGATCGAGGTGAACGAGGCTTTCGCCTGCCAGGTCCTCTCGGTGCTCAAGGAGTGGGGGATGTCGGCCGACGACCCGCGCCTGAACGTCAACGGCTCGGGCATCTCGCTGGGCCACCCGATCGGGGCCACGGGCGTGCGGATCATGACCACGCTGCTCCACGAGATGAAGCGGCGCGGGGCGAAATACGGCCTCGAGACGATGTGCGTCGGCGGCGGCCAGGGCGTCGCCGCGGTGTTCGAGGCGGCCTGAGGCCGCTCGCCCGCCCGCGGCCTGAAGCGCGTCGGGCCATCAGGCCGACCGCCTGACCCTGCCAGAGCCCGGTTCGGACGTCGCATGGCGGCCGGGCCGGGGGCGCCCCGGGCTTGACCCGGGGCCTCTCAAGGACCGTGCCCCCGGGCTGTCCCCCGTCATTCGAGAAACCACGGGGGCTTGGCCGGCCCGGTCCGCAATCCTCGGGCCGTCGCCGGCCCTGTCTTCCGCTTCGCCCGTGCCGCGTCGCAAGCGTGCGCGCGGCCCGTCAGGCCGGGTCGCCGACCGCTTCGGCGGCCTCGGAGCTGGGGGCGGCCCAGTTCTCGCCGGCCGCCACCAGGCAGGCGAGGCCGTCGGGCATCGACATGATGATCGTCCAGGAGCCGGTCTTGGCCGAGGCGTAGACCTCGACCACCGCCTTGCCGCGCTGCAGGCCGTAGCCGCGCCGGGTCTCGCCATACTTGGCTTTCAGGCGCGAGACGACCTCCGCTCTCGAGCCGCAGGCCGCGCCCTGCACCGGCGTCGCGGGCGGCGTCGCAGACTGGGCCGCCGCGGGTTCCGCAGGCGCGACGGCCGCGGCCGCAAGCACCCCCAGCGACAGCGCCGCCGCGAGGCCGGAGGGCGCGGAGACGCCCCCCGTCAGTCGTCGCCCCGCCGCGCGGATCGCGCGGCCGGCAAGCGCAAGGGCGCGGGCGATCGCCCGGCCGGAGGGGCGGGGGGAAGGGGCGGGGCGGAGTTCGGCGTCGCGAGTCATGGCATCACCTCTGCGCTGGGCGCCGGGCGCCGCCGGGGCCCGGACCCCCGAGCCGCCGACCGATCCGGTCAGGCGCCGGTGCTCGGGTCGACGGATCGATCGCCGGGGTCGCCCCCCGCCCCCGCGCCTGCGGCTGGGTCGGGAGGCCGCCGATCCCGGCGACGGCCTGACGTGACGATGCGCGCAAAGGACGAAAACAAGGTTAATCCGCGCCTGCGGCGCCGCAAAAATTGCGCCCGCGCCCCGCCCCGGGCCATCTTCTTGCGCAGCCGCCGCGCGGAGGCTATCCCGCGCAGGCCATCCGACCCCGACGTTTCGCGCCATCAGGAGCCTTCATGTCCGACCTCGCCCGCCCGCGCCGCTCCGTCCTCTACATGCCCGGCGCCAAGGCCCGCGCGCTGGAGAAGGCCCGCGGCCTGCCGGCCGATTCGCTGATCCTCGACCTCGAGGACGCCGTCGGCCCGACCGAGAAGGTCGCCGCCCGCGAGCTGGTCGCGCAGACCCTCAAGGAGGGCGGCTTCGGCCTGCGCGAGGTGACGGTGCGGGTCAACGGCCTCGACACCGAGTGGGGCGAGGACGACATCATGGCGCTCGCCGGCATGGGGCCGGACGCGATCGTGGTCCCCAAGGTGAACTCGGCCGCCGACCTGCATGCGGTCGAGGCGCTGATGGACAAGGCCGGGGCCCCGGCCTCGACCAGGATCTGGGCGATGATGGAGACCCCGATCGGGATTCTGAACGCCAAGGAAATCGCCGCGGCGACCCCGCGGCTGGGCTGCTTCGTGATGGGCACCAACGACCTGGTCAAGGAGCTGGGCGCCCTGCACACCGAAGGCCGGGCCGAGGTGGCGACATCGCTGGGCCTGTGCCTGCTGGCGGCGCGCGCCTATGGGCTCGCGATCCTCGACGGGGTCTACAACGGTTACCAGGACGCCGAGGGCAATCGCGCGGCCTGCCGGATGGGCCGCGAGATGGGCTTCGACGGCAAGACCCTGATCCACCCCGCCCAGCTGGACATCGCCAACGAGGAATTCGGACCCTCGCAGGCGGATGTGGAGCTTGCGAAACGCCAGGTGGCGGCGTTCGAAGAGACCCGCGCCAAGGGCGAGGCCGTGGCGGTGGTCGACGGCAAGATCGTCGAGAACCTGCATGTCGAGACGGCCAGGAAGCTGATCGCGCAGGCCGAGGCGATCGCGAAGATGCAGGCGGGGTGACGGCGGGCGACCGGGGGAGCCTCGCGAGGCGGGGCTCGCTCGGGCTGCGCGGCCAGGGGCCGCGGGAAGGCCGCTTCTGAACTCACCAGAGAACAGAGGCCGCGCCTGTTCTCCGAAGCCGCCCCTCGCTGTTGATGCCTGAGCGACTCGCCCGCCCCGGTCAAGGACAAGCCCCTTCGGGGTCGCTTCGCGATCCCTGACCGGGGCGGACGAGTCGCTCTGATCGGCATCAGCGACGGACGGCTCCGGAGAACAGGCGCTCGCGGCGGTTTCGGGCGGGGCGCCGGGGGCGTGTGGCAGACGTCGCGCTCAGAATTCGGCGGCGAAGACGGCGATCCACAAGGGCTGGTCGTCGGAGACGAGGCCGAGACGGGGGTAGCGGGCCTCGGCGGCGCCGATGAGGGTGGTCGCGGGGTCGAGGTTGTTGGCGCGGTGGCCGGGCGAGCCCTGCCAGGCGGCGACGGCGGCTTCGGCGTCGGGCTGGCCCATGGCGATGTTCTCGGCGGCGAGCCGCGGGGTCAGGGCCTGGCGCATCACCCGCTCCATCGGCAGGGAGCTGTCGGAGCCCGCATGGTCGAAGGCGCCGTTGCTCAGCAGGTCCGCGGCATGGGCCATGGCCGCGGCGGTCAGCGCGGGGTGGGGGGCGAGCGGGGGGAGGCCCGCCTCGGCCCGCGCGGCGTTGATCCCGGCCTCGAGCGCGGGACAGGGGCGGGGGGCGAGGGTCATCGCGCCGCGATCCCCGCGAAACTCTTCGCCCGCCAGGCGCCCCGGGGGCCTTTCCCTGCCGGGCGCGGCGAGGCATTCTGCGCGCAAATCGAGACCGACAGGGAACCGGGGGACCACACCATGAAACGCTCCATCCTCTCCGCGGCGATCGCCGCGCTGATCGCGGCCGCGCCAACGCTGGGCGGCGCCGCGGCCGAAGTGAAGATCGGCATGATCACCACGCTCTCGGGCGGGGGCTCGCATCTGGGCATCGACGCCCGCGACGCCTTCATGCTCGCGGTCGAGGAGGCCGGCAACCCCGAGGTCGTCGTGATCGAGAAGGACGACGCCCAGAAGCCCGATGTGGCCAAGAGCCTGGCCGACGAGCTGATCCAGAAGGACAAGGTCGACATCCTGACCGGCATCATCTGGTCGAACCTCGCCATGGCCGTGGTGCCGGGCACGGTGCGCCAGGGGGTGTTCTACGTCTCGGTCAACGCGGGGCCCAGCCAGCTCGCCGGCGCGGGCTGCCACGAGAACTACTTCAACGCCGCCTACCAGAACGACAACCTGCATGAGGCGATGGGCGCCTACATGAAGGAGCAGGGCTTCGAGAAGCCGTTCATCCTCGCCCCCAACTACCCCGCCGGCAAGGACAGCCTGACCGGGTTCAAGCGGCTCTATGAGGGCGAGCCGGTCGCCGAGATCTACACCCAGCTCGGCCAGACCGACTATGCCGCCGAGATCGCGCAGATCCGCGCCTCGGGGGCGGATTCGGTGTTCTTCTTCCTGCCGGGCGGCATGGGCATCTCGTTCATGAAGCAGTACGCGGGCGCGGGCGTCGACATCCCCGTGTTCGGCCCGGCCTTCTCCTTCGACGAGATCATCCTGGGCGCCGTCGGCGACGCGGCCATCGGCGTGAAGAACACCGCCGAGTGGAGCCACGACCTCGACAACGCCAAGTCGAAGGCCTTCGTCGAGGCGTTCCGCGCCAAGTACGACCGCACGCCCACGATCTACGCGGCCCAGGCCTATGACGCGGCGAACCTGATCCTTTCGGCGATCGACAAGGCCGATCCCTCGGACAAGGACGCCTTCCGCGCGGCCCTGAAGGCGGCGGAGTTCGACTCGGTGCGCGGCGCGTTCAAGTTCGGCAACAACAACCACCCGATCCAGGACATCTACGTCCGCGAGGTGGTCGCCGGCGAGGGCAAGCCGACCAACAAGCTGATCGGCGTTGCGGTCTCGCAGCGCCAGGACGTCTACGCCGCCGAGTGCCCGCTGCAGTAAGCGCGGCGGCGCCCAGACCCGGCCCGCCTCCGACCCCCTCGCGGGGCCGGGGGCGGGCCACTCCGCTCCGGAACCCTCGATGACCGACGCCTCCTCCCCCGCCGTCGCAACCCGGCTGACGCGCCGCACGCCCTGTGTGGACGGCTATCTGCGCCTGCGCGACGCCGCGGGGCTGAGCCCCTGTCCCCGCGCCGCCGCCGAGCGCGGCCTGCCCAACACGCTGATCGGCGTGGTGGTCGAGACCGCGGGGCAGGGCGAGCCGCCGCGCGCCGTCGGCATGGGCCGGATCGTAGGTGTCGGAGGGCTTTTCGCGCAGGTGACCGACATCGCGCTCGAGCCCGCGCTCCGGGGCCTGGGCCTGTGCCGGGGCCGGGGCCTCGGCGAGGCGATCATGACGTTCCTGATGCAGGTCGCGAAGGCGGAACTTTCGGCCGGGCTCTACCTCAGCCTGATGGCGGACCCGCCCGCAGACCGGCTCTACGCCCGCCACGGCTTCGCGCCGGCGGCGCCCCGCTCGATCGGCATGGCGCAGCGGCTGGGATGACGGGCGCCCTCCTGATCGAGCAGCTGCTGAACGGGGTGCAGCTCGGGGTGATGCTGTTCCTGGCCGCGGCGGGGCTGACGCTGGTGTTCGGGGTGATGGGGCTGATCAACCTCGCCCATGGCTCGCTGTTCATGACCGGCGCCTTCGTCTGCGCCTGGGTGGCGGGGAGCACCGGCTCCTTCTGGCTGGGGCTTGTCGCCGGGGCGCTGGCCGCCGCCGCCGCGGGGGCGGTGGTCGAGGTGCTGGTGCTGCGCAGGCTTTACGACCGCGACCACCTCGACCAGGTGCTGGCGACCTTCGCGCTGATCCTGGTGTTTTCCGAGGGCGCGCGCTGGATCTTCGGGCCGCAGCCCCTGTGGCTGGACGTCCCCGAGGCGCTGCAGGGCGCCGTGGCGCTGCCCGGAGGCGCGGCCTATCCGGTCTATCGCCTGGCGATCATCGGGGCGGGGATCGCGGCCGCGGCGCTGCTGTGGCTGCTGATCTCGCGCACCCGGATGGGCATGCGGATTCGGGCGGGCGAGTCCGACCGCGAGATGATCGGGGCGCTGGGGGTGAACATCGCCGTGCTCTACACCGCCGTCTTCGCGCTGGGCGCGGGGCTGGCGGGCTTTGCCGGCGCCATGGTCGGCGCGCTGCAGTCGGTGCAGGTGGGAATGGGAGAACCCGTGCTGATCCTCGCCTTCGTGGTCATCGTCATCGGGGGCATCGGCTCGATCAAGGGGGCGCTGGTGGGGGCCCTGCTGGTCGGCGTGGTCGACACGCTGGGGCGGGTGTTCCTGCCGATGGGCTTCGCGGCCTTCCTGCCGCCCTCCGAGGCCTCGGGCGTCGGCGCGGCCGTGGCCTCCCTCCTGATCTACCTGCTGATGGCCGGCGTGCTGATCTGGCGGCCCAAGGGACTGTTTCCCGCAGATGGCTGAGACCGCAACGCCCCCCGCGCGCAGCCGCGCCGCCTGGCGCGAGCCGCTGGTCAGCCTCGCGCTGCTGGGCCTGCTGGCCGGCGCCGCGATCTGGGCCGATGCGGCCGGGGAGCCCTATTACGTCAACCTCGCCTCGCGCATCGCGATCCTGGCGATGGCCGGCGCCGGGCTGAACCTGGCGCTGGGCTTCGGGGGCATGGTCAGCTTCGGCCATGCCGCCTTCTTCGGTCTGGGGGGCTACGCCGCCGGCATAGCCGCCCATCATGCGATGAACTACGAGCCGGTCTTCTCCTGGCCCTTCGTGATCGAGGCCTCCGACCGGATGCCCCCGATCTGGCTGGCGGGGATGGCGATGGCGGGGCTGGCGGGGTTGGCGATCGGCGCGCTCAGCCTGCGCACCTCGGGCGTCTATTTCATCATGATCACGCTCGCGTTTGCGCAGATGGTCTATTACTTCGCCGTCTCCTGGCCGGCCTACGGGGGCGAGGACGGGCTGTCGATCTATGTGAGGAACGGGTTTCCCGGGCTCGACAGCTACGATCCGCTCAGCTTCTTCGCGCTGGCCTTCGCGGGGCTGCTGGTGGCGATGGGTATCACGCGTGTGCTGGTGTCCTCGCGCTTCGGGGCCGCGCTGACCATGGCGCGGCTGAACGAGACGCGGCTGGCGACCGCCGGCATCCGCCCCTTCCCGATCCGGCTGACCGCGTTTGCGATCTCGGCGGTGCTGACCGGCTGGGCGGGGGCGCTCTACGCCGATCTCAACGGCTTCGTCTCTCCCGCGATGATGTCCTGGCACATGTCGGGAGAGCTGATCGTGTTCTGCATCCTGGGCGGGGTCGGGCGCCTGGCGGGGCCGGTCGCCGGGGCCGCGGCCTGGGTCCTGCTCGAGACCTTCCTGGGCGGCGCGACCGAGCGCTGGCCCTTCTTCCTCGGCCTCGCCCTGCTGGCGGTGGTGCTGTTCTTCCGCGGCGGCATCGTCGGCGCCCTGGCGGGCAGGCCCCGCGATGGCTGAGCCCGCCCCCGCTCCCGCCCTCGCCGTCCACGGCCTGTGCAAGGCGTTCGGCGGCCTGACCGCCACCGATGCGGTCAGCCTCGACCTGCGCCCGGGCGAGATCCACGCCCTGATCGGGCCGAACGGAGCGGGCAAGTCCACGCTGATCGGGCAGATCGCCGGCTGGATCGCGCCCGACGCGGGACGGATCGAGCTGGGCGGCCGGGACGTCACCGCGCTCGACGTCGCGGCGCGCGCGCGGCTGGGACTGGGGCGCAGCTTCCAGGTGTCCTCGCTGGCCGGGCCGCTGTCGGCCCGGCGCAACGCGATGATCGCGGCGCAGGCGCGCCAGGGCTCCAGCTTTCGCTTCCTGCGCCCGGTGTCGCGCGACCGGTCCCTGCGCGAGGCGGCGGACGCCGCGCTTGCCCGCGTCGGTCTGCTGGCCCGCGCCGACATCCCCGCCGCCGAACTCTCCCACGGCGAGCGGCGCCTACTGGAGGTCGCCTGCGCCCTCGCGCTCGGCCCGAAGGCCCTGCTGCTGGACGAGCCGATGGCGGGTCTGGGGATGGAGGGCTCGGCCCAGCTCGGCGACCTGCTCGAGGCGCTGAAGGCCGAGGCGCCGATCCTGCTGGTCGAGCACGACATGGACGCCGTCTTCCGCCTTGCCGACCGGATCTCGGTGCTGGTGTCGGGGCGGGTGATCGCCTCGGGCCCGGTCGAGGCGATCCGCGGCGACCCGGAGGTGCGCCGCGCCTACCTCGGCGAGGACTGAGGCGCCCGCCCCCCTGATCCTGCCCTTACTGGTCCTGATCGGGCAGTTCGGCCGAGGGAATGATCGGGAAGAACTCGCCGCCCGAGCGCACGCCGAACCAGTTTTCGCCGTCCCGCTCCTGATGCTCGCAGATCTCGACCAGCCGGTAGAAGCTCTTGCGGTCGATCAGGGCCTCGAGGTTGGCGCGCACCAGGACATAGGGGCTGGGCTCGCCGGTCTCGGGGTCGCGGGCGACGCGGATCGGGTGCTCGGCGCCGGCGGGGGCCTCGTCCTCGACGTTGGTCACGAAAGTCAGGGCCTGGTCGGGGCCGCCGGGATCCTCGACCCGGAAGTCGATCGCCACGAACGGCGCGTCGTCCACGGTGATCCCGATCTTCTCGACCGGGGTGACGAGGAAGAAGTCGTCCCCGTCCTTGCGCAGCACGCTGGCGAACAGCGCCACCAGCGCCGGGCGGCCGATGGGGGTGCCCAGGTACCACCAGGTTCCGTCGCGGGCGATGCGCATGTCGAGGTCGCCGCAGAACGGCGGGTTCCACAGGTGCACCGGTGCGGGGCCGCGCTTCTTGCCCAGCGTCTGGATGGATTTCGCGAGCCCGTCGGCGTTGGGCGCCTCCGATGACGGGCGCCTCGCGAGGTCTTGATCCGTCTCGGCCATGGTTCTCCTCCCGTTCGCGGCGCCGCGGCGCCGGCGCTCTTGGACAAGCTAGGTCCGGCGCTTACTCTTTTCAAAGGATGTCGCGGTCAGGATGCCGAATCCTCCGCGGCGCACGGGCGACGCGCGCCGTCGCGACACGCCCCCTGAACGGAGAGGCCCCATGACCGACGCCCCCGCCCCCGAGACGCCCGGCGACCTCCTCGCCGAGATCGAGGCGCTGGGCGCCACCCTCGGGCGCGCCCGCGCCCAGATCGGACGGCGCGTCATCGGGCAGGAGACGGTGGTGGACCTGGCGCTGAACGCGCTGCTCTCGGGCGGGCATGCGCTGCTGGTCGGCGCGCCGGGCCTGGCCAAGACGCGGCTGGTTGAGACGCTGGGCGGGGTCATGGGCCTGAACGCCGCGCGCGTGCAGTTCACGCCGGACCTGATGCCCGCCGACATCCTCGGCGCCGAGGTGCTCGAGCAGGACGCCCATGGCGGGCGCGCCTTCCGCTTCATCCAGGGTCCGATCTTCTGCCAGCTCTTGATGGCCGACGAGATCAACCGCGCCTCGCCGCGCACCCAGTCCGCGCTTCTGCAGGCGATGCAGGAGAAGGAGGTGACGGTCGCGGGCGCCAACCGTCCCCTGCCGCGGCCGTTCCATGTGCTCGCCACCCAGAACCCCATCGAGCAGGAGGGGACGTACCCTCTGCCCGAGGCGCAGCTCGACCGGTTCCTGCTGCAGATCGACGTCGACTACCCCAAGCTCGACGCCGAACGCGCGATCCTGATGGCCACGACCGGTCTCGACGATGCGGTGGCCGAGGGCGTGTTCGACGCCGCCTCGCTGCTCGCCGCCCAGAAGCTGATCCGCCGGATGCCGGTGGGCGAGAGCGTGGTGGACGCGATCCTGACGCTGGTCCGCTGCGCCCGCCCCGGAGAGCCCGAGGCGACCGAGACAGTCAACCGCTCGGTCGCCTGGGGGCCCGGCCCCCGCGCGGCGCAGGCGCTGATGATGGCGGTGCGCGCCAAGGCGGTGCTGGAACAGCGGCTGGTGCCCTCGGTCGCCGACGTGGTCGCGCTGGCCCGCCCGACGCTGAAGCACCGCATGGCGCTGACCTTCGCCGCCAAGGCCGAGGGTCAGACCGTCGAGGCGGTGATCGACGGGCTCGTCGCCCACGCCGCCGAACATGAGGCCGTCGCGTGAGCCGCGCCCCGGCGTCCACGACGACTCCCGACCGGGGCAGCCCGGCCTGGCTGCGCCGCGACGCCGAGCAGATCTCGGGCGCGCTGCCGCCGCTGCTGGCCGAGGCGCAGCGTCTGGCGGCCTCGACCGTGCCGGGCGTGCACGGGCGCCGCCGATCCGGTCCCGGCGAGACCTTCTGGCAGTATCGCCACGCCATGCCCGGCGACCCCGCCACCGCCATCGACTGGCGCCGTTCGGGCCGCTCGGACGCGCATTACATCCGGGAGATGGAGTGGGAGGCGGCGCAGACCGTCTCGATCTGGGCCGATCCGGCGCGCGCGATGGACTATGTCTCGGATCACGCGCCGCGCACCAAGGGCGAGCGGGCGCGCCTGCTGGCGCTGGCGCTGGGCGTGCTGCTGATCCGCGGAGGCGAGCGCACGAGCCTGCTCGGCACGCTCGCCGAGCGCCCGGCCACCGGCGAGCCGCAGCTGATGCGGATGGCGATCGAACTCGCCAGGGCCGCGCCCGAGGAGACGCGGCCCGACTTCGGCGCGCCGCCGCGCACGGCGCTCGCCGCCGGGGGCAAGGCGGTGTTCCTGTCCGATTTCATGGGCCCGCGGGAGGAGATCTTTCCCGCCCTGATCCACGCGGCCGAGCGCGGCGTCTCGGGCGCCTACGTGCAGATCGTCGATCCGGCCGAGGAGAGCTTCCCCTTTGACGGTCGCCTGGTGCTGCGCTCGCTGGGCGGCACGGTGGAGTTCGAGACGCATCGCGCCCGCGGCCTGCGCGAGGCGTATCTGGAGAAACTGGCCGCCCGGCGCGCCGACCTGATGGACACCGCGCGCAACTGCGGCTGGCGCTGCCTGATCCACCGCACCGACGAAAGCCCCAGAAAGGCCCTGCTCTGGCTCTATGCCGCCATCGGGGACGCGTGACCGCGGCGTCGTCCCCCGCGCGGGCAAGCCCCCCGCCCACCCACCCGGGCTCGCCCGCGCGGGGGACGACGCCGCTCAGGCGGGCGCAGGCGCCGGCTGCGGCCGGGCAGGG
>NZ_CAXBOD010000078.1:0-17661 GCF_963977235.1 uncultured Albimonas sp.
TCGCCGACGACAGGGCCCCCCGCCGGATCGCCTTCATCGAGGAGGCGCCGCGCGATCCCATTTGCGCGATCACCAGGACCGAGCTTCGCGACGAGGCCCGCCGCCGCATGGAGAACCCGCGCGCCGGAATCGGACTCCCTCGGTCCGCGCCCGCCCGGCGGCTCCGCGCCCGAGCGGCGCGGGCGTGTCGGACGGGCGCGACGCTCGGGCGCGGCGGCGCTGGCCTATGGGAGGGCGACCAGCGCCTGGCCCGAGAGCTTCACCTCGCCGGCCGCGTTGGCGGTCTGCACGTCGAGACGAACCAGCCTCTCGCCGTCCCGCTCCAGCTTCTCGACCACGGTCCCGGTGCAGGTGATCGCGTCGTGAATCTGGGTGATCGCCACGAAGCGGGTCGAGAAGGCCCGCAGCGCGGTCTGCGGGGCCCAGTCGGTCAGCATCCGCGCGAGATAGGCCATCGACAGCATTCCGTGGGCGAAAACGTCGTTCATGCCGGCAGCCTTCGCCACGTCGAGGTCGACATGGATCGGGTTGTGGTCGCCCGATCCGCCGGCGAACAGCGCCAGCGTCGTGCGCGAGATCGGCGGCGTGGTCAGCGGCGGGATCGCGTCGCCCACCGCCATGTCCTTCCAGGCGGTTGCGGGCCTGGCCTCGGTCTGCGTCGTCATCATCCGTTCCTCACCACCGCCGAGCGGGTCATCCCGCCCACATCCTCGCCGTTCTGGTTGGTCGCCGTGCAGTCGCTGACGATGAATTCCAGCGCGCCGCCCTTCTTGTCGTAGATGTCCACGATCTTCGCGCGCAGCGTGATCACGTCGCCCGCGCAGATCGCGGCGCCATAGCGGAACGCCTGCTCGCCGTGCAGCACGCGGTTCAGGTCGATCCCCAGCTCGTCGTAGAGCGCGAAGGGGTTCGGCCGCTTCAGATCCAGCGAGAACAGGAAGGTCGGGGGCGCGGGCAGCGCGCGGTAGCCCGCCGCCTTTGCCGCCGCCTCGTCGAGATAGATCGGATCCGCCTGCCCCGTCGCCTTGGCGAAGAACAGGAGCTGGCCCCTTTCGACCTCGACGGTCAGGGGGGCCAGTTCGTGGCCGATGTATTTGCGGTCAATCATCGCTCAGGCCGCCTTGTAGAGGGTCACGACGCAGGCCCCGCCGAGGCCCAGATTGTGCTGGAGCGCGATGCGCGCGCCCTCGACCTGGGTCGCCTCGGCCTTGCCGCGCAGCTGGCGGGTCAGCTCGTAGCACTGGGCGAGGCCGGTCGCCCCCAGCGGATGCCCCTTGGAGAGCAGCCCCCCCGAGGGGTTGGTCACGTGCCGCCCACCATAGGTGTTGCCGCCCTCCGCGATGTATTTCTGCGCCCCGCCCTGCGGGCAGAGGCCCAGCGCCTCGTAGGTGATCAGCTCGTTATGGGCGAAGCAGTCGTGGAGCTCGACCACGTCCACGTCCTCGGGACCCACGCCCGCGGCCTCATAGACACTGGCGGCCGCGGCGGCGGCCATGTCGTAGCCGACCAGCTGCATCATGTCGTGGGCCTGGAAGGTGGAGGGCGTGTCGGTGGTCATCGCCTGCCCGGCGATCTCGACCCCGGTCGACAGTCCGTGCGCCTTCGCGAAACTCTCCGAGACGATGATCGCCGCGGCCCCGCCACAGGTCGGCGGACAGGCCATCAGTCGGGTCATCACGCCCGGCCACATCATCGGCGAGTCGAGGACGTCCTGCGGCGTCAGTTCGGCCCGGAACACCGCCTTGGGGTTATTCCCGGCATGACGCGAGGCCTTGGCTCGGATGCGGGCGAAGTCCTCGATCGTGGTGCCGTGCTTGTCCATGTGCGACTTGCCGGCGCCGCCGAAGAGGCGCAGCGCCGAGGGGATGCCGAGGTCGCCGACCAGGTCGTCGGCCTCCTCGCCGAAGGCGTCGGTGGGCGAGGGACGGTCAGTGTAGATCGTGCCCAGCGCGCCGGGGTTCATCTGCTCGAAGCCCACAGCCAGCGCGCAGTCCACGATTCCGGCGGTCACCGCCTGTCGGGCGAGGAACAGCGCCGAGGAGCCGGTCGAACAGTTGTTGTTCACGTTGACGATGGGAATGCCGCTCATCCCCACCTTGTAGATGACGCCCTGCCCGCAGGTGCTGTCGCCATAGACATAGCCGGCATAGGCCTGCTGGACGGCGGAATAGTCGAGCCCCGCATCCGCCAGGGCCGCGCGGATCGCGGCTGCGCCCATCTCGGTATAGGGCTCGTTCTGGCCGGGCTTGGTGAACGGGGTCATGCCGACACCCGCGACGAACGCTTTGCGCGTCATCTCGTTTGCTCCTCGCGATTGAGCGCGGTCATGGCCGCGCCGCGGCTCTCCGGGTCAGGGAAGACTCACTTTACACTCATACGTTACTTTTAGCACCCCACGGTGCGACGTCAAATGCATTCCGCGGCGCTTGCCGAAGTTTTCCATTGCCGGACAAGGGGTTGATGAGGGCGTCGCCAACAGCGAAAACAGCGGCGCCCTGCGGGCGTCGCTGCGCGACGGGAACTGCGTCTGGCGCGGGCCTGGCGGGCCTCAGCCCTTGTTCGCGGGCCTGACGAAGTCCGGGTTCATCACCGTCGGATCGACGGGCAGTCCAAAGACCTGCTCGTTGTGGCTGTGGGTCAGCTGATGGAGGGCGAAGGCCATGCGCACCGACTGCACGCGGCCCTGCGCGTCCTGGGCGTTGTTCACCGCCTCCTTGGTCAGCTTCAGCGCCAGCATCGGCATCTGCGCGATCCTGGAGGCCAGCGCCAGCGTCGCCTCCGCCAACTCCTCGCGCGGGACGACGCGGTTGACCATGCCGAGCGACAGCGCCTCGCGCGCGCCGATCGGCTCGGCGGTGAACAGATGCTCCTTGGCGCGGCGGGCGCCCATCTCCCAGGGGTGGACGAAATATTCGACCCCCACCGCGCCCATGGTCACGGTGTTGTCCAGGAACTCTGCGTCCTCGCTCGCCACCACCAGGTCGCAGGGCCAGACCAGCATCAGCCCCCCGGCGATGCACTTGCCCTGCACCTGGGCGATGGTGGGCTTGGACAGGGCACGCCATCGCTCGCAGAAGCCCAGATAGATCTCCATCTCGCGGGCATAGCGCGCCTCGGCGGCCCTGGCGTGCGTTCCGCCCCAGGTCCCGACCGGCCGATGGGCGTCCATGTTCGCGACGGCGTCCGTCTCGCGCAGGTCGTGGCCCGCCGAGAAGTGCGGCCCGGTCGAGGCGAGGATCACCACCTTGACCTCGTCGTCCCCGGCCGCCCGGTCGAAGGCGTCGTTCAGCGCGTAGAGCAGCGCGGTGTCCTGCGCATTGCGGGCCTGCGCCCGGTTCAGGACGATGCGCGCGACGTTCTCGGCCGGGCGCTCGTAGAGGATGCTGTCGCTGTCGGCCATGGCGCGGCCCTCCCTGTTCGTGAGCGACGACCCGGCGGGAGGCGCCCCCCTCAGCTCTCCGCCGGCCGGGCCTTCAGGCCGTTGATGACAAAACGGATGTAGCTCTCGGCGATCTGGGGCAGCGGCACGGGATCGGCGCGCGTGTTCCAGTGCGGGACCCAGTTGAAGGCGCCGAAGATCGCGGCCGTGGTCAGACGCGGGTCGCAGGGGGCGATGGAGCCGTCCGCGATCCCCTCCACGATCAGCTCGCGCATGGTCACGTCGCCCTTGCGCCGGCCTTCGCGCATGACCGCGCCATAAGGCTCGTCCAGCGGCAGGTCGACCGAGAGGATCAGGCACACGCCCATGTCGTCGGCGAGAAAGCCCATGTAGTGGCGCAGATAGCGCTCGATGCGCTCCAGCGGCGGCCCTTCGCGTCGGCGGATATCGTCCGTGATCTCCTTCATCGACTCGACCGCATGGCGGTTGCACTCGATGAGGATCTCGTCCTTGCTTTCTATGTAGTAGTAGAGCGTGCGCTTGGTGACGTTCAGCGCCTTGGCGATGTCGTCCAGCGTCGTCCGCTCGAAACCCTGCTTGTTGAACAGGTAAGCGCCCGCGCGAAGCACCGCCATGCGCTTCTTGGCGCGGCGGTCGTCGCGGCTTTCGAAAGCGCTCGCCCACTTCTCCTTCGTCATTCGACGGATCCCCCGATCAGGGCGCGTCCGGCGCGCGCGGCGGACCTCCCTGACCGGGAGCCGCGAAGTAACCGACTGGCGACACTTCTCTCCCGCAGGTGAAAAGCTGTCAACCGACGATGCGGGGAGGCGGCGGCGGACACGGCGCGCCGCCGAACGTTCTGGACGGCGAACGGGGCTTTGTCCATGGGCCCGGCCAGGGGAAGAGGAGGATGCCCGGGTCATGCGGGTTCGCGGTACATCTGGTCGACGAGGGCGGCGTATTTCTTCTCCACGAAGCTGCGCTTGAGCTTCATGGTCGGGGTCATCTCGTCGTCCTCCGCGGTCAGCAGGATGTTGATCAGCCGGAAGGTCTTCACCTGCTCGACCGGCGAGAAACCACGGTTGGCCGCCTCCACCTCCTGCGCGATCAGCTCCACCACCTCGGGCCGGGCGCAGAGCGACTTGTAGTCGGTGAAGGGAATGGCATGGGCCTGGGCGTGATGCTCGACATTCTCCTGGTCGATCATGATCAGGCAGGAGAGGTACTTGCGCCGGTCGCCGACGATGATCGCGTCGGCGATGTAGGGAGAGAACTTCAGGGCGTTCTCCAGCAGGCTCGGCGTCACGTTCTTGCCGCCCGCGGTGATGATGATGTCCTTCAGCCGGTCGCGGATGCGCAGCGAGCCGTCCTCCATCCACGCGCCCACATCGCCGGTATGCAGCCAGCCGTCGACCACGGTCTTCGCCGTCGCCTCGGGGTTGTTGTGGTAGCCCGAAAAGAGGTTCGGGCCGCGGACCAGGATCTCGTCCGCCTCCCCCAGCTTCACCTCGACCCCGGGCAGGGGAAAGCCGACCGAGCCGGGATTAGGTCGGTCCGCACGGGACATGGTGGCGGTGCCGCATTCGGTCTGGCCATAGCCTTCGGATATCCGCAGACCCAGCGCCATGAACCACTTCAGCAGATCCGGGGAGATCGGCGCCGCCCCCGACAACAGGAAATGCGCGCGGTCGAGGCCCAGAAGCTCCTTGATGTTGCGAAACACCAGCACGTCGGCGAGGCGATAGCGCAGCTCGAGGCTCGCGGGGACCTTCCTGCCCGCAAGCTGATGGTCCGCGCGCCGGGTCCCCACCGCGAAGGCCCAGTCGTAGCCGATGCGGCCCAGCCAGGTGGCCTCGGACATCAGGGTGCGGACGCGGGAGTAGAACTTTTCCCAGATCCGCGGCACCGCGAAGACCACCGTGGGCGACAGCTCCCGAAGGTTGGCGATCACCGTCTCCGAGCTCTCGGCAAAGTTCAGGCGCGTGCCGTGCGCGAGACAGGAGCCGAGCGAGAACATGCGTTCGGCCGCGTGGCAGAGGGGCAGGTACGTCAGCAGTTCGTCCTCGGGGCCCAGCGGCAGCGGGTCCGGCGCCATGGTCGCGGAATGGAGCAGGTAGCGATGCGAGATCAGCGCCCCTTTCGGCGCGCCGGTGGTGCCGGAGGTGTAGATCAGCACCGCGATATCGGCGTTGGCGCCGGCGTCGATGGCCGCGTCCAGCGCCTCGGGCCGCGCCTGCCGGAAGTGTTCGCCGGCCTCATAGAGATGGTCAATCGGCTCGACCAGGGGATCGTGGAAACCGCGCAGGCCCTTCCAGTCGATGACGTAGACCCTGAGCAGGTTCGGCAGATGCTCCCGGATCTCGAGCACCTTGTCGAGCTGCTCCTCGTCCTCGACCACCAGCACGCGGGCGTCGCTGTCGACCAGCAGGTGGCGGAGCTGCTGGGCCTGGTAGGTGGGATAGACCCCGTTGACCACGCAGCCGGCCAGATGCGCGCCCATGTCGACGAAGACCCATTCCTTGTTGTCCTCCGACAGGATCGCCACCACGTCGCCGCGACGCAGGCCCAGCGCCATCAGGCCGGCGGCGACCTGGCGCGCGTGGCGGTCGTAGTCCTTCCAGGTATAGGCCCGCCAGACGCCGAAATCCTTCTCGCGGAAGGCCACGCGGTCGCCCCAGCGCCCGACGCGATCGCGGAACAGTTTCGCCAGCGTGTCCTGGCCGTCGATCAGCACCGGTTTCGCGTCGCAGTCCAGCATGGCCTCACCTCCAGGTCTTGCGCTTCTTCCACCGCTTCTCGCCGCGGATGCCGGCGTCGGACTGGCCCAGATAGAACTCGCGGATGTCGTCGGAGCGCAGCAGCTCGCGCGTCGGCGCGTCCATCACCACGCGCCCGACCTCCATGATGAAGCCGTGGTTGGCCACGTTCAGCGCGGCGGCGGCGTTCTGTTCAACCAGCAGGACGGTCACCCCCTGCTCGGCGTTGATGCGCCGGATCACGTCGAAGATGGTCCGGGTCAGGATCGGCGAGAGTCCCAGCGACGGCTCGTCCAGGATCATCAGCCTGGGTCGGCCCATGAAGGCCCGCCCCACGGCCAGCATCTGCTGCTGGCCGCCCGAGAGATAGCCCGCCATGTCCGCCGCCTTGCGCTTCAGCTCGGGGAAATAGGTGTGGACGGCCTCGAGGTCGCGCGCGACCTCGTCCGCGTCGCGGCGTCCCCAGGCGCCGAGCTTCAGGTTCTCCTCCACCGTCAGGAAGGGGAACACCTCCCGCCCCTCGGGCACATGGCCGATGCCTTTGGCGGCGACCGCGTCGGGGTCGCGGTTCTGCACCTCCTCGCCCGCGAAGATCACCTGCCCCTTGCGGCAGTCGATGGCGCCCGAAATGGTTTTGAGCAGCGTGGTCTTGCCGGCGCCGTTGGCGCCCAGCACGGTGACGATGTCGCCCTCCTCGATCGCCAGGCTGACGCCGGCGATGGCCATGATCGGCCCATAGAAGGTCTCGACGTTGCGGACGTCCAGCAGGGCGCTCATGCCGCGGGCGCTCCGAGATAGGCGGTCAGGACCTCGGCGTTGGCCTGCACTTCTGCGACCGTCCCCACCGCCATCACCTCGCCGTTGCCCAGCGCCATGCAGCGGTCGGCGAGACGACCCACCAGGTTCATGTCATGCTCGACCATCACCACCGTGACTCCCAGCTCCTCCTTGATGTCCTTCAGCCAGAAGGACATGTCGGTCGTCTCTTCGGGGTTGAGACCCGAAGCGGGCTCATCGAGCAGCAGCATCTTCGGCTCGGCGCAGAGCGCGCGGGCGAGTTCGACGTTCTTGCGCGCGCCGTAGGGCAGGTCGCGGACCAGTTCGTGTCGGTGGGCCTGCATGTCGAGCAGGTCGAGGATCTCCTCAACCTTGCGCCGGTGGGCGTATTCCTCCCGCCGCACTTCGGGCGAGAAGAACCACTCCGCCAGCCAGCTCGTGCGGACCTTGGAGCTGCGCCCGACCAGAAGGTTGTCGAGCACGGTCGCGTTCTCGAACAGCTCGATGTTCTGAAAGGTCCGGGCGAGGCCGAGGTCGACCACCTGGTCGGGTTTGCGCGCCAGCAGATCCTCGCCGCGGAAGCGGATGGTTCCGGCGTCGGGCGTATAGATCCGGCTGACGGCGTTGAAGATCGTGCTCTTGCCCGCGCCGTTGGGCCCGATGATGGCGTAGATCTCCCCGGGCTCGACGCTGAACGACACGTCGTTGATCGCCTTGATGCCGCCGAAGGAGAGGGTGAGGTTCTCGACGACCAGTTCGCTCATTTGAAGCGCTCCGTCTTCAGGTAGCGCTTCTGGCGGACAAAGGTCGCGCGCTTGTAATAAGGGTAGGTCTCGAAGAATAGACGCAGCTTGCGCCAACGTCCGTAGATCCCCGCCGGCTCGAATATGATGAACAGCGCGATGATCCCGCCGAACAAGAACTGCTCCAGCCCCGCCACATCCGCGAGCGAGGGGGGCGCCAGGTCGCGCAGGAAGGCGATGGCCACCGGCAGCACGGTGACGAAGACTGCGCCGAAGATCGCGCCCGTGATGGTGCCAACGCCCCCCACGATGACCATCAGCAGCAGCTTCAGGCTCTCGTTGATGCCGAACGTGTCGGGCGAGATATAGAACAGCAGATGCGCCATCAGCCCGCCGGCGAGACCGGTCAGCATGGCGCTGACGAAGAAGGCCGCGATCTTCACCCGCGCGATGTCGACGCCGAGCGAGCGGGCCGAGGTCTCGGAATCCCGCACCGCGATCATCATCCGACCCTTGGGCGCGCGCATCAGGTTCGCCACACCCCAGATGCAGAACAGCACCACCGCGAGGATCAGGTAGTACTGCTGCCAGGGCTCGCCCAACTCGACCCCGAAGACCGCCAGCGGCGGCACCTCCAGCCCCATGTGGCCACCGGTGACGCCCGTCCATTCGCCGAGGATCGTCTCGACAACGATGGCGAAGGCGAGCGTGGCGATCGCCATGTAGAAGCCGTGCATCTTCGAGGCCGCCCGCCCCAGCGCCGCCCCGACCAGCCCCGCCAGCAACGCCGCGGCCGGCAGCGACAGCACGAAGGGGACCCCCTGCCCCAGCAGCACCGAATGGCAGTAGGCGCCTATGCCCAGGAACGCGGAGTGGCCGAACGACACCTGCCCGCTGAAGCCGATCAGCACCATCAGGCCGAGGCCCGCCAGGATGTAGACGAGGAAGATCGAGAGTTCGCCCACGAAGTAGGAATCGATCAGCAGCGGCGCCGCCAGCGCCAGCGCGAGCGCGCCGAGGATCCTGAGCCGCTCGCCCCGGATCGCCAGGTGATCGATGTCCTGGTCGTAGTGGGTCTTGAAGAGGATCTGCATCGGCTCAGACCTTCTTGGCGAAGGTCTGCGGGATCAGTCCGTCAGGCTTCACGAACAGCACCGCCAGCATGATCACGTAGGCGTAGACCCCCTTCAGGGGCGGGAACAGGAAGTCGAGGAAGGGCTCGGCCACCCCGATCAGCAGGCAGCCCAGCAGCGCGCCGGGGATCGAGCCGAAGCCGCCCACGATCGCGCCCGCGAAGGCCTTGATGCCAAAGGCGCTCATCCCCGTGTCGATCTGGGTGACGGGGGCCATCATCAGCCCCGCGAAGGCCGCGACCATCGCCGCGATCGCCCAGACCACCGAGATCAGCCGCTTCACCGGGATCCGGCAGTAATAGGCCGCGAGCTGGTTCTGCGAGGCGCCCTGGATGGCCAGGCCGATCCGCGTCCGCGTGAAGAAGTGATAGAGCAACGCGCACAGGATCACGGTGCCGGCGATCACCGCCACCCGGTCCATGCCCACGATCACGCCTCCGACCTCGTAGTCGTGCAGGAACGGCGCGTCGAGCGCCAGCGGCGCCCAGCCCCAGATCATCCCCGCCAACGCCCGGATCATCAGTCCGATGGCAATGGTCAGGATGAAGATCGAGGCGTGGGACTCGCCCACCATCCGGCGCATGACGACCGCATCGAGCGCATATCCGATCGCCCCCAGCGACAGGATCGCCAGCGCCGAGGCGAGCCAGAAGTTCAGACCCAGCATCTGCGCGAAGGTCAGCGCCATGAAGGCGCCGAGCATCATGAGCTCGCCGTGGGCGAAGTTCACGATCTCGGTCGCGCGGTAGATGAACACGAAGCCGATGGCGACGAGCGCGTAGGCGCACCCCTGCGATATCCCGATCAGAACGAGCTGCATCACGTCGGAGAATTCCACGAACCCCTCCCAAAGATTCGAGTTGATGACGCCGGCGAATGGGGCGGGGAGGGGATCTCTCGCGTCCCCTGATCTCGCACGCCCTGGCCGGTCTCTTGCGCGAAAAGCCGTCTCCTCTCCGCCCGGACGCCTCTGCGCCCCCGCTGGTCGATCCGCGTCGATCGTGGGCCGGCGGCTCGGGTCATCATTCACTTGCCAGTGACTGTTCACACCTTCGAGGGCGGATCAACGAAAAAGTAACCGACGCACGTAAAATAATCCACGCGCAAGGAAATTGCGCGGCGATGAGTGATCGCCTCCGCGAAGGCGGGCGGACCTGCATCAACCCGAGACCCTCGCCAGATCGCGCCCCGTAGGCGCTGAATGGCAGCGTGCAGCGCGGTTCGCGATGAGACTCCGCCTGTCGCGTATCTGCGCCTTCACGACCTTTTCGCAGTTGCGGAATGCCAGCCGGATGCGGCGCCCGCGCGAGAGCAGACCGCCCCAGGTCGAGACTTCCGGCGGCCAGGACCGCCACACAATCCCGTTGACGCGGCAAGCGATAGTGTGAAATGTAACTTTCGAGTGTTACAAAAGCTCTTGCCAGGGCAATCCCGCGCCATGCTGCGAACCATTGACCGTTCTGTCCCGCGCCCTGCGCGGGCCGGGAACGCATGGCCGAGACAAACTTCCGGCGCCTTGGCGCCGTCCGCGCATCCGGGTCGCCCGCCGGGCGGCCTCACCGGCCGAACCGCGCGCCAACGGCCGGTCGGCCTGAAAAAGCCGGGCCGCAAGAGCCCGGCGCTTCGCAGGAGGAGACCGCCATGAAGACCTTGAGTTCCGCCGCAGCCGCAGCGCTGCTGGCCTGCATCGGCCTGGCCTGTACGGGCTCTGCACGAGCCGAAACGCAGGGCGTCAGCGACGACGCGATCGTCATCGGCACGATCAGCGATCTGTCAGGACCGCTCGCCTCGGGCGGCGCGCCCAACGTCCAGGGCCTGCGGCTGCGCATCGATGAGGCCAACGCCGCAGGCGGCGTCCACGGCCGCCAGATCGACCTGCGCGTCGAGGACATGAAATACGACCTGACGCTTGCCGTCCGCGCGACCAACAAGCTGGTCAAGCGCGACGAGATCTTCGCGATGATCTCCTCGGTCGGCACGCCCACCACCATGGCCGCGCAGAAGATCCTCGACCCGCAGGGCGTGCCCACCCTGTTCCCGGTCACCGCCGCGCGCTCGGTGGTCGAACCGTTGAGCCCGCTGCACTTCAGCCTCTACGTCAACTACCAGAACCAGGCCGCGGGCGCGCTGAAGCACTTCGTGGCAGAGACCGGCGCGAAGAAGGTCTGCCTGCAGGCCGTCGCCAACGACTACGGCCAGGAAGTGGTCGACGGCTTCGAGGCCACCAGCGAAGCGATGGGACTGGAGGTGGTCTTCCACGGCTCCCACAAGGTGACCGAGACCGACTTCGCCGGCTCCGCCACCGCGATCAAGAACTCGGGCTGCGAGCTTCTGGTGCTGGGCACCACCACCAAGGACACGATCAACCTCTACTCCACCCTGCGCAAGCTGGGCTGGGACAAGCCGGTCGTGGGCAACATGGTCCCCTACACCGCGATCGTGGCAGAGGCCGGAGACGGCGCGACCGAGGGGCTCTATCTCGTCTCGCCGTTCCGCGCGGCCGACTACACTGACGGCGACGCATTCCGCACCGATTTCGCCGCCAGGTTCGAGGAGAAATACGGCGCCAGACCGGAGCCCTACGGCGAGCTTGGCTACGTGGCCGGCGACCTGCTGGTGAAGGCGCTCGAGACCGCAGGCCGGGAGCTGACGGTCGAGACGCTCACCCGGGCCATCGAGTCCATCTCCCACTACGACGATCCCTTCGGCGGACCGGGCTACGGCTTCTCGGCCGAGAAGCACGCCGGCGGCTCGGGACTGGTGCTGGTGCAGGCGCAGTCCAGGAAGTGGGTCGTGGTCGAGAGCAACCTGCCGTTCTGAACCTCGGCGGCCGGGGGCGGCCCGCCCTCCCCCGGCCGCGCCCGATCCCCCAGAAAAAGGCTTCCGCCGGATGTTCGACTACCGCTTCTCCTGGATGGACGACGAACTGGACATGCTGTCCGACGCCATGCGCGGCTTCGTCGAGAAGGAAATGAGCCCGCATGAGGCCCGCTGGCAGGCGCAGGGCCATGTGGACCGCGACTTCTGGCGCAAGGCCGGCGAGGTCGGGATGCTGTGCGCCTCGATCCCCGAGGAATACGGCGGCCATGGCGGCGACTTCCGCCACGAGGCGATGATCACCTACCAGCAATATGCCGGCCGCGGTCATTCCAGCTTCGGCAACGGCGTGCACTCCCAGATCTGCGCCTGGTATATCCTTGAATTCGGCACGGAAGATCAGAAGAAGCGCTGGCTTCCGAAGATGGCGACGGGCGAACTGGTCTGCGCCATCGCAATGACCGAACCTGGCGCGGGCTCGGACCTGCAGTCGATCCGCACCCGGGCGCGGATGGACGGCAACGAATACGTCATCGACGGATCGAAGGTCTACATATCCAACGGTCAGCAGGCCGATCTCGTCATCACCGCCGTGAAGACCGACCCCGAGGCCGGCGCGAAGGGCGTGTCGCTGATCGTGGTCGAGACGGCTCAGGCGCAGGGTTTCCGCCGGGGACGCAACCTCGAGAAACTCGGTCTGCACGGCCAGGACACCTCCGAACTGTTCTTCGACGGCGTTCGCGTGCCGCCCGAGAACCTGCTTGGCGGGGTCGAGGGCCAGGGCTTCCGACAGCTGATGACGAACCTCGCCCAGGAGCGGCTGGTGATCTGCGTCACCGCCTGCGGAATGCTTCGCCGGGCGCTGGAGACGACGATCGCCTTCGCGACCGACCGCAGGATCTTCGGGGGCCGGCTGCTCGACAAGCAGAACACCCGGTTCCGCCTGGCGGAGGTCGAGACGGTGACCCGTGTGATCCACGGCTATGTCGACGACTGCGTGGCGCGGCATCGGCGCGGGGAGTTCGACGCCGTCTCCGCCGCCATGGCCAAGTGGTGGGTCGCCGAGCAGACCTTCGAGGCGGTGAACAAGTGCCTGCAGCTGCACGGAGGGGCCGGCTACATGGCCGAGTACGACATCTCCAGCATGTTCACCGAAGCGCGCCTCTACACCATCGCCGGCGGCTCGACCGAGACCATGAAGGACCTGATCGCCCGCCGCTACGGCTGAGCGGGGCGGCGGGACGTCCACGTTCAGAATGCCGCTCCATCCCGTCGCGGACGGAGCGCGGAACCGCAGAAGGAAGCCGAGACGATGAAGAAACTCGAGGGCAAGACCGCCTTCGTCACCGGCGGAGGCCGCGGCATCGGCCGCGAGGTGGCGCTGAAGCTGGCCTCGGAAGGGGCGAACGTCGTGGTCAACGATCTCGACGCCGGCCCGGCCGGGGCGGTGGTCGAAGAGATCGCTGCGCTGGGCGCCCGGGGCCTCGCGGTCCCGGGCTCGGTGACCGAGCCCGACTTCGGCGACCGTTTCGTCAAGGCCGGCGTCGACGCCTTCGGCGGCGTCGACATCGTGATCAACAACGCGGGCTACACCTGGGACGCGCTGATCAACAAGATGTCGGACCAGCAGTTCGACGCCATGTACGACGTCCACGTGAAAGCCCCGTTCCGCATCCTGCGCGCCGCCGCCCAGGTCATCATCCCCGCCGCGAAGGAGGAGGCCGCCCAGGGCCGCGAGGTGGTCCGCAAGGTGGTCAACGTCTCGTCCATGGCCGGCACCGGGGGCAATGCGGGCCAGGCCAACTATTCTTCGGCGAAGGCCGCGCAACTCGGCCTGACCAAGTCGCTCGCCAAGGAATGGGGGCGGTGGAAGGTCAACGTGAACGCGGTTGCGTTCGGCGTCATCAGCACCCGCCTGACCGAGGCCACCGACGAGAAGAAGACCATCACGGTCGAGGGTCGCGAGATCGGCGTCGGCATCCCCGTGAAGGTCGCCAAGGGCTTCGCCGCAGCCATCCCGATGGGCCGAGCCGGCTCGCCCGTGGAAGCGGCGGGCAGCATCTATCTGCTGTGCACGCCGGAGTCCGACTACATCTCCGGCCAGGTTGTCTGCGTCAGCGGCGGTCTGTCGATCTGACGCTCTGCGGGAAGGCTCCCGAGCGGCGCGGGCGATGCCCCGCCGCTCGGGAGCCTGAACCGGCAAGCCGCACGGCGTCGAACGCAAGACCAATGGACGAGGGCGGCGCCGGCTTCGCCGCCTCGATGCCGCGACCCGAGGCGCAGAGGTCCGCAGACGGCGATGTGGTCAACCGCCTCAAGCGCCCGATCACCGGCCACGAGGGCGGCCCCGTGGCGATCGTGATGGCCCCGACCTTCGACGAGGCCGGCGAGGACATCGGCGCGACCAGGTTCATGGCGGGGATCGCCAACCGGACGATCGTCGAGCAGACCCATCGCGACATACGCGCCTTCCGCATCTACGACGGTCCCTCGGAGGCGCATCGTCACGTGCTCGCCCGCGACATCCCGCGCGGGCCTGGCGGGGCCTGCCCCAGGAGGAAAGAAATGATCGAGTTCTTCTTCGACTGCTCCAGCCCGTTCACCTATCTTGGCTTTCACGAAGTCCAGAGAGTTGCCGCGGAATGCGAGGCGCCGGTGATCTGGCGGCCCATCCTCGTCGGCGGGATCTTCAACACGATCAACCCCAGCGTCTACGCCTTCCGCGCGAACCCGGCGCCCGCCAAGCAGGCCTACATGATCAAGGACCTGGCCGACTGGGCCCGCCTCTACGGGCTGACCATCCGCATGCCGCCCACGATCTTCCCGATCAACACCGTCAAGGCGATGCGGGCGTGCATCGCGCTCGAGCCGGAGGGCAAGCTCGTCCCCTTCGCCGAGGCCGTTTTCCGTCGCTACTGGAGCGAGGACCAGGACGTGTCGAGCGATGCGGTGCTGGCCGGGATCTGCGAGGAGGTTGCGGTCGACCCTGACCGGCTGCTGGCCGCGATCGCGAGCGACGCGGTGAAAGCTCAGTTGCGGCGGAACACACAGGAGCTTGTCGATCGCGGCGGCTTCGGCACGCCGACCATCTTCGTCGACGGCGAAGACATGTATTTCGGCAATGATCGCCTCGGCCTGGTCCGCGACGCCCTGTCGAGGCGACGCAGCCCCTCTCCCGCCAAGCAGGATTGACCGCACGCGGCGAGATGCTCCGCAGCCGAACCTTGGATCCCCCGGGGTTGGAGTTTCCGGGCTTCCTCACGACGGCTGGCCGGATGTGCCGCCGCTCGTAGTATCGACGCCAAGCCTCCAGCGTTCCGCGCGCGCCCGCAAGCATCGCCGTCGAAGATCGCCGCCTGGTCCGCAGGGGCGGCCAGGCCGTCTTCCCGGCAATGTCCTCGGCGCCTCGCGCCCGCAGGCGAAGGCGCCGATCGGCGAACTTGCCGTGCCGCCGCTGGCAGAGGGCTGGGCGCCCGGCGCAAGGCGGTCGAGGCCGGCGAGGCGGACGACCTGCTCGCCCTTCTGGCGTCCGAGGCGCCATTCCTGGCCGAAGCGCCGCTCGGCCCTGGCCCGATCGCCAGGGCCGCGGAGAAGGCGAAGCTTGCCGGGGTGGAGATCATCCGCCTGGCGCCCGGCGGCGTCGCCGAGGCCTGCCGGCCGCGTGCCGTCGCCGGTCGCGGGTCGGCCTCGGCGGCCCGCAGCGGGGAGATCCGCAGACCGCAGGAACGGCGCCTTCAGCGCAGCCCTGACGCCGCGAGGCGAGGGCGCGGTCGCTAGGGTCGGTCTCAGGAGCCCGGCTCTCTCACAACTGCAAGGATGACAGCCATGACCTTTCGCAACGGCCTCGACTCGCTTCTCCGTCCCGAGGACTCGGTCCTCGTCCTGATCGACCACCAGCCCTATCAGCTCGCCAATCTCAACAGCCACGATCCGCAGGCGGTGGTGAACAACACCACCGCCCTGGCCAAGACGGCCAGGGTCTTCGGCGTGCCCACGATCCTGACCAGCGTGATCGCGGCCCGGGGCGGGTTGATCTTCCCGCATGTCACCGACGTGTTCCCCGGCCAGGAGGTGATCGACCGGACCACGATCAACACCTGGGAGGATCCCAAGGTCGTCGACGCCGTCAAGGCGACGGGCCGCAAGCAGCTGATCATCGCCGGCCTGTGGACCGAGATCTGCGTGGCGATGCCCGCGATCCAGGCGGCGGGCGAGGGCTGGGACGTGACCGTGATCACCGACGCCTCGGGCGGCACTTCGCTCGAGGCCCACGAGGTTGCGATCCAGCGCATGATCGCGGCGGGCATCAACATGATGACCTGGCTGGCGCTGGCCTCCGAGTGGCAGCGCGACTGGGCGCGGGCCGAGACGGCGACGGCGCTGAACGACGCGCTCCGGGATCACCTGGGCGGCAGCGCCATCGCCTATCTGTGGGAGCAGCAGCTGCTCAACACGCCGGTTCCGGCCGAGGCCGCCTGAGCCGCGCGGGGATGGCGGCCTCCGCCATCCCCGCTTCCGCCGACCGACCGGAAGCAGCCGCGGCGCAAGGGCCGCGTGCGGCCTCGCCGGGCCGAGGCGTCGCCCGACGGGGCCGAGGGACGATTGCGGACACCGCGTCTTCGGGGGGCCGCGCGGAGCAGCCCGCGACGCCCGGGCCGACCAAATCGCCGATCCTCGACCGCGCCGGGACCTGCGGATGACGTCGCGCCCCGATTTCCCTAGGCGACGGCCCGGTCTTGCCGAGCAACGGCGTGGTCGCGGTCCTTTTCGCGCTGGCTGCGGCGGGCCCCGGTCAGGACGCGGGATAGACGCGCGAGGGATCGCGCACCGCCCGGCGATAGTCGGTCGGGCTCATCTGCCGAAGTCTCTGGAAAACCCGCGCGAGGACCTGGTTGGAGCTGTATCCGACCTCGAGCGCGATCTCGGTCACCGACAGGTCGGTCCGTTCGAGCAGCTCGCAGGCCCTCTCGATCCTAAGCCGGGTCAGGTGGACCCGCGGGGGAACGCCGATGCTTTTCTTGAACATGCGCGCGAAATGGAAGGAGGAGAGCTGCGCCTCGGCCGCCAGTTCGTCGAGGCCGATGTCCTCCGACAGCCGGGCCTGCATCAGCTCGAGGCAGCGCCGCTCGGCCCAGGGGGCGAGACCGCCCTTCGCCGGGGCGAAGGGCGCGCCGCCCATCCGGCAGAGCTCGGCGAAGATCTCGCAGCCCGCCGCCCGGGCCAGCAGCCGCGAGGGCGCCCCCTCGTCCTCGCACAGCGACCACAGGTTGCGGAACGCCGACCGCAGGGCCGCGGAGTCGAACACCCGGCCGTAGATGCAGGAGGTCTCGAAGGAGAACCGGCCCTCGGCCGCCTCGTCGAGCGCGCTCTGCCACTGCGCCAGCGGGAAGGCCAGGCTGCGGAGCCGATGGCTGTCCTCGTTGATCACCGTGGTCGCGAAATCCGGGGCGGCGAGCGCCAGGGTCCCTCTGCGGGTGGCCAGATCGAAGCGGCCGCCTCCCAGGTCGCCTTTGACGCGGCTGCAGCCGCTCAGGTCCACCATCAGGACGATGTCCGGCACGGCCGGGCGGGACATGTCGCCGGCCGGCCGCTGGACCTCGAGCAGGTCGAGGATCCCGCCCGGGGATCTCATCGAGCGCACGTAGGAGGCATGCCGGCCCTGGCTGTGAAACTGGGCGAATGAGGCGGGGGACTGGAAGCTCATCGACCGCATCCCCGGGCTGGACGCGCGCGGAGCGGGACCGGCGCAGGCGCCGCGGGTCGGGACGCCTCGAGCGCCCCGCGGATCCCGCCGGACGATGTCCTCGCCCGGACAAAGAAGGCCTGCCGGCCCGGTCGGGGCGCGTCGTTTGAGGAAGCGTGGGCGCGTGCCGTCATGGGGTGTCTCCGATCCGGCTGCGGCGCGGCCTTTCGAACGCGCGGTCTTCGCCGGGATCATGCCGGACGATTGCATTCGAAACTTATCTGGGCGGCCTCGCCCGGCTGCGCAACATCATCGTCTTCGCTTTCGTGCATGGGGCGTTGCGGGCAGCACGATGCGCGGGGGCGCCGGGATG
>NZ_CAXBOD010000079.1:0-17538 GCF_963977235.1 uncultured Albimonas sp.
CCTGTTCTCTGGTGAGTTCGGAAGCGGCCTCCGCGTCTCCCGGCGTCCACCCCCGCCACGCCGCAAGCCCGCCCGCAGGGCGCCTGCTGTCCCCCCGCGCCGCGGAGCGGCGCGCTGGCTCATCCCCCAGCGCCGCCCCGCGCCGCGCCTTCCGCCGACGGAGACCCTGGTGACCCCCGACCTCGTGATCCTCAACGGCCGCCTGCTGACCATGGACCCCGCCCGTCCCCGCGCCTCGGCGCTGGCCGTCGCGGGCGGCGCGATCGTGGCGGTGGGCGAGACGGCGGCGATCCGCGGCCTCGCCGGCCCCGCGACCCGCATCCTCGACGCCCAGGGGGGCACGGTCCTGCCCGGCTTCATCGACAGCCACGTCCACCTGTTCCAGGGCGCGGTCGAGCTCGACTACCTCGACCTGCACGGAACCCGGGGCCTCGACGCGCTGACGGCGAGCGTCCGCGCCTACGCCGCCGCCGCCCCCTCCGACCGCGTGGTCTTCGCCATCCAGGCCGACTACGCGATCCTCGGCGAGGGCCGCCCCACCACCCGCCAGGACCTCGACCGCGTCCTCCCCGACCGCCCCTTCGCCATGTTCGCCCCCGATCACCACACCATCTGGGCCAACACGCCGGCGCTGGAGCTCGCGGGCCTCCTGCACGGCGGAGAGACCGAGATGGGCTCCGAGATCCGCCTCGCCCCCGACGGAACCGCCACCGGCGAGCTGCGCGAGCCCGGCGCCTACGCCCCGATCCTCGCCCACACCCGCTACGGCGGGCGCGACATGTTCGGCCTCGTCTCGGGCGACGACCCGGTCCCGGCCCCGACCCCGGCCGAACGCGCGCTCGACGCCACCGTCATCGCCCGCGGCCTGCGCCACGCCGCCTCCCACGGGATCACCGGCCTCCACAACATGGACGGCAATTTCTACACCGCCGAGCTCCTGCAGGCCTGCGAGGCCGAGGGCCGCCTCCTCTGCCGCACCGAGGTCCCCTTTCACTACCGGAGCGTCAACACCCTCGACCGCTTCGAGGAGGCCGAGGAGATGCGCCGCCGCTTCGCCGGCGACTGGCTGTGGACGGGCCGGGTGAAGATGTTCATGGACGGCGTGGTCGAAAGCTCGACCGCCCTGATGATCGACCCCTACCCCGGCCTGACCACCACCGGCGACGCGGTGTTCGAGCCCGAGCACTTCAACGCCGCCTGCATCGAGGCCGACCGCCGCGGCTTCCAGATCGCCACCCACGCCATCGGCGACCTCGCGGTGCGCCGCACGCTCGACGGCTACCAGGCCGCGCGCGAGGCCAACGGCCCCCGCGACTCCCGCCACCGGGTCGAGCATATCGAGGTGCTCGACCCCGCCGACCTGCCCCGCTTCAAGGCGCTCGGCGCGGTGGCCTCGATCCAGCCCGGCCACGCCCCCTTCGGCGGCGTGTTCCCGCCCCAGGGCACCGGCAAGATGCTGCACGACCGCCAGATCCCCTGGGCCTTCGCCTGGCGAAAGATCCGGGACTCGGGCGCGCGGGTGATCTTCTCGACCGACTGGCCGGTGATGCCGGTGGACGTCACCGCCAACCTCAAGGCCGCCGTCGCGCCTCTCGATCTCGGCCCGCCCTGGGTCGACAACGCCCAGACCCTGCTCGAGACGCTGGAAAGCTGCACCGCCGGCAACGCCTGGATCGAGTTCAACGAGGCCCGCAAGGGCCGCCTCGCCCCCGGCATGATGGCCGACATCGCGGTGATGTCCCACGACCTCGAGTCGCTCCCCCCCGCGCAGATCGACCAGGCCCGCGCCGCGATCACCCTCTGCGGCGGCCGGATCACCTGGCAGGCCTGAGGCTCCCCCGCGCGACAGGGCTTTGGAACCCGCCCCGGATCGGCCAGACTGCGCGGCGGGAGGACCCCAGATGACCGAACCCGCGCCGCCGCCCGAGACCCAGCCCCGGACCCCGCCCCGGACCCAGCCCGAGATCCTCGACGTGCTGATCGTCGGCGCCGGCCTCTCGGGCATCGGCGCCGCCTGCTGGCTGACCCGCGAGGCGCCCTCCCGCGCCTGGGCGGTGGTCGAGGCGCGCGCGGACCTCGGCGGCACCTGGGACCTGTTCCGCTATCCCGGCGTCCGCTCGGATTCCGACCTCTACACCTTCGGCTACGACTTCAAGCCGTGGACCTCGCACAAGGCCATCGCCGGGGGGGACGAGATCCTGGCCTACCTGCGCGAGGCCGCCGACGAGCACGGCGTGACCCCGCGCATCCGCTTCCGCCGCCGGGTGCTCGCGGCCGACTGGTCCTCGTCCCGCGGCCTGTGGACCGTGCGCCTGCGCGACGAGGACGACGGGACCGAGACCGCCCTCCACGCCCGCTGGATCTTCGGCGCCACCGGCTACTACGACTACGCGAAGGGCCACCGCCCCCGGTTCCCCGGCGAAGACGCCTTCCCCGGCCCGATCCTGCACCCCCAGTTCTGGCCTGCCGACTTCGACCCCGCGGGCAAGCGCATCGCCGTGATCGGCAGCGGCGCCACCGCCGTCACCCTGGTCCCCGCGCTGGCCCGCTCCGGAGCCCGGGTGACCCAGGTGCAGCGCACGCCGTCCTACGTGCTGCCGATGCCCTCGGGCGACGGGCTCGCCAGCCTGTTCCGCGCGCTTCTGCCCGCCCGCACCGCCCACGCCTGGGCCCGGCGCAAGAACATCCTCCAGCAGCGCTGGCTGTGGCTCTTGTGCCAGCGACACCCCCGGACCGCCCGCCGCCTGATCCGCTGGGTCAACCGCCGCTCGCTGCCCGAGGGCTTCGACGTCGACCGTCATTTCAACCCGCCCTACGGCCCCTGGGACCAGCGCCTGTGCGCCGTGCCCGACGGGGATTTCTTCAAGGCGATCCGGTCCGGCCGCGCCTCGATCGTCACCGGAGGGCTCGAGCGCGTCACCCCCCAGGGCCTGCGGATGGAAGACGGGACCGAGATCGAGGCCGACGTCCTCGTCGCCGCCACCGGCCTGAAGCTGCAGCTCTTCGGCGGCGCGGTCCTGTCGGTGGACGGGGCGCCGGTGGTCCCCTCCGACCACCTGGTGTTCAAGGGCATGATGCTCGACGGCGTGCCGAACTTCTGCTTCGCCATCGGCTACACCAACGCCTCCTGGACCCTGAAGATCGGCCTCTTGTGCGAGCATTTCTGCCGCCTGCTCAACCACATGCAGGCGACCGGCGCCGCGGTCTGCACGCCCCGCCGCCCCCCCGACCTCGCCGAGCGGCCACTGATGGACTTCCAGGCCGGCTACGTCCTGCGCGCCCTGGACGGGCTGCCCCGCCAGGGCGACCGCGAGCCGTGGACGATGACCTTCAACTACCTCGCCGACGAGGCGCAGCTCCGCCGTGGCCCCGTCGACGACCCCGCCCTGCGCTTCGACCCCGCCCCCCTGCGCGAGGCCGCCGAATGACCCGCCGCGCCGACCGCTTCGCAAACCGCGTCGCCGCGATCACCGGCGCAGGCTCGGGCATCGGCCGGGCGCTGGCGCTGGAGCTCGCCGCCCGCGGCGCGCGCCTCGCGATCTCGGACCTCTCCGAGTCCGGGCTGGCCGAGACCGCCGCCCTCCTGCGCGCCGCGGGGGCCGAGGTCGAGCCCACCGTCCTCGACGTCGCCGACCCCGCCGCCCTCCAGGCCTGGGCCGAGGCGACAGAGGCCCGCTTCGGCGCCGTCCACCAGCTCTACAACAACGCCGGCATCTCGCTGGGCTCCGGCCCGCTCATGGAGATGCGCCAGGGCGCGTTCGAGCGGATCCTCGAGGTGAACCTGTGGGGCGTGATCCACGGCACGCGCGCCTTCCTGCCCCGGCTGATCGCCAGCGGCGACGGGGCGCTGGTCAACATCTCCTCGCTCAACGGGCTGATGGCGCAGGGGGGGCTTTCGGCCTACTGCGCCTCCAAGTTCGCCGTCCGCGGCTTCACCGAGGCGATCCGGATCGAGATGCTGATGGCCCGCGCCCCGGTGCAGGTCGTCGTCGTCCACCCCGGAGGCGTGGCCACCAACATCGCGCGCGCCAACCTGGCCGAGCTTCGCGACCTCCGCCCCGAAGACCGCGCCCGCGCCGAGGCCAGCGTCGCGGTCTATGAGCGCAAGCTGTTGAAGATGCCCCCCGAGACGGCCGCCCGCGTGATCCTCGAGGGCGTCGCGCGGGGCCGCTCGCGCATCGTGGTCACCCGCATGGCGGTCTGGCTCGACCGCTTCGTCCGCCTGTTCCCCGAGCGCTACCCGACCCGCGTGGCGGCCGAGCAGACGAAGCTGTTCTCCGACTGAGGCCAGTCGTCGCTCCGCCGGTCCGCCCGTCCGCCCGCCCGCCCGCCCGCCCGGCGACGGAACGCGGAAGTCCCGACGTGCAACCTGCGCCCCCCCTCCTTCCAGCGGAGCCAAGGACATGACCGTAGCCCCCGCCTCTCCCGCCCATACCCCCGCCGCCTACACCCCCGCCCAGAAGCTGCTGCACTGGGCCGTGGTCGGGCTGATCGCCCTGCAATGGCTGATCTTCGATTCCATGGGCCGCCCCTTCCACACGACGATGGAGACCGGCGCCCGCGCCTGGGGGCTGGTCCCCGTCGCGCATCTGGTCATCGGCCTCCTGGTTCTGGCCTGCGCGCTCGCCCGCCTGTGGCTGCGCCGCGCCCACGGCGCCCCCGAAGCCCCGGCCGGGGAGCCCGAGGTCTTCCGCGTCGCCTCGAAATGGGCGCACCGGGCGATCTACGCGCTGCTGCTGGCGATGCCGCTCTCGGGGCTCGCGGCTTGGTTCGGCCTGATCGGCCCGGCCGCGGAGGCGCACGAGCTGCTGATGAACCTCCTTCTGGCGCTGATCGCCGCCCATGTCGCGGCGGTGGCCGTCCACCAGCTCTGGTGGAAGACCGGCCTCCTCGCCCGCATGAAGTGACGGGTCCGCCCGGCCCGCCCTGATCGGGGGGGCCGGAGCCGACATCCCCCCGGCCCCTCCGCCGCGGACGCGCGTCGCCGCCCGGTCTCCCGCAACGCCCGAGGGAGGTCTCGGCCGCGCCCGGCCGCCTCGCCCGGCCGCCTCGCCCGGACCGCCGCCTCAGGCGGCCGGGGCGGGGCCGGCGGGCCGGGAGTCCGGGGCCGGGGCGGCCTCGCCCCGCCCCCAGGCGCGCAGCAGCAGGTCGACGCCCGCGGCGACGACCCGCGCGATCTCCGCCTCGTCGACCGCGGCCCGCTGGCCGCAGAACAGCCGGCGCCGCCAGAGACCGGCCGAGACCAGCTCGATGAACTGCACCGCCGCCAGGTGCGGGTCGGGGACCGCCAGCCGGCCGGCCGCGACCTCCTGCTCGAACAGGGCGCAGAGGCGGTCGTGCATCCGGCTGGGGCCGACGCGATAGAAGCGCTCGCCCATCTCGGGCATCCGCGCCACCGCGCCGACGACGATCCGCTGGGCGCGGATCACGTCCTGCGAACACAGCACCCGGCACAGCGCCTCGCCAAAGCGGGTCAGCTTCTCGGGCAGCGGCGCCGGCTCGTCCAGCACCGCGACGACGCCGGCGAACATCCGGTCGCGCTTCTCGGCCACCAGCGCCTCGAACAGCTCGGCCTTGTCGGCGAAATAGACGTAGATCGTGCCCTTCGAGACGCCCGCCGCCCGCCGCACATCCTCCATCGAGGCGGCGTCGAAGCCTTTCTCGAGAAACGCCTGCGCCGCGCCCTCGATGATCTGGGCGCGCTTGGCGGGGTCCGCGCCGGCCGCGTGACGCCGCCCGCGCCCGGCCTCCGAGAGGTCGTCGGGCGGGGTGGCCTCGGCCTCGGTCTCGGCCGGATCGGGATCGGGGTTCTGCGCGGTCATCGGAAGTCCTGAGGGGCGGGCCGGCGACACACATAATCGAACCGTGCGGTTCGATGAAGTCTTGATTCCACTTTCGCCCCGGCCTATCTCGCATCGAACCGCTCGGTTCGATCTCGCATCGCCGAGTCGCCGCCCGCCCCCCCGCCCCGTCCCAAGGACGCGAAGATGTCAAAGCATGACCCCCGGACCGCCGAGGCCGCGCGCGAGGCGGTTCCCGTCGCGCCCTCCCAGCGGCGCGACGCCCCGCAAGCGCCCGCCCCGCACGCGCCGGGCCCGCAAGCCCCCGCCCCTGAGGCGAGCGCCCCCGCCTCCGGGACGCCCGAGGCCCCCGGCAAGCCCAAGCGCTCCGGCCGCCGCAAGGCGATCCTTGCGGTTCTGGGGCTGCTTGCGCTGGGCGCAGGGGGGTACGAGGGCTGGCACTGGTGGACCGTCGGCCGCTTCATGATCGAGACCGACGACGCCTATGTGCAGTCCGACATCACCCTGATCTCGAGCCGCGTGCAGGGCTATGTCGCGGCGCTGCCGGTGCACGAGAACGTCCACGTGCGGGCCGGCGACACGCTGGTGCGCCTCGACGACGGCGACTACCGCATCGCGCTGCAGATGGCGCAGAGCCGGGTCGCCACCGCCGACCGCACGCTGGCGCGCATCGACGCCCAGATCGAGGCCGCCGGCGCCGCCGTCGACCAGGCCGTCGCCGGCCAGCACGCCGCCGAGGCGACGCTGAAGAACGCCTCGATCAGCCTCACGCGCGCCCGCGACCTCGTCTCGCGCAAGGTCGCCGCCCAGGCGCAGCTCGACGGGGCGACCGAGGCCTTCGACACCGCCTCGGCCAACCTCGCCTCGGCCAGGGCCGCGGTCGAGAGCGCGCGCGCCCAGGTGCAGGTCCTCGCCGCCCAGCGCGCCGAGTCCGAGGGCGCCAGACACGAGCTCGAGCTCGCCGTCGACCAGGCCCGCCGGGACCTCGAGCTGACCACGCTGCGCGCGCCGGTCGACGGAACGCTCGCCAACCTCGCGGTCCAGTCGGGCGACCTCGTCTCCCCCGGCGCGCGCCTCGCGGCGCTGGTGCCCGACGACGGCTTCTACATCGAGGCCAACTTCAAGGAGACGCAGATGGCCGGCCTCGCGGCGGGCCAGAGCGTGGAGATCGCCTTCGACGCCCTGCCCGAGCGCAGCTTCGAGGGGCGCGTCGCCTCGACCGCCCCGGCGACCGGCGCGGTCTTCTCCCTCCTGCCGGCCGAGAACGCGACGGGCAACTTCACCAAGGTCGTCCAGCGCGTGCCGGTGCGCATCGAGATCCCGCCCGAGGCGCTGGCCTCGGGCGCCCTGCGCGCGGGCCTCTCGGCCATCGTCTCGGTCGACCTGCGCACCGCGCCCGACGCGCCCGCCCCCGGCGCGCGCCCCGCCTCGGCCCCCGCGCCGGCGAAGACCGACGCCGAGCGCCTCGCCGCCGCGCACTGAGCGCCCGCCCGCCGAACCCCATCGCCTCGGCCGACGCCGTCGTCGCCGACCGGGCCGCGCCCACCGAGCAAGGGAACGCCCCATGTCCGCCGCCCCCGAACCGGAGCTGACGCCCCGCCGCGTCGTCAGCTTCCTGGTGATGGTCTTCGGGATGTTCATGGCGATCCTGGACATCCAGATCGTCTCGGCCTCGCTGCCCGAGATCCAGGCCGGGCTGGCCGCCAGCCCCGACGAGATCAGCTGGGTGCAGACCTCCTACCTGATCGCCGAGGTGATCATGATCCCGCTGTCGGGGTTCCTCGGCCGGATGATGTCGACGCGGCTGATGTTCACCGTCGCCGCCGCCGGGTTCACCTTCGCGAGCTTCATGTGCGCGATGTCGTCCTCGATCGGCGAGATGATCCTGTGGCGCGCCGTGCAGGGGTTCCTGGGCGGGGGCATGATCCCCTCGGTCTTCGCGGCCGCCTTCACGATCTTCCCGGCCTCCAAACGCAGCCTGGTCTCGCCGATGGTGGGGCTGGTGGCGACGCTGGCGCCCACGGTCGGGCCGACGGTGGGGGGGTATCTGTCCTTCCACCTCTCCTGGCACTGGCTGTTCCTGGTCAACGTGATCCCGGGCATCGGGGTGACGCTGGCCGCCTTCCTGCTGATCGATTTCGACAAGCCCGACTGGAAGCTGTTCGACCGCTTCGACTGGTGGGGGCTGCTGGCGCTGGCGGGGTTCCTGGGGGGCATGGAATACGTGCTCGAGGAAGGGCCCGCCAACGACTGGCTGGCCGACGAGGGGGTGGCGATCCTGGCGGTCGTGATGGTGGTGGGCGGCCTCGTGACCTTCTGGCGGGCGCTGACGCGGGCGGATCCCCTGATCGACCTCTCGGCCTATCGCGACGTGAATTTCTCCATCGGGTCGGCGTTCTCGTTCGTGATGGGGATCGGGCTTTACGGGCTGACCTATCTCTATCCGCTGTATCTCGCGCAGATCCGGGGGCTCGACAGCCTGCAGATCGGCGAGACGGTGTTCGTCTCGGGGCTCGCGATGTTCTGCTCGGCGCCGCTGGCGGGGATCCTGTCGCGCAAGCTCGATCTGCGGGTGATGCTGCTGATCGGCTTCCTGGGCTTCGCGAGCTCGACCTGGATGCTGACCGGGCTGACCGCCGACTGGTCCTTCGACGAGCTGCTGGTCCCCCAGATCCTGCGCGGCATGTCGCTGATGCTGTGCATGGTGCCGATCAACAACCTGGCGCTGGGGACCCTGCCGCCGGAGAAGATGAAGGGCGGCTCGGGCCTCTACAACCTGATGCGCAACCTCGGGGGGGCGGTGGGGCTGGCGGTGATCAACACGATCCTCGCAGACCGCGCCGACCTGCACTACGACCGCCTGCGCGAAAGCGTGACCTGGTCCAACCCCGAGGCCCTGCGCCAGATGCAGATGCTGGAGGGGAACCTCAGCGCCCACGGCATGGACCCGGCCGGGGCGCTGGCGCAGATGGCCGGGCGGCTGCACGGACAGGCGAGCGTGATGAGCTTCATCGACATCTTCCTGCTGATCGCGGCGCTGTTCAGCGGGCTGGCCCTGGTGGCGCTGCTGATGAAGAAGCCGCCCGAGGGGCAGTCGGTCGAGGCTCACTGAGGCCGCGCCCGGCCCGCAGGCGGCCCCGGGTCAGGCCCGGGGCGCGCCGGGCCCGGGCCTCAGACCCCCACCGCCAGGTGCGCCTTGCCCCGGCCCGCGCGGGCGAGGCGCCGGCGCAGCAGCGTCTCGGTCATCCGGGCGACCTGCTCGGGCGCCTGGAGGGCTAGGTTCGTGGTCTCCTCGGGGTCGCCCTCCATGTCGAACAGCATCGGGGGCAGGTGTTCGGCGGCGAAGCGGACGAGCCGCCAGCGGCCCTCGCGCAGGATCACGGCGCCCGAGTCCTCGAGCCCCGTGCCCCAGGCGCGCTGGAAGCGGGTCTCGCGGCCCCCCGAGGGGCCGGGCGGTTCGGCGAAATCTATCTCCATCAGGGCGGAGGTTCGCCAGTCGGCCGGCGTTTCGCCCTCGAGCCAGGGGGTCAGCGGGCGGCCGTCCCAGGGGGCGGGCGGCGTGCGGCCGGCGAGCGACAGGAGGGTGGGGGCGAGGTCGACGCTCTCGGTCGGGGCGCTCACCCGGCGGCCGGCCTGCGCGGGGCGGCGGGGGTCGCGGATCATCAGGGGGACGTGGAAGGCCTTCTCGAACACCGCGTGCTTGCCCCACAGGCGGCCGTCGCCCAGCATCTCGCCATGGTCGCCGGTGAACACGAGCAGCGTGCGCTGCGCCTGCCCCGTCTCATCGAGCCAGTCGAGCAGGCGCCCGATGTGGTGGTCGAGCTCGGCCACCAGCCCAAGATATACCGCCCGCAGCGCCTGAGCCTGCGCCAGCGGCAGCCCCTCGCAATCGCCGTTGAAGCCCATCCACAGGCCGAAGGAACTGCGCTCGGAGAACCAGGCCTGCGTGAACGGATGCCCGGCCCGCTCCTCGCCCGGCAGGGGGATCGCGTCCGGCGAGACGGCGACGTTCCAGGGGGCGGGGGCGACGAAGGGGGGGTGGGGGCGGATGTAGGTGAGGTGCGCGGTCCACGGGTGGTCGCGGCGGGCGTCGAGATGGGCGAGCGTCAGGTCGGTCAGCAGCGCGGTGTCGCTGTCCTCGGCCCGGTAGAGGGCGGGGCCCGCGATCTCTCCTCCCTGGGGAAGATACAGCTCGAACAGGCGCTGGGGCAGCGGGCGGGGGAGGTCGTAGCCCTGAGCGATGAGATGCGCGAGCCAGGTGTGGGGGCTTTCGAAGCGCATCTCAACGACCTCCCGGAACCCCGGCAGCAGGCCCTCGTAGGAGCGCAGGGCGGGGTCGGCGGGGTGGACCGCATCCGGGTCGGGGGTGGCGTCGGTGTAGCCGAACAGCAGCGGCTCGCGGCCGGCCTTGCGCCACTCGTGGGCCAGGTTGGTCAGGCTGGCGTCGAGCGGCGTGCCGTTGCGCAAGCTACCGTGATTGCTGGCATAAAGCCCGGTCAGCAGGCTGGCGCGGGCCGGGCCGCAGGGGGCGGTGACGGTGTAGTGACTGTCGAACGCCACGGACTCTCGCGCCAGTCGGTCGAGGTTCGGGGTGGGCGCGATCCCGGCCAGCCGGCCGTGCAGGACGTCGGCGCGGAGCTGGTCGGCGGTGATGAAAAGGATGTTGAGCTCGTCGGGCGCGCTCACCCCTTCGCCTCCAGCGCCTCGATCAGGTCGGGCAGGTCGGCGACCGTCTCGATGACGTGGTCGGCGCCGGCCGCGCGCAGGATTCCGGAGGCTTTCGCCAGCAGCGCGGCGCGCTCGTCGTCGGGAAGCGCCATCAGATCCTCGACCGTGAGGCCGGCGATATTGCCCGAGAGGGCGACCCCCACGGTGACGGCGCCGACGGCCACGCCCTCGGCGATGCCGGGCTCGGTATCGTCCACTTTCAGGACTTTTGCGCCCCGATTCAGAGACATCTGTTCGAAGGCGAGGAACATTTGTTCCGCGCCGGGGCGGCCTCCTTCGACGTCGTCGGCGCAGACGATGCACTCGGGCGAGAAGCCCTGCGCGGCGGCGACCGGGATCACGCCTTTCATGATCGAGCGGACATAGCCGGTGGTGGAGCCGACGCGGATCCCGCGGGCGGCGAGCGCGTCGAGCGTCGACTTGGCGCCGGGGACGAGGGTCGCGTATTTCGGCGCCACCGCCTCGTTCATCGGCACGAAGATCGCGTAGACCGCGTCGACGTCTTCCTCGGTCGGGGCGCGGCCATGCTCGGCCTGCCACTGGGCGCGGATCGAGGGCATGGCCAGCATCGCCTGGATATGGGCGCGCTTGGGGGCGCCCATGGGGCCGCGGGCCTCCTCGATCGTGGCGGTCACGCCGAACCGGGCAAAGGCCTCGACGAAGACGCCCATCGGCGCGAAGGAGCCGAAGTCGATCATCGTGCCGGCCCAGTCGAAGATGACCGCGTCGAATTTCATGGCAGGGCTCCTGTCAGGCGAAAAGGGCGGCGAGGGTCTCCTCGCCGATGGCGAAGGAGGTCGAGGCGCCGCAGCCGGCGGTGACGATGCACAGGCGAGTGGCGGGGTCGGGCGCGTCGGTCAGCCGCCAGCGGTCGGGGGCGGAGGCGTAGGTGCCGAGCCACCGCTCGGTGACGGCACAGGGGCCGAGGTCGAGGGCGGCCTCCATCTCGCCCAGCATCAGCCGGTCGACGAGGGTCGAGGAGAACGGGTCGGGCGTGTCCGCGTAGTGGTGGCTGTCGCCGACCACGAGGGAGCCGTCGGCCGACTGCACCACGATCAGGTGCACGCCGTTGGACCGGTGGGAAGGCTGCTCGGCCTCGAGGAGGGTCTTCAGCGCCTGCGCCTCGGGCAGTTCGGCGTAGCCGAGGTAGCGGGCGAGGCCGAGGTCGGACATGACGGCAGCCCCCAGCCTGGGGCGCTCGGTCGGCATCACGCGCAGCATCTGCAGCTTGCAGCGGGTGAGGTTGTAGGCGGCCAGCCGCTCGGCGAAGGGGCCGGCGTAGTCGTCGCCAGGGCAGAGGATCACGGTTTCGGCCTCGATCAGGCCGGCGGAGGTTTCGATGCGGGGGGCGTCGACCGCGTGAACCTCGGTCTGCCAGCGGAACGCGACGCCGTGGGCCTCGGCGAGCCAGGCGGCGAGTTTGGGGATCGCGGTCTTGGACTCCACCCGGAATTCGAGGGGGGAGTGGAGGGCGGCGGTGACCTGGGCCGAGACAGGGGCGTAGTCGAGGGCCTGGGCGCGGGTCAGGCGGCGGCAGTCGGCGCCCATCTCGGTGGCGAGGAACGCGTCGATGACGGCCTCGGCCTCGGGGCGGCGCGCGGTGACCAGCATGCCGGGGTGGAGGATCTCGATCCCGGCCTGGGGCGCGACCTCGGCCCAGACGTCGCGGGCGCGGCGGGCCATGGTCCAGCAGTCGCCGGCCTGCTGGCCGTTGACCGTCACGAAGCCGAAGTTGCGGATCGAGGCGCCGTTGGCCTGGGCGTCGCGCTCGATCACCACCACGCGCTTGCCGAGGCGCGCGGCGGCCAGCGCGTGCGCGAGGCCCAGGATGCCGGCGCCGACCACGGCGACGTCGTAGCTCATGCGTTCAGGCCTGTTCGTATCGCTCGAGGAACGCCTCGACCGGGAGGCTGCGGAAGTCGTCGAGCCTTGCACGAAGCGTGGCGTGATCCCAGTCCCACCAGGCCATCGCCTGAAGTCTTTGCGCGATGGGGGCGGGGAAGCGGGGCTTGATCGGGGCCGCCGCGACCCCGCCGACGATGGTGTAGGGGGCGACGTCCCTGGTCACCACCGCGCCGGCGGCGACGATGGCGCCGTCGCCGACGGTGACGCCGGGCATGATCACGGCGTTGTAGCCGAACCAGGTGTCATGGCCGACGGTGACGCCGTTGCGGCGACGCTCCTCGAACACCTCGGCCTCGTCGCTCGCGTCGTCCCAGTAGTTGGAGGCGCGATACATGAAATGATGCAGCGAGGCGCGCTGGTAGGGGTGGTTGGTCGGGCAGATCCGGCAGCCGGAGGCGATGTTGGCGAACTTGCCGATGCGCGAATAGGCGATCTCGTTGCGGCCGGCGCAGTAGGAATAGGCGCCGAAGTCGACCTCGAGCAGGTGAGATCCGGCCATGACCTCGGTGTAGGGGCCAAGGCGCGAGTCGATCACCCGGCTGCTGGGGTCGATCCAGGGGGTTTCGCTCAGCCGCGCCATCAGACCTCCCGCGCCTCGCGGCCCTGGATCAGGCGGCGGCGGAGCCAGCCGGACAGGGCGTCCATCGCGAAGACAACAAGGATGGTCAGGACGATGATGTAAAGCGTGTTTTCCCAGTCGCGCGAGGTGCGCATGGTCTCGACCAGCATCAGGCCGATGCCGCCCGCCCCCAGCGCGCCGATGACGGTGGCCGAGCGGGTGTTGGATTCGAGGTAGTAGAGCGCCTGGCTGAGGAACACCGGCATGATCTGGGGGAGCACGCCGAAGCGGTAGCGTTGCAGCTGGGTGGCGCCGGTGGAATGCACGCCCTCGATCTGCTTGTCGTCGACGTTCTCGAGCGCCTCGGAGAACAGTTTGCCGAGGCTGCCGGTGTCGGTGAAGGCGATGGCGAGCGCGCCGGTCAGCGGGCCGAGGCCAAAGGCGCGGATGAAGATCAGCGACCAGATCAGCATGTCGATGCCGCGCAGCAGGTCGAACAGGCGGCGCACTCCGAAGCGCAGCGCCAGGCTGGGGGTGAAGTTGGAGGCCGCGAGGAAGGCGAGCGGCAGGCCCACGAAGGCCGCGACCAGGGTGCCCAGCAGGGCCATCATGATGGTTTCGAGCAGAGCCTTGAAGACCTCGCCATGCATCCAGTCGGGGTTGGTCCAGAACTGGTCGAAGATGAAGGCGGCGTTGGAAAGGTCGGGGTCGATGCGGTCGTCGGACCAGGCCAGCGACCAGACCTCGCCGGCGCTCAGACCCCAGAGGGGGGAGCGGAACGGGAACCAGAAGTTCTCCCACCCCCAGGCGTAGCGGTGGATCTCGAACTTGGCGCGGGAGGCCTGGATGCGCTTGCCGATCTCGGGGCGCATGTCGAACTTGACGGGGTCGGTGCGCAGCCACGCGGGCGGGGGGCCGGAGGGCAGGTCGTAGAGGAGCGCGTCTTCGGTGGCGGTGACGGTGATGACGCCGTAGCCGGGCGCCTCGACCCGCAGGCGGGGGCCCTCGATGGTGGCGAAGAAGCCGTCGCCGAGGTCCACGTCCCAGGTCTCGCCGTCCGCGCGCACCCAGTCGGGGAGGGCGTCGCGGGAATAGGTGGCGGTGCGCTCGCCCTCGATGGCCACGGCGACCTCGCCGGTGCGCAGGCTCTGCTCGACATGGGTCTTGAACATCACCGAGTCGGTGGCGAGGATCGCCGCCCGCTCGGGCCGGGCCGAGGCGAGCAGGCCCGAGACGTCGAAGGCGACCCAGGCGTAGGCGAGATAGCCCAGCGCCAGCGCGGGCGCGAGCGCGGTCAGCGCGGTGCGGCGGCGGACCATGGCGCGGGTGCGGGCGACGCGGTTCTCATGCCCGTGAGCGGTCTGGGCCTCGGTCTCCTCGCCCTGGCCGTGCTTGCCGGCGAGCCGCGCGCGGCCCCAGGAGGAGAGCTGGTCGATCACCACGATCGAGCCGATCAGCAGGATGAACAGCGCGATGGTCTCGTCGCCCGAGCCCTGCCCCCAGCCGATGGTGCGGCGCAGCTCGGTGCCGATGCCGCCGGCGCCCACGAAGCCCAGGATCGCCGAGGCGCGGACGTTGATCTCGAGCCGCAGCAGGAAATAGCTCAGCCAGTTGGGGGCGACCTGGGGGATCACGCCGTAGCGGATGCGCTGGAACCAGGAGCCGCCGGAGGAGGCGAGCCCCTCCATCGGTTTCACGTCGATGTTCTCGTTGACCTCGGAGAACAGCTTGCCCAGCGCGCCGACGGTGTGGAAGGCGACCGCGATCATTGCGGGCACCGGCGAGGTGCCCAGCACGAAGATCAGGAACAGCGCGATGATCAGCTCGGGGAAGGCGCGCATCACGTCGAGCGTGCGGCGGATCGGCAGGCGCAGCCAGGCGGGCGCGCCGAGGTTGGGGGTGGCGGCCAGCGACAGGACCGCGGCGCCCGCGCCGCCCAGCAGGGTGGCGGCGACGGCGATGTTGAGCGTCTCGATCAGCGCGGGCAGGAATCGCCACAGCAGCTCGGCCATCCCGAACAGGCCGGTGTCCCAGGCCTCGCCCAGCAGGCCGGCGGGATAGTCGAAGAACTGGCCGAGCCCGTTCCAGAACGACCCGGAGTTCATCGAGTTCGACAGGTCGAACCCCGAGATCAGCACCGCCGCGACGATCAGGACCGCGAGGCCCGAATACATCTGGCGCCGGCGGGACTGCCGGACGATCTCGGTTTCCAGGTCCGCAAGGGTCATGGGGGCCTCGGGCTGCGATGTGGGGGAAGGGGGCGCGCGCCCCGGACTTGATCCGGGGCCTCTCGCGGCCGGCCCCAGGAGGCCCCGGATCAGGTCCGGGGCGCCCGTGGGGCGGGCCGATCCGCAAGAGACGAGGCCCCGGAGCGGCTCCGGGGCCTGCGCGGTCAGGCCGGGGCCTGGATCACTCGGACGCGGTCTTGCGGGCGTCGATGATCGAGAGATAGGCCTCGTGGGTGATCGGCATGAAGCCCTTGGCCTCGCCGGCCATCACGCCGTAGGCGCACTCGGGGTCGATCGACTCGAGCGAGGCGACGAGCGCGGTCATCTTCAGCTTCACGTCCTCGGGCAGGCCCTTGGCGAGCACGATGGGGCCCTCGGGGATCGGCTTGGACATCCAGATCTGGACCATCTCTGTCATGTCCACGAGGCCCGCGTCCACCGCCTTGCGCAGGGCGCCGGAGTTGTAGCCGTCCTCCCACTCGCCCAGGCCGTCGGCCCAGGTCACGCCGGCCTCGATGTCGCCGTTGTAGACCGCGACGATGGTCTGCTCATGACCGCCGGTGAACACCACGTCGGCGAAATACTCGCCCGGGGTCATCGAATAGCCCGCGGCGGGGATCTCGATCGAGGGGATCAGGTAGCCCGAGGTCGAGTTCGGATCGCCGAAGCCGAAGGTCTTGCCCTTCATGTCGTCGAGCGAGGCGATGCCGCTGTCGGCGCGCGCGAAGCCGATCGAGTGGTAGCCGTAGGAGCCGTCGGTGTTGACCTTGACCAGCACCGGCTCGACCGCCTCGGGGTCGGTGAGGTAGACCTTGGCGTAGCCCGAGGCGCCCAGCCAGGCCATGTCCAGGTTGCCGCCCAGCAGGCCCTCGATGACGCCGTTGTAGTCGGCCGGCGCGAACAGCTTGGTGGGCACGCCGAGCAGGGCCTCGGTCTTCTCGCGCAGGCACTCGTTCGAGCGCATGCGGTCGGAGGCGTTCTCGCCCCCCAGCAGGCCGATGCGGAACTCGGCGATCTCCTGGGCGGAGGCCGCGGAGGCGAGCGTGGCGGCCGCGATGGCGGCGAGCGCGATGGTCTTCATCGGATTTCCCTCGGGGTTCGTCCCGGCCCGGGAGGGCGCGGGATCGGCTGCGATGGTGAACGGGGGGGCGCCCTCGGGCCGCGGGCGCGGCAGGGTCAGCCCGGAACGGGGACGGCGCGCGCGGCGGCCGCCTCCGATGGGGTCAGCGTCTCGAGGCTGGTGGAGGTCGAGGCCTCGGAGAATTCGGCGCCGGCGCCGTAGATCTCGCGGGCCATGGCCTCGGTCAGCAGCTCGGCGGGGCCGTCGAAGACGATGCGGCCGGCGCGCATGCCGATGACGCGGTCGCAATAGCGCCGCGCGGTGTCGAGCGTGTGCAGGTTGCAGATCACGCTCAGCCCGTGTTCGACGTGGATCCGGCGCAGGGCGTCCATCACCACCTGGGCGTTGAGCGGGTCGAGCGAGGCGATGGGCTCGTCGGCGAGCACGAAGCGCGGCTCCTGCATCAGGGCGCGCGCGATGGCCACGCGCTGCTGCTGCCCGCCCGAAAGGGCCTCGGCGCGCTTGAGGGCGTGCTCGGCGATGCCCAGCCGCTCGAGATGGGCGAGCGCCTGGCCGATGTCGTCCTGGCCGAAGACGTTGAAGGCCGAGGCCAGCGCCGAGTGGCCGTTCAGCCGGCCGAGCATGACGTTGGTGACCACGTCGAGGCGGGGGACGAGGTTGAACTGCTGGAAGATCATCGCGCAGTCGCGCCGCCAGCGGCGCAGGGCGGCGCCCTTGAGGGTCAGCACGTCCACCCCGTCGACGACGATGCGCCCGGAGGTGGCCGGCGTCAGGCGGTTGATCATGCGCAGCAGGGTCGACTTGCCCGCGCCGGAGCGTCCGATGATCCCGATCATCGCCGGTTTCTCGACGCGGATTTCGGCCGCATCCACGGCGGTGGCGGCGCCGAACCTCTTGGTCAGCGACTCGATCTTGATCAGCATGCGCGGCTCCCGTCTGCTGGGGGCCGTCTAAAGGCGCCCGGCGACAGTAGCCCGACGGTTCGGATTCAGTTTTGTGACGCGCCCTGCGGCGGGAGCGCGCGGCGCCGCGCGGGGAGCGAGAGACTCCGCCGAAGGATTTCCCCTCCCCCCGGGGCGCGGACCCGGCCTTGCGCCCGGCCCGACCGCCGCCCGGACCCGCCGCTCGCCCTCCGCGCCGACGTCGCCCCCCCGCGCGTCCCGGGCGCCGCGCCCGAGACGCCTCGCGGAGCGCCTGTTCTCCGGAGCCGTCCGTCGCTGATGCCGATCAGAGCGA
>NZ_CAXBOD010000080.1:0-16972 GCF_963977235.1 uncultured Albimonas sp.
ATCGCGGGAGCGATCAAGGCGGCGCCGGGGGTGGTGACGGTGGAGGAGTTTTAGATGAGGGTCGTTCGGCCAAATATTAAGCTGACTTCGTTTACATGTCCGTATTGCCACTCTTTGACTACGCAGTACTGGTATTCTGTCTACGTAGAGTCAATCGAGAGTGGAGATAGGATCCCAAGCATTTGGATGCCGTGTGACTTGGAGAAGCTTGAGCTTCCGAAGGAGGCGCCAGATTCGCTTCGGAAATTTATCGAGTTTCTGTCGACTGGGGGGATGTCTATCGCCGGGGAAGGGGAAACCAAATATGGAGTGGTGGGAATTCAGAATATCAATCTGTCCAAATGCTATAATTGCGAGAAAATTGCAGTATGGCAACACTCGAATATGATATACCCATCTATCTCTTCAGATCACATTCCGAATTCAGATATGCCTGATGCCTGCCGGGTGCTATTTGAGGAGGCGGCAAGTATTGTCGATAAATCGCCAAGGGCTGCCTGCGCACTCCTAAGGTTGATCGTTCAAAATTTGTGTATTCACTTAGGTGAGCCGGGGCGGAATATTAATGCAGATATAGCCTCGCTCGTGCAGAAGGGCTTGCCGCCGAAGATTCAAATGGCACTGGATTCGGTTCGGGTCGTTGGGAACGACGCAGTTCATCCGGGCGAAATAAACTGGAGTGACGGTGGCGATGTTGCATATCAACTATTCGATCTTGTAAACATTGTGGTAGATAAAATGATCTCCGAGCCTAGGAGGATTGATGAGGTCTACGCCGCAATTCCTGAGGCGAAGCGACGGCAGATTGAGTCTAGAGATAAGTCAAAGTCTTAGGCAGCAACCGTAGGGCGCATTTCAATGCGCCATCCACCGCCTGCTTCCTACGCCACGGCGCATCGAAATACGCCCCCCCTCACACCCCCGTGACGTGGACCCCCTGCCGCATCCCACAGTCCGTTGCGCCTGCCTACCTCCGGCCAAACCCGTGACCGGAGGCCCCTCATGATCCCCATCCTCTACCGCATTCCCCTCCTCGGCTGGATGCTCCGCGACGCGTTCGAGGGGCATGAGGACGCGCCGCTGTGGTTCGCGCTCAACGTCATCATGCTCTGGATCCTCAGCGTCATCGTCTTCGGATGGGCCGGGCTGATCGTGCCGGCGCTGCTCGGCGTGGCGGTGGTGTTCACCGCCATTCTCGCGATCACCGTCGGGCGCTGAGGGGGCGGGGCGCTCGGCGCCGGAGGCGGAAAGACCGCCTTCACCACGTCGCTTCACCGCATCTTGAGCCGCATCCGCCAGGATCCGCCGCGGGCCCCGGGTGGGGGCCGCGTTGCGGGGAGCTTTGCGATGTCGCGTATTCTGCTGATCCTGACCTGCCTGGCGCTGAGCGCCTGCGCCTCGCCCGCGCGGGACGTCTCGCGCGAGATCGTCCGCATCAGGCTGGCCGAGGCCCCGCCGGCCTGCGCGCCGCTGCCCGCCACGTCCCCGACGCCGGCCTCCGCCGCCGTCTGAACGGCGGCCCGGACGCCCGGGCTCCGCGCCCGCCTCTGCGCCTGCCCCTGCGCCCGCCCCTGCGCCTGCCCCCACGCCCGCCCCTGCGCCCGCCCCCACGCCCGGCGGCGCACGGCGGCCCGGCGGGCGGCCCCCTTCGGACCCGTCGCGCATCGGCCTTGGCTTTGCCGCCTCCGCCAAGGCAGATTGCGCGCACAGAATCCGAAAGGGGATCGGAATGACCGCCGAGCAGGCCCAGCTGTTCGCCCTGATGGGCGTCGTCTTCGCGTTGCTGATCTGGGGAAAGCTGCGCTACGACCTCGTGGCCTTCCTCGCGCTGTTCGCCGCGGTCGCGCTGGGGCTGGTGCCGGCCGACCACGCCTTCGAGGGATTCGGACACTCGGCCGTCGCGGTCGTGGCGCTGGTCTTCGTGGTCTCGCGGGGGTTGCAGAACTCGGGCGCGATCGAGTGGCTGGCCGCCCGCGTCTCGGACCCCGAGCGGCCGCTGTGGTCCCATATCGGGCTGCTCTCGGCGGTCGGCGCCGGGCTCTCGGCGGTGATCAACAACGTCGCGGCGCTGGCGCTGCTGATGCAGGTGGACCTGCAGACGGCGCGGAAGGCGGGGCGCTCGCCGTCCTCGACCCTGATGCCGCTCAGCTTCGCGACCATCCTGGGGGGCATGATCACCCTGATCGGCACGCCCCCCAACATCGTCATCGCCCAGTACCGGGCCGAGGCGCTGGGCGCCCCCTTCGGGATGTTCGACTTCGCCCCCGTGGGGCTGATCGTGGCCACCGCGGGGATCCTGTTCGTGGCCCTGATCGGCTGGCGGCTGCTGCCCCGCGGCGGCCGCGCGCCGGTCGAGGAGGCCGAAGCGAGCCTCTACATCGCCGAGGTGCTGGTCCCCCCCGAGGCCAAGCTGCAGGGCGAGCGGATCGCCGACCTCACCCCCCTGACCGAGGAGCATGACGTCAACCTGCTGGGTCTGACCCGGGGCGAGCGGCGCCTGCCCGGCCTCGCGCGGTACGAGGAGCTGCGCGAGGGCGACCTGCTGACGGTCGAGGGCGAGCCCGCGGCGATCGAGGGGTTCATGGCGGCCGCCGGCCTCCAGCACCCCGCGGCGTGGGAGGCCGCGGACGCGGACGCCGGCATGGTCTCGGACAAGGGCGATCCCCCGCCCGAGCGCAAGCGCGACCCGCGGGCGGCGATCTCGGGCCGCCTGACGCTGGTCGAGGCGATCGTGCCCGAGGGCGCGTGGGCGGCCGGGCGCACCGCGGCGGGGCTGCGGCTCGCGCCCCGGCAGGGGGTGGTGCTGCTGGGCGTCTCGCGCCAGGGGCGGCGGTTCCGCGAGCATGTCTCGCGCCTGCCGATGCGGCCGGGCGACGTGCTGCTGCTGCTGGGCCCGCGCGAGCGGATGACCGACGTGCTGAACTGGCTGGGGGTGATGGCGCTCGAGGGGCGCGAGACTCCGGTCCTGCAGCGCGACAAGGCGTTGTTCGCGGCGCTGGTGTTCCTCGCCGCGGTGGGGGTGGCGGCGATGGGCTGGCTGCCGCTGCCGGTGGCGCTGGTGGGCGTGGTCGGCGCCTATGCGCTGGGCGGCGTGGTGCGCGGGCGCGAGGTCTATGCCTCGATCGAGTGGAAGGCGATCGTGCTGCTCGCCTGCCTGGTGCCGATCGCCCAGGCGCTGGAGACGACCGGCGGCGCCGAGCTGATCGCGGGCGCGCTGGTGCAGGCGACGCAGGGCTGGCCGCCGCTGGCGATCCTGCTGGCGCTGATGGCGGTGACGATGACGCTCTCGGACTTCCTCAACAACGTGGCCACGGCGCTGATCGCGGCCCCCATCGGGGTCAGCGTGGCGCGCGCCATCGACGTGCCGGCGGACCCGTTCCTGATGGGCGTGGCGGTGGCGGCCTCCTGCGCGTTCCTCACCCCCATCGGGCACAAGAACAACACCATCATCATGGGCCCCGGCGGCTATCGCTTCGGCGACTACTGGCGCATGGGCCTGCCGCTGGAGGCGCTGGTGCTGGCCGTCGGGGGACCTGCGGTGTGGTGGATCTGGGGGTGAAGTCTGAGAGCGATGGGAGAAGGCCCCGGAGCGGATCCGCGGCCTTCCGCAATATGCAGCCCCGCTTGTGGCGCCCGACGAAGACCAGCGCGGCCAGGCCCGCGCCGAACGCAGGGGCACGGGCGTCGCCGCCGGCGCGCCCTGCAGCGCGATGGTCGTGGCGGTCTCGTCGAGGCAGTCGTCCGAGTCGCCCAGGCGGAAGGTCCCCGTCGCGAACGTCGCGATCCAGACAACCAACGGGAAACTCAAGGCGCTGACATCAGGATAGGCGTCCGGGAAGTCGAGTGCGCTCGCCTCCTCCAGCCCGTGCTGGACGCTGGTGTCGGTGAACAGGAGGTCCCAGCTGCCGCCATCGTCGAGGCTGAGCAGCACCGACATCGCCTGCGGCTCGCTCACCGAGCGGCCGTAGCCGATATCGAGCCGTTCGAGCGTTTTTCCGATCGCGGAGGCGAAGCCCCATTCCAACTAGTCTCCCGCCGCGACGGCCTGCGCCAGACGGGTAGCACGCGCGCGGCCCTGACCAAAGCTGGCGCTGCGGTGATCGTCCTGCGGGTTGGCGCTGCGCACGGTCTGTATGGCGCAGGGTCACCGGATCTGGGGCGTCGACACCACGCCGGGGTCTGACATGAATGCGACGAGGCCGCCGCTGGCGGCGGTGGCGTCATAGGCTTGGATGACCAACGCATTGGCACAGGGCGTGACCAGCGTCGCGCCAAGCGCGATCGCGAAGATCTTCATGAAGGCTGGCTTTTTCGCGTGAGGGGATGGGGCGCGGCGGACCGGAGTCGCGCGAGGGGAGCGGCTAAGGCCGAGGGCTCGACTTCAGTCGGAGCGCCCCGCAGCAAAGGTCGAGCAAAAGTGACGGTTTCTGCCGTAATTTTCTGAGTAAGCGGAAGCCGCGGCCTAGGATGGAAAGGCGTTCCATCTCGGTTGCCGGCTGGCGGTGTGGGCTGGCCTGGGACGGAAGCCGGGCTTCTACCGCCACGTCGCCCGACGGAGTGCGGGGGGCGGGGCGTTTGAGTCTCGACGGCGGGTCCGATGGACCGCCGCGTCCTCAGGACGATCGAGAAGGAGACGATCCATGCATCGCATCGTGATCAGCGCGCTGGCCGCCTCGGCGCTGGGGCTGGGCGCGCTCGGCGCTTCGGCCCAGAACGAGACGCCCGCCGCCGGCGCGCCCGAGCGGCCCGCCATGACCCGGGACCAGCGCCCGATGACGCAGGACATGCGGGGCGACGGGCAGGGCCCGCGCGCCGAGGGCCACGGTCCCCGCGGGGAGGGCCAGGGCGGCTGGGGCCGCGATGAGGGGCCGCGCGGCCGCCATATGGGCCCGGGCGGCCGGATGGGTCATCACGGCAAGGGACACGGCCGTCACGGGCCGCCGCCGATGATGATGATGAAGATGATGTTCGCCGTGGCCGACGCGGATGGCGACGGCGAGGTCTCGCTCGAGGAGATGCAGGAGATCCAGGCCCGCCTGTTCCGCGCCATGGACGCCGACGACAGCGGCGGCCTGACCCGTGAGGAGATCGGCGCCTTCATGCGGCCCGATCGCCCGACGGGCCGGGGCCCGGACGCCGAGCCTCCCGCAGAGTAACGACCGCCAGACCACCGGGGCCGCGGGCGAACCCGACCCAGTCGGGGGGCTCTCGCGGCCCCGTCCTCGCCCAAGCCGCCGCCGCCTGGGAGCATCTGCGAACAGCGGCGGTGCTGCCCGGGCGCACTGGATCGCGTGACCGGCGTCGGTCCTTGTCGCCAGTCTGACGCGGGCGTTGGCGATCGCCTCCAGTCGCGGCAGGGTCCCGCGCGAACTGCCTGTGATCCGGGGGCGGCCAGTGAGGCTTTGCGGTCGAGGGGCGCACGGGCCGGTTCGCTCGGCGCCTCTGCCGAGACCCGCTCCCGGATCGAGCCGAGACAACGACCGTCGTTCACGGCCGCCTCGGCGGCGCGTCGCACAGATAGTCGGGCCATGGGCTGATCGACGCGATCCCCGCCTCCCACCCTGCGCCAGCGAAGCCCGGGGGCTCGCGCCGCCGCCGGCGTGGGGCCGCTGTCGCGCGCACACGGAGATCCTGGCCCGGGCCGTCCGCAACGCGAGCGTCTCGGGGACATCCGCGCCAGACTGCGCGCGGCCGTTGCGCCCGATCGCCCGGGCCGGAAGTTCCGTGTGCGTCGAGGCTCGGGGGCGGGTCGCGTGGTCGAGGCCGAAGACGCGCCGATCGAAGCCCTGGTCAAGGACGGCGTCGTTCCTGTCGGGGTCCCGAGCTCCCGCGCCCGGCGGAGGCGACCCAGGAAGCGGACGCGCGGGTCGCTCTCGAGGGAAGCCACATCGGCCGCAACGTCTGTCTCTCGCCGAGGGCGGCGTGCGGATCCCGCTGGTCGGGGCCGGATCGTTTTGCCCGGCGCCAGGTCCGTTGCTGCCACGCGCTCGGCGCGATCGCGGGCGCCGCCGTGTTGCACCGATCGAGGGACGCCGGATCCGTCGACCTCAGCGAGGGGGGCGAGCGCTCGACCTGGCCGGGTCGCGGCGGGGCGCGCGCCCCGCCGTCTGAACCTTCCGGGCGTCGCCGCTCGCTCGCCCTCAGGCGGCGCGGCGGCGGGAGACGAGGCCGAGCGCCCCCGTGGCCCCCAGCAGCAGCGCCAGAGCGCCGGGCAGGGGCACCGGGCTCGCCACGGCCGCGGCGGTGTAGGCGTAGTCGACCGAGGAGAAGCCGCTCAGCTGGTGGATCGCGGCGACGTCGGCGTCGGTGGGCAGGCGGCGCAGGCTGGAGCTGACCGTGGGATGCATCAGCGAGTCGCCCATGTCGAGGTGGCCGCCCCCGGTCGCGGTCACGTCCAGGGTCGCGCCGGCGAAGGGGCCCACCAGGATGTCCAGCTCGCCTGTGTCGAACAGCGGCTCCCCGAAGTCCGCCAGGCCCAGCAGGTGCCCGATCTCATGGAGCAGCGTGCCGTAGAGGTCGAACAGCCCGAAGGCCGGGCCGGAGGTCGCGGTGTGCTCGCGCCCGGTGGTCATCGGCCCGCCGCCCAGGTCGGCGACGGTCTCGACCAGGCCCGCGAATTCGGAGTCGTCGCCCGGCGTCGGGTCCATGAACCAGCCGCGGTCGTTGTCCACGCGGATCAGACCGGTCTTGCCCCCGCCCGAGTAGTCGCGGACCCCCGCCTGCGTCGCGACCGCGAGCGTGCCGCCGCTCAGCGCCTGCCAGCCGAACTCGAGGTTCAGGATGCCGGGGTCGAGGATCACGGTCTCCCAGAACCCGGCGGCCGCGGCCATCACCGAGCTCAGCGTCCCGCCCCCGGAGGCGCCGGGGGCGGCCGGGCCGGCGTCGCCGCGGCTGAAGCTGGTGAAGGTGACGCCCTCGCTGCGCTCGGTCATCACGATCTGCAGGGCGGCGGCGGGCCGGGGCGCGGCGAGGCTCGCCGCGACAAGGCAGAGCGCGGCCGCGCCGGCAAAGCGGCTGCGGTGGCGAATGGTCATGTGGTCCCCCCCAAGGGCTGCGCCGGCGTCGACGCGACGGCGCGGCGGAATAGTTACGGAACATGAATGACCCGAAAATCTGAACAGCGCAATGTCGCCGCACGTGCGCGCAGTGCGAACGGGGCGGCCGATGCTCGGAGGCGGCGGGACGCGAAGGCGGGGGGGGCGCGGAGGCTTCGGTGGGCGCGGCCGGGCGGGAGGGCGCGGGGGTGCGGGACGCCGCCTCGGCGGCCCGCAGGCGCAGACCGCGGCCCCGTTTCGGGGGCCGCGGCCGGGGTCTTCGGGGGGCTCAGAAGCTGCGGGGCAGGCCCAGCACGTGCTCGGCCACGTAGCTCAGGATCAGGTTCGTCGAGATCGGGGCCACCTGATAGAGGCGGGTCTCGCGGAACTTGCGCTCGACATCGTACTCGGCCGCGAAGCCGAAGCCGCCGTGGAACTGGATGCAGGCGTTGGCGGCCTCCCAGCTCGCGTCGGCCGCCAGCAGCTTGGCCATGTTGGCCTGCGCGCCCATGTCCACGCCCGCGTCGAACCGGCGGGCGGCCTCGAAGCGCATCAGGTCGGCGGCCGATGTGTTCACGTAGGCGCGCGCGATGGGGAACTGCACGCCCTGGTTCTGGCCGATGGGACGGTCGAAGACGATCCGCTCCTTCACATAGGCGCCGACCTTGTCGATGAACCACCAGGCGTCGCCGATGCACTCGGCCGCGATCAGCGTGCGCTCGGCGTTCAGGCCGCCGAGGATGATCTTGAAGCCCTTGCCCTCCTCGCCGATCAGGTTCTCTTCGGGGATCTCGAGGTTGTCGAAGAACAGCTCGTTGGTCTCATGGTTGACCATGTTGCGGATCGGCTTGACCTCCATGCCCTTGCCGATCGCGTCCTTCAGGTCGACCATGAACACCGACAGGCCGTCGGACTTCTTCTTGACCTCCGAGAGCGGCGTGGTGCGCGCCAGCAGGATCATCAGGTCCGAGTGCTGGACCCGGCTGATCCACACCTTCTGGCCGTTGATGACGTACTTGTCGCCCTTCTTGACCGCGGTGGTCTTGAGCTTGGTGGTGTCGGTGCCGGTGGTCGGCTCGGTGACGGCCATCGACTGCAGGCGCAGCTCTCCGGTGGCGATCTTGGGCAGCCAGCGCTGTTTCTGCTCGTCCGAGCCGCCGCGCAGCAGGGTGCCCATGTTGTACATCTGCCCGTGGCAGTGGCCGGCGTTGCCGCCCGAGCGGTTGATCTCCTCCATCACCACCGTCGCCTCGGTCAGCCCGAGGCCGGAGCCGCCGAACTCCTCGGGGATCATCGCGGCGAGCCAGCCGGCCGAGGTCAGCGCGTCGATGAACTCCTCGGGGTAGGTGGCCTTCTCGTCGTGGTTGCGGTGGTACTCGGCCGAGAACTCCGAGCAGAGCGCGCGCAGCGCCTCGCGCAGGTCGTCGTGCTGGTCGGCTTCGAAAGGCATGTCGGAACCTCGTGGCTTGAAGCGCGCGGCAGGGCGCGCCGAGAGATGTCAGGCGGGTTTGAAGAGCGGGATCGGGCGGCCGGCGATCTCCTCGACGCGGCCCGTGAGGGGCGCGCCGATAGGGGCCTCGGCCGAGAGATGGGCCATGATGCGCGGGCCTTCCTCGAGATCGGCGAGCGCGATGCGGTAGGGGGCGAGCGCGCGGAAGGTCTCGTCGGGCGCGCGGGTCACCACGGTGGCCGAGAACAGGGTGGCGCGGCCCGAGGCCTCGAAGCTTTCGGGCGCGCCGCCGCAGTCGGGGCAGCGCTCGCGCGGGAAGGCCCAGGTCTTTTCGCAGGCGGGGCAGCGTTGCAGCAGGATGCCGGACCTCATGACGTGCGCTCCATCACCAGGGTGACGTGGGACGACAGGACCCCGCCGTCGCCGTGATAGATGGCGTGGGCGGGCTCGGCCGCGATGGCGCGCGGGCCGGCGCGGCCGGTCATCTGCGCCCAGCACTCGGCCATGTGGGCCATGGCGCCGGCCACCCCGCAATGCCCGTAGGAAAGCAGCCCCCCGTGGGTGTTCAGCGGCAGCGCGCCTGCGCGGCCAAACCGCCCCGCCGCCGCGTCCTGGCCCGCGCGGCCGGGCGCGGAGACGCCCAGCGCCTCGAGCAGCAGGGCGAGCGTGACCGTGAAACTGTCGTAGACCGCGAGATAGCCCATGTCGTCGATCGACCGCCCCGCCCGCTCCAGCGCCCGCGCGGACGACATCCGGGCCCCCAGCGCCAGATCGTCGGGCGCCTCGGAAAGGTGCTGGTGGGTATGGGCCTGCGCGGCCCCGATCAGCTTCAGCGAGGGGCCCTCGCCCGGCTCGGCCGAGAGGATCACCGCCCCGCCCCCGTCCGAGATCGGGCAGCAGTCCATCAGCTTCAGCGGCGTCGCGATGGGTTTCGAGGCCAGCACGTCGGCCACCGAGACCGGCTCGCTCAGATGCGCGCCCGGCGTGTCGGCGGCGTGGCGGCGCATCAGCACGGCAAGCTCGGCCAGATCGGCCTCGCTCGCGCCGGTCTCATGCAGGTAGCGCGCGGCGCCGAGCGCGTAGTAGGCGGGAATGGTGGCCCCCAGCGGCGCCTCGCCGACCGGATGGCCGACCTGGGCCAGCGTCTGCACCGCGGCGTCGCGCGACATGCCGGTCAGGCGGTTCTCGCCCGCCACGACCAGCACGGTCTTCGCCTCGCCCGAGCGGATCGCCATGTCGGCGACCATCAGCATCGCCGCCCCCGTGCCCCCGCCCAGCTGGACGGCATGAGCGTAGTCGGGGCGGATGCCGAAATGCTCGGCGAAGACGGTGGACAGCATCAGGTGCGGGTGCGTGGTGGCGTAGCCGCAGATCAGACCGTCGATCTCCCCCCGCTCCATCCCCGCCGCATCCAGCGCCGCCTGCGCGGCCTCCCCCATCAGGGAGACGGCCGAGGACCCCTCGATCCGCCCGAAGCGGGTGACGGTGGCGGCCCGGACGAAGCTGGCGCTCATGCCGGGGCCGCCGTGATCGTCCCCTCCAGCGTCCGGGTCCCGTCGGGCAGGGTCACCCAGATGTCGTAGGTTCCCGTCTCGGGGTCCGTGAGCTGGCCGCCGGCGGTCAGCGTCTCGCCCACCGGCATCGGGCGCGAGAAGCGGATCTTCAGCGAATTGAGGTCCACGCCCTCGCCAAAGGTCCGCTCGCAGGCCTCGATGGCGAGGTTGAGGGCCATGGTGCCGTGCGAGATGCACATGCCGAAGACCGAGCGGGCGGCGAACTCCGGATCCACGTGGATCGGGTTGAAGTCGAAGGTCAGCTCGCCATAGGCCTGCGCCGTGTCGGGCGAGGTGGCGAGCTCGAGCGGGGCGATCTTGTCGGGAAGGGACATGGCGGCTCTCCTCACGCGGCCCAGATGGACAGGATCTCGCCCGAGAGGAGCTTGTCGTCCCCCTCGAACATCTCGACCCCCAGCGTCAGCCAGCGGCGCTCCTTCTTCATTTCCTTCTTCACCACCGTGAAGCGGGCGGTCAGCACCGCGCCGACCTTCGGGCGGCCGTGGAATGTCAGGGTCTGGCCGGCGTGGACGTTGCCCGGCGGGCGGGGCTGGATGGCGCGGATATAGGCCTCCATCATCGCCGCGACCGCGAGACCGCGGGGCGCGGGCTCTCCCGCCTGCGCCTGCGGGCCGCCGTAGAGGCCCGCCCACAGCGCGGCGCGCTCGGCGTTCAGTTCCACCGCGACCTCGGCCATCGGCTCGCCCTGGGGGAAGTCGTCGAAGGTCCAGGGCGTGTCCTTGAGGGCGGGGCCCATCAGGTCGGTTCCGCTCATCATCACTCCTTTCGGGGCTCGATCAGGGCGTCGAGCGCCAGCACGCCCTCGGGCATGACCAGCAGGGGGTTGATCTCCAGGCTCTCGAACCCGTCGGGGTCGGCGGCGGCCAGCGCGGACAGGCGGCTGATCGCCTCGGCCGCGGCCTGCACATCGACCGGGGCTTTCCCGCGCGCGCCATGCAGCAGCGCCGCGCCGCGCAGCCCGTTCAGCGCGGCGAGCGCCTGGGCGGGGGAGAGGGGGGCGAGCTCGACCGCCACGTCCTTGAGCACCTCGGTGAAGACGCCGCCGAGGCCGATCAGCATCACCGGGCCCATCACCGGATCGCGCCGGGCGCCCACGATCAGCTCGACCCCCTCGCCGGCCATGGGGCCGACCAGCAGCCCCTCGATCCGGGCGTGGGGGGCGTTGCGCGCGACGCTCTCGAGCATCTCGCGCGCGGCGGTCTCCATCTCGAGGGGGGGGACGTTGAGGCGGACGCCGCCGACCTCGGTCTTGTGGGGCAGGTCGGGGGAGACGATCTTCAGCACGCAGGGCGTCCCGAGGCGGGCGGCGGCGTCGGCGGCCTCCTGCGGGGTGGTCGCCAGCGTCTCGTCGGGGATCGGGATGCCGGCGCGGGCCAGCAGGCGCTTGGCGGCGAGCTCGGAGAGGGTCTCGCGCGGCAGGGACACGCCCGCGGGCGCCTCGGGGGGCGTCTCCTCGGGGGCGTCGAAGGCCTCGGCGAGGCGGGCGAGCGCGCCCATGGCGTGGATCGCGCGCGAGGGGTCCTCGAAGGTCATCATGCCCAAGCGCTCCCACGAGGCCATGACCTCGGCGTCGCCCTGGCAGATCATCGCGAACGGGTGGTCGACGTCTCCGTCGAGGCCGGCGAGCAGCGCCTCGCGCAGCTTCGGCCCCACCACCGGCGAGGCGGTCCAGGAGGTGAAGAACGCCGCCGTCATGTCGTAGCCCGCGCCGCGCAGCTCGGACGTGGCCGAGATGACCTTGGAGAAATCGTTCAGCACGCCGGCCGTCACGTCCACCGGATTGCGGGCGGAGGCGAGCGGGTTGGCCGCCAGGATCGCCGTCTGCGCGGCCTCGGGCAGGGCCGGCAGGCTCAGCCCCGCCTCCTCGGCCGCGTCCGCGATCAGCACGCCCGCGCCGCCCGAGGCAGTCAGCACCCCCAGCCGGCGCCCTTTGGGCAGCGGCGAGAGGGACGCGGCGTAGAGGATGTCGAGCATTTCCTCGGTGGTCTTGGCGCGCAGGGCGCCGAAGCGGCGCAGCGCGGCCTCGAAACTCGCGTCCGAGCCCGCCAGCGAGGCGGTGTGGGAGGCCGCGGCCTGCGCCCCCACCTCCGAGCGGCCGACCTTCATCACCACGACCGGCTTGCGCGCCGCGCGGGCGGCGGCGAGCGCCCGGAACAGGGCGGGGCGGTCGTTGACCCCCTCCATGTAGACGCCGATCAGGTCGATCTCGTCGGAGGCGGCCATCCAGCCGATGCACTCGGGCGCGGTGATGTCGGCCTCGTTGCCCGTCGAGACCCACTGGCGCACGCCGATGCGACGGTCGCGGGCCATGTTGAGAAGATGCGTGCCATAGGCGCCCGACTGGGTGACGAGGCCGACGCGGCCGGGGACGGGCATCGCCGCCTCGATCCCCGAGGTGAAGGTCGGGCAGTGGCCGATGGCGGCGTTGAACAGGCCCAGGCAGTTGGGGCCGAGCAGGCGGATGCCGTGGGCGCGCGCGATCTCGAGGATCTCGGCCTGCAGTGCGAGGCCCGCCTCGCCCACCTCGGCAAATCCTGCGGTGAAGATCACCGCGGCCTTTGCGCCCTTGGCCGCGCAGTCGCGCAGGGCCTGGGGGACGCCCGCGGCGGGGATGGCGAGCAGGGCGAAGTCGATCGGCTCGGGGATCGCGGCGACGGAGGGCCAGGCCTTCACGCCCTGGATCTCCTCGCGGTTGGGGTTCACCGGGTAGAGCGCGCCCGCAAAGCCCGCGCGCAGGGCGTAGGCGATGGGCCGGCCGCCGATGCGCGAGGGATCGGCCGAGGCGCCGATCACCGCCACCGAGCGGGGCGCGAACAGCGGCGCCAGGCTCGCCAGCGGCTGGAGGGGGCGGGTCTGGGGGGGGCGGGTCTCGCCGTCGGCGGGCATCCGTCTCTCTCCTCCGTAGGCCGGGCCGTGCGGGCGGCGCGGCGCAGGTCCGCCGGCCTCTGGCGGGCCGGTTCAAGGGGCGCGGCGGGCGAGCCGCACGTCGACACGCGCGCCGCGAGTTCCGCTTGGCGAAATCGCTAACATGACATCGCCGCTTTGCAAAGCGCTCCGCCCCGGGTTCAATGCGCGCAGAATGCATACCGGTCAACCGGTCAGCGGGAGGAGACAGACGCATGCAGGACAGATTGCCCGAGCACATCCCCCAGGACGTCCAGGTCGAGGACGCCCGGGTCGAGGCGGACGGCCTCGGCTTCCCCGAGGGGCCCGTGGTCCTGCCCGACGGGGCGGTGGCCTTCGTGGATCTCGCCGATCACTGCATCCGGGTCTGGGAGAAGGGCGCGGTGCGCGAGCTGTGCTCGGTTCCCGGCTCGCCCAACGGGATGCGGCTGGGGCCGGACGGGGCGCTCTATGTCGCCAACAACGGCGGGCTGTGGCCGGGGAAGGGCAAGCTCGACTTCGCCGATCCCCAGTATCCGGGCTGCATCCAGCGGGTGACGCTGGACGGCAGGTGGGAGGTGTTCGCCGACGGCTACGGGGCGGGGTCGCCGGCGCCCAACCGGCCCAACGACCTGGTGTTCTCGCCCGAGGGGGAGGTGGTGTTCACCAACCCCCAGAACTGGGAGATGATCGTCGACAACCCCGCCGAGCCCTTCCGCGGCGGCCAGCTGTGCCTGGCGCGCAAGGACGGCTCGATCGAGGTGCTGGCCCAGTGCGAGGGGATGCCCAACGGGCTGGGCTTCCACCCCGACGGCAGCCTGGTGGCGGGGATGACCGTCGCCCACCAGTATCTGAAGTTCGACTGGAAGGGGGGCGCGGCGCTGGGCGAGCCGAAGCCGTTCGTCGAGATGGACGCGCGCTTCCACCCCGACGGGATGGTGTTCCACGAGGGGCGGCTCTACGGCGCCGGCTCGGCCGGCAACCGCCTGGTCGTGGCCGAGGCGGACGGGACGGTCGCCAAGGTGCTGAACTTCGGCCGCTCCACCCAGCCGACCAACTGCTGCGTGCGCGAGGGGCGGCTGTGGGTGACGCTGGGCAAGGCGGGGACGCTGGTGTCGATCCCGCTGCCCTGACGGGGGGGGAGAGCGAGCGGACTACAGGCGCCCTGCGGGCGGGCTTGGCTGCGTCGCATGCGGGACGACGGGGGGCGCCTGGAGATTTGAGGACGGGAGCCTCCGGCGGGCTCCTGACTCACCCAAGAACAAGCCCCGCGCCTGTTCTCCGGATCCGTCTCTCGCTGTTGATGCCTGAGCGACTCGCCTGCAGGGGTCAAGGACAAGCCGCCTTCGGCGGTCGCTTCGCGATCCTGGACCCCTGCAGGCGAGTCGCTCTTTACGGCATCAGCGAGAGACGGCTCCGGAGAACAGGCGCTTTGCGAGGGGGGCGGGCGGGGCGCCCGGGGGCGCCTTTGGGGGCGTGGGGTCAGTGGGGGTGGCCGCAGGGGCAGGTTTTCTGGGTGGGAGACTCCCAGCCCCAGTGCCAGCGGCCCATCAGGGCGACGATCTCGGCGCGGTCGGGGGCGATCGCGCCGCCCGAAAGCTCGCGGTAGATCTGGGCGACGTTGCACACGATCCGCTCGCGGTCGCCGAGGTGGCAAAAGCCGTCCATCGAGATGTCCCAGGCGGCCTCCTGCCAGCTCAGGCCGGCGCGGTGGCGGGCGGCGGTCTCGTCGCGCACATAGGTCAGGTAGGCCAGCATCTCGCGCAGCATCGCCCGGTCGCCGACCGGGCCGTGGCCGGGGACGATGATCTCGGCCTCCCAGGACAGCATCAGCTCGCAGGCGCGGATCCAGTTGCCCACCGGGCCCGCCCACAGGATCGGCGCGCCGCCGTTGAACACCAGATCCCCGGTGAAGGCGACGCGACGCTCGGGGATCCAGGCGACCACGTCGCCGGCGGTGTGGGCGGGGCCGAGCTCATGCAGTTCCACCCTCAGCGCGCCGACCTGCAGGTCGCGGCGCCCGGAGAAGGTCTCGGTCGGAGGCGCGTAGCGGACGTCGGAGAAGTCGAACTTCGAGCCCATCACCTCGTGCAGGAAGGCGCCCATCTCGCCCTGGTTGCGCCAGTCGGCGAAGCTGGCGGCGGCCTGCTCGGGGGTCCGCTCGGCCATCTCGCGGGCGGCGGCGGCCGAGGCGACGATCCGCGCGCCCTCGACCAGGTGGTTGCCGAAGGTGTGGTCGCCGTTGGCGTGGGTGTTGAGCAGCGTGTCGATGCGCGCAGCCTGAGGGGCGGCGCGGCGGAACCCCTCGAGCATGTCGCGGGTCAGGCCGGCGGTGAACAGCGTGTCGATGAGCAGCGTCTCGCCCTCGCTGACCACCAGGCCCGCGTTCGACCAGCCCCAGGAGCCGTCGCCCTGCACCCAGGCGAACAGGCCCTCGCCCAGCGGCTCGACCGCGCGTTTCACGTCCATGGGGGATCTCCTACAGCAGGGCGGTGGCGAGCCAGGGGAAGGCGAAGACCAGCGCGATCGCCAGCACCATCACCAGCGCGAAGGGGGCCGCGCCGATGAAGATGTCGCCCAGCGTGATCGAACGGTCCTCGAGGTTGGACTTGATCACGAAGCAGGCCACCCCGAGCGGCGGAGTCAGCAGGCCGACCTCGACGGCGATGATGGTGACGATGCCGAACCAGATCATGTCGACCCCGAAGCTCTCGATCACCGGCAGCATCAGGGGCAGCAGGATCAGCAGGATCGAGGCGGAATCGAGGATCGTGCCCAGCAGCACGATCAGGACGAGGTAGAGGCCGAGCACCCCGTTGAGACCGAGGTTGAACCCCTCGAGCAGTCCGTTCATCGCCCGCGGCAGGCCGGTCAGCGCCAGCAGGCGGGAATACATGTGCGCCCCGATGATCAGGAAGGTGATCGAGGCGGTGACGTGGCCGGTCTCGACCAGCATCTCCCAGAAGCCGCGCGCGGTGAGGCGGCGCTTGGCGAGCGCGATCACGAGCGCGCCCAGCGCGCCGACGGCGCCGGCCTCGGTGGGGGTGAAGACGCCGCCGTAGATGCCCCCCAGCACCACCGCGATCAGGATCAGGACGGGGAGCGAGCGGGTCGCCATCTCGCCCTTTCCCATGATCCGCAGGTCGGGGTTGGAGGGGCGGCCCACGAAGCCCGGCGCGAAGGTGGCCATCCCCAGGATCAGCAGGGCGTAGAGGAGGGCCAGCAGGATGCCGGGGAGGATGCCGGCGGTGAACAGCGCGCCGATGGAGGATTCCGAGAGGATCCCGAACAGGATCAGCAGCAGCGAGGGCGGGATCAGCATCCCCAGCACCGAGGAGCCCGCGACCACGCCGACCGAGAAGCGCGGCGTGTAGCCTTGGCGGATCAGCTCGGGCACCGCGATGCGGGTGAAGACGGAGGCCGAGGCGATCGAGGTGCCGTTGACCGCCGCGAACACCGCGTTGGCGAAGACGGTGGCGATGCCGAGGCCCCCCCGCACCTTGCGGAAGGCCTGGCCGGCGACGTCGAACACGTCCCGCCCCATGCCCGAGACGCCCACCAGCACCCCCATCAGCACGAACAGCGGGATCACCCCGAAGGAGTAGCGCGCCACCGAGTCGAGCGCCGCCTGCCCGAGCAGTGCGCCGGCCACCGCGATGCGTCCCTTCACCAGCCAGACGCCCAGGAAGCTGACCGCCATCAGGCAGATCGAGACATGCATCCCTGTCTGGATCAGCACCAGGATCAGCAGGATGGAGGCGAGACCGATCTCGACATTGGTCATTCAGGGGCCTTCAGGGCAGCGAGCAGGGAGGCGGCGGGGCGGAGGGCGACGACCGGCGAGGGGCCGGGCGCGATCGGGCCCGCTGCGCGATGGGTCGGGCGCGGCGCGTGGAGGGCGGGCCTCGCGGGCCTGGCCGCGCAGCAAGGCGCCGCGGCGGGCCTCGCGCCCGGGGCCGAGGCTGCGCGCGCGGCGCGCGGCGGGCGGGGCGCGTCCGGGCGCCGTCTCCCGGGGGCTGCGTCGCGCGGGG
>NZ_CAXBOD010000081.1:0-16750 GCF_963977235.1 uncultured Albimonas sp.
CGCCGCGACGGACGTCGCGCGGGGGGGGGGCGTCCGGCCCGCGGCGCAGGGCGGGGGGGCCGCCCGGGACAGGCGGCGCCCGGGGCGACGTCCTGTTCGGGGCGCCGACGTCGGGGTCGTGGCCCGCGCCCGCAACGGGCCCGGCCCGCAAGGCGCGCGCCGCTGCAACCGCGCCGCGGGCGGAACCGCTCCGACCGGCGCGCGCGTCGCGCGGCGCCTGCCTGCGTGACGCAGGCGCCACATCGGACGGGCGGGGCGCCGGCCGCGGGGGTGGCGTCTGCGGCGCAGGGAATCTATATGCGCCCCGAACGGGCCGGCCTGTCGCCGACCCCAGGAGACTTCCCATGCCGCTGGACCTTCATGCCGGCGGGTCCGCCGTCCACCCGGGCGGCGCCCCCGGAGACGACGCCGTTCTGCCCTTCCAGCTCGACCGCTGCGACATCCGCGGACGGGCGGCGCGGCTCGACGCCACGCTGGCCGACATCCTGCGCCAGCACGCCTACCCGCGCCCCGTCGCGGGCCTGGTCGCCGAGGCGGCCATGCTGACCGCCCTGATCGGCCAGACCCTCAAGCTGCAGTGGCGCCTGTCGCTGCAGGTGCGCGGCGACGGGCCGATCCGGCTGGTCGCCACCGACTGGTTCGCCCCCGGGCACGAGGGCGCCCCCGCCCGCCTGCGCGCCTACGCCAGCTACGACCCCGAGCGCCTGGACGAGGCCGCCGACGCCTTCGCCCAGTTCGGCAAGGGCTACTTCGCGGTGATCATCAACCACGGCTCGGGCCAGCCCTACCAGGGCCTGACCCCGCTGGCCGGCGGCTCGCTCGCCGCCAGCGCCGAGGCCTATTTCGCCCAGTCCGAGCAGATCGCCACCCGCTTCTCGATCGCCTCGGCCGAGTCCGCGGCGCCGGGGCAGACGGGCGCCTGGCGGGCGGGCGGCGTGATGCTCCAGCACATGCCCCCCGCCAGCCCGCTGCATCCCGGGACCGGGGGCTCGGGCGAGGACGGGGTGATGATGGCCGCCGACGTCGCCGCGATGGGCGACAAGGAGGAGGACTGGACCCGCGTGAACATGCTGCTCGACACCGTCGAGACGCATGAGCTGCTGGGCCCCCACGTCTCGCCCCAGGAGCTGCTGGTGCGGCTGTTCCACGAGGAGACCCCGCGCGTGTGGGAGCCTCTGCCCGTCGGTTTCGGCTGCACCTGCTCGGCCGAGAAGGTGGTGACGGCGTTGCGCCAGTATTCCGCGCGCGACATCGGCCACATGACGACCGAGGACGGCAAGGTCACCGCCGACTGCCAGTTCTGCGGCGCCCATTACGAGTTCGAGCCCGAGACCCTGGGTTTCGACGCCGAGCGTCCGGCCGAGGGCGACGGCGACAACGCGGGCGACCCCTCGGCCTGATCGCCCCGCCGGGCCCCGCGGCCCGGCGGCTCCGCGCCGACGCGCGACGTAGCGGAAAGCGCTGGGCCGGCGGCCCGTCGCGGCGTATCAAGGGGGCCGGCAAAAGCCCGCCGCCCCGCTGTCGGCGCGCGGCGGCAGGGGGATCGGTCTCATGGTCATGGCAGAGGCTCTCCGGGCGCGCGCGACAGGCGCGTTCGGTCCTGTGGGCGGCGTCCAGCCGGGCGCCGCGACGGGGGTCTGCGGCGCGCCCGCCCCGGTCGCCCCCGGCGCGGTCGAGCATGAGGGCCGCGCGGGATCGCCCGCGGCCCGGGCCGCGGACGCGGCAGACGACTCGGGCGGTCAGGCCGCAGACGCCTCGGGCGGCCGGGCCGGAGACGCGGGCGGGGCGTCCCCTGAGGGCGGCCTCGTCGATCCGACCCTGCCGACCGGCGCCCTCGCCTTCGCCCCGGACGGGGCGGCGAGCGGGGCCGACCGGCATCCGGTCGACCCGGCCCCTTGCGCCCCGGAGGCCTTCCCGCTCCGCGCCGAAGGGACCGCGGCCGCGCCCAGCTTCCCGGTCCTTGAGCCGAGCCGGGCCGACGCCCTGCCGCTCGGCGGCGCCGGGGGCGAGAGCGCGCTGCCTCTGGCCCTTCTCGAGGGCGAGGCGGACGCGAGCGGGCTTGCCGGCATCGATCCGGCCGCGCGGGCGCCCTCGGCCGGGCAGGGCGCGGCGGGCGGGGACGGGAACGCGAACACCGTCTCGCTGGGCGGGGGCGACGACGCCTGGCGCGGGCGCGGCGGGAACGACACCGCCCATGGCGGGGGCGGGGCGGACCTGATCCATGGCGGGAAGGGGCGCGACGCGCTCTATGGAGACGGCGGCGGCGACTCGCTCTATGGCGACGGCGGGCGCGACACGCTGCACGGCGGACGCGGCGCGGATCTGCTGAACGGCGGCGCCGGGGACGACCTGCTCTATGGCGAGGCCGGCCGGGACCGCTTCGTGGGGGGCGGGGGCGAGGACGTGTTCTTCGGCGGCGGCGGGCGCGACGTGTTCGGGCTGGTGCGCGACGGAACCTCGAACACGATCCTGATCGTCGACTTCGAGCCGGGCGTGGACCGCTGCCGGATCGAGGGGATCGACGGGCCGGTCCGCCGCTCGGACTTCGCGGTGCTGGACCTGACCGACGGGACCTCGAACACGCTGCTGTTCGGCGAGGCGATCGGCCGGTTCGACACCGAGCGGGGCTCGGCGCCGGGGTTCGACGACCTGTTCTTCGTCTGAAAGCCTGACAGGCCGGGTCGAAGCGCGGGACCGGCGGGGCGCGAGTTGACAGCTGTCAACTCTCCGCGGGGCTGGCGCGCCCCCCCCGCGCCCGGCGCGTAGGGTCAGCCGCGGGCGGCGGCGAGGAAGGCGTCGACCTCTGCCTCTTCGGTCGCCCAGTTGCATACCAGGCGGCAGGTCAGCATCTCGTCCTCAGGCCCCTCGAGCGTCTGGCCGGGGGGCCAAAGGTAATACTGCGCCCCGGCCGCGTGCAGCCGCCGGTGGGCCGCGCGGGGCAGGGAGACGAACAGCGCGTTGGCCTCGACCGGGTGGACGAGCGTGGCGAGGTTGCCCTCGCTCAGCCCCGCCGCCAGCCGGTCGGCGGCGGCATTGGCCCGTCCCGCAAGCTCCAGCCACAGGCCGTCGGTCAGCCAGCGGTCCATCTGGGCGGCCACGTAGCGCATCTTGGAGAACAGGTGCCCGCCGCGCTTGCGGCGAAGCTGGAACTCCCAGGCGCGCGCCGCGTCGGGGTTGAAGAAGATCACCGCTTCGGCCGCCATCGCCCCGCACTTCGAGGCGCCCAGGCACAGCACGTCCACCCCCGCCTTCCAGGTCAGCTCCGCCGGCGTGCAGCCCAGCCGCGCCACGGCGTTCGAGAACCGCGTCCCGTCCATGTGCACCGGCAGTCCGTGCGCCCGGGCGAGGTCCGAGAGCGCCCGCACCTGCGCGGGCGTGTAGATCGCGCCCAGCTCGGTCGCCTGGGTCAGCGACAGCGCCCCGCGCTGGACGTTGTGCACGCTGGCGTTGGCCGTGGCCTTCAGAGCCCGGGACAGCGCGTCGGCGTCGATCCGGGCATGCTCGCCCTCGACCAGGGTCAGCTTGGCGCCGCCGGTGTAGAACTCCGGCGCGCCGCACTCGTCTTCCTCGATATGGGCGTGGCGGTGGCAGAAGATCGCGCTCCAGGGCGCGGCGAGCGCGCTCAGCGCCAGGGCGTTGGCCGCGGTGCCGGTCGCGAGCAGGAAGACCTGCGCGTCCGGCGCCTCGAAGATCTCGCGCACCCGCTCGGTGACCGAGGCGGTCAGCGGGTCGGCGCCGTAGGGCATCGCGGATCCGGCGTTCGCCGCGACGACCGCCTCCATCAGCTCGGGGGCGGCGGGGCCGGCGTTGTCGGAGGCGAACATCATCGGAAGGGGATCCTCGGAAGAGAGCGGGCGGCGCGGCCGCTCAGAGCGGCTTGTCGAGCGCGTAGTCCTGCAGGTCGTCCTCGTCCACCCGCTCCTCGGGGATCAGGCGGCCGGGGAAGTTGCGCCCGTCCGCCGCGATGCCCGCGCGGCGGGTCGAGGTCGGGTCGCCGGTGACCAGCGGATGCCAGTCGGGCAGATCCTGGCCGTCGGCCAGCAGGCGATAGGCGCAGGTGGTGGGCATCCAGGCCTTGGCGTCCTCGAGCGTCTCGGGCGTCAGGTTCACGCAGCCGGGCACCAGCGTGCGGCGCAGCGGGTAGTTGCGGCAGCCGCAGGCCTTGGGGTCGTAGAGACGGCAGTGCACGCGGGTGTAGATCAGCTCCTCGGTGTCCTCGTCCTCGAGCTTCACCAGGCAGCAGCGGCCGCAGCGGTCGCAGAGCGCCTCCCATTCCTCGCGGGTCATCTCGGCGAGGGGGGTGGTCTTCCAGAAGTCGGGGGCGAGGGTCATCGGGGCGTTGTGGCGCCGCGGCGCGCGAAGGTCCAGCGGCGACTTTGGGGCGGAGGGCTTCGCGGGCGGTCAGTCGCCCGCCTCGAAGCGCCCGCGGGCGCGCAGGATCACGGCCGCGGCGATCAGGCCGGTCAGGCCGACGACGGCGAAGACTTCCTCGCGCGCCAGCCCGAGGGCCAGCAGGACCATGGCGAAGAGCGAGCTGGTCACCATCGCCGCCGAGTCGGTGATGTTGGAGCAGGCGACGAAGCGCCCGCGCTCGTCGGCCGGGGCGGCGTCGATGTAGACCGCGTTCAGCGGCGCCACGTAGAGGCCGCAGAACGTCGCCAGCAGACCCGCCGCGCCCAGCACCGCCCAGGCGTCCCCGCGCGCGAGGAAGCCGCCCGCGTCCAGCAGCGGCCCGGCCCGGTCGAGCCCCGTCCCGTATGCGGTCGTGGCCAGCCAGAACAGCGCCGCGCCGGCCGCGATGCCCACCGCGCCCACGGGCGGCAGGGCGAGGCCGATCCTGCCGCGGGTCGCCCTGTTGGTCAGGGCCGCGCCCAGCGCGAGCCCCGCCACGAAGGCCGACAGCAGCACCAGGGCGGCGTCCTCGGAGGCGTGGAGCGTCTCCTTGGCGATGGGCAGGATCAGGGTCAGGAAGGTTGCGCCGGCGAACCAGAACCAGCTGATGCACAGGATCGCGAAGAACGGCCGGCGGCGGCGGGCGCAGTCGCGCACCACGTCGCGGATGGCGCGCACCACGGTGACGTCGATCTCGGGGGGGCGGCCCTGGCGGGGGGCGGGGGGCGCCATGAAGCTCGCCGCCCAGCCGAGCAGGGCGACCGAGACCACCGCCGCGCCGACCAGCGTCGCGCCGCCGTCGAGCAGCGCCACCTTCAGCCCCAGGATCTGGCCGAGGATGATCGCGAGGAAGGTCGCCGACTGCACCAGGCCGGCGCCGGCCATCAGCTCGCGCCGTTTGAGGTACTGGGGCAGGACCGCGTACTTGATCGGCGCGAAGAACGCCGACTGCGCGCCCATCAGGAACAGCAGCAGGTAGAGCAGCCAGAGATTCTCGAGCTGGAAGGCCAGCGCCGCCAGCGCCATCAGCACCACCTCGGCCCCCTTCACCCAGCGCATCATCACCGCCTTGTCGACGGCGTCGGCGATCTGGCCGGCGACGGCGGCGAAGAGGGCGAAGGGCAGGATGTAGAGCGCGCCGGCGAACAGCACGTGGACGTCGATGTCGAGGTCCATGCGCTCGGCCAGCCGCCAGGTCAGAAGGGCCATGAAGCCGTTCTTGAAGACCTGGTCGTTGAAGGCGCCGAGGAACTGCACCCAGAACAGCGGCCAGAACCGGCGCGCCCGCAGCAGGTCGAGCTGGCGCGGGGGCGGGCCGCCCTCGGGACCGCCGACTTCGACGGCCGCCCGGGCCTCGTCGCTGCGCCTGTTCGCAAGGGTCATCGGGGTCTCCAGCTGCGTCGGGGCCAAGGGACGCGCCGGGGCGGCGCAGGTCAAGGGCGGGGGCGCTGGCGCCGCGTCACGGTCGCGCGCGTGGCGCCCGCCCGCCCGCGGCGCGTTTCGGCGGAGGGAGGCGTGGCGGGCGGGCGCCGGTGGCCGGGAGAGGGAGGGGCCTCCCCCGGCCTCGCCCGTGGGGGGCGCGGGGCGCGTCCGACGCCGGCGCCGCGGTCGGCGGGCCGGACGCGCCGGTCGGGCCGGGCGCGGTCGCCACGCGCGCCGACGCGGGCGCGCGCCGCGGGCGGGCGGCCCGCCACGCGCGCGCGGGTCGTCGCGGCGCTCTCGAGACGCGTCGAATGCCGCGCATCGGGGCGGGGTCCGGCGCTTGCCCCGAACCGCCGCCTCGGGCGATGAGGGCGCATGACGGAGTTCGTCCTCGCCTTCGCCGCATTCCTCGCCGCCCACGTCGCGCCCGCCGCCACGGGCCTGCGCGCCGCGGCCGTGGCGCGGATCGGGCGGCGACGCTGGGTGCTGGGCTATTCGCTGCTCTCGACCGCGCTGCTGGCCTGGCTGGTCTCGGCCGCGATCCGCGCGCCGCATGTCGCGCTCTGGGCGCCCTCGCGCCCGCTGGCTTTGGCGCCCTTCGTCGCGATGCCGCTGGCCTGCGTCCTGCTGGCCGCGGGCGCGGGGCGGGCCAACCCGGTCTCGGTCGCCTTCCGCGGGGGGCCGGCCGACGCCGCGCGCCCCGGCGTGCTGGCGCTGACGCGCCACCCGATCCTGTGGGCCTTCGCGCTGTGGGGAGGCAGCCATGCGCTGGCCAACGGCGACCTCGTCTCGGTCGTGATGTTCGCGGGGTTCGCCCTTTTCGCCCTCGCCGGCATGCGCGCGCTAGAGGGGCGGGCGCGCCGGCGGGGGGAGACGGCCGCCTTCGCGCTCGCCTCCGGACCGCTGGCGATGCGGCTGCGCCGGGCCGCCTCGCCCCGGCTGGCGGTCGAGGCGGGGCTGGGGCTGCTGCTTTTCGCCCTCCTGCTGGCGCTGCACGGGCCGGCGATCGGGATCGACCCGACCGCCTGGCTGTGAGCGCTCAGACCGCCTGCGCCGCCCGGCGCGCGGCCTGGCGCGAGACCAGCCGCACCTTGCGCGGCGCCGCCTTCCAGATGCACAGGATGCAGATCACCGACAGCGCGAGGCACAGCCAGAACCCCGCCGCATAGCCCCCGGTCTGGTCGCGGATCAGGCCCAGCGCCCAGACGCCCGCCGCGGCCCCCATGTTGGCCACCAGGCTGATCGCGGTCAGGATCGAGGGGAAGCGGCGTCCCTGGAAGATCTCGGCCAGGATCGCGCCGAAGATCGCCGCCACCCCGTTGCCCAGCAGCCCCTGCAGCACCACCATCGTCCACAGCAGCGCCGCCGAGGGCGCCTGGTCGAGCAGCAGCAGGCAGACCGAGGCGCCGACATAGCCCACCCCGGCCACCGTCCAGCCCACCTCGCGCCCCCAGCGGTCCGAGAGGGCGCCGACCCCGATCTGCCCGGCGATGCCGAAGAAGGCGACCATGCCCAGCGCCAGCGCCGCGACGCCGGTCCCGAACCCCTGGTCGATCAGGAACCGGGTCTGGTGGACCTGGATCGCGTACCAGATGAACAGTCCGCAGAAATAGCCCGCGGCCACCCACCAGAACCGCGAGGTGCGGATCGCCAGCGCCAGCGTCCAGTCTGTCTCGGCCCACTTGCGGTCCACCACCGCGTCGACCACCGGGCGGGGCGCGTCGCCGGGCTCGGGGGCGGTCTCGCCGTCGGGCAGCAGGCCCATGTCCTCGGGGCGGGTGCGCTGGAAGGCGAGGTTCAGCGGGATGATCGCCACCGCCGTGATCGCGGCCATGGCGAGGCAGGCCGCGCGCCAGCCCTCGGTCTCGATCAGCCACTGCATCGCGGGCAGCAGCGCCACCGAGGCGACCCCCACCCCCGCGAAGGCCAGCCCGATCGCCAGCCCGCGGTTGCGCACGAACCAGTTGGGCAGGAACATCGAGTGCGAGATGTAGCTCATCGCCATCGAGCCGTTCACCGCCAGCAGCCCGAAGGCCACATAGAGCTCGAGCGGCGTGGTCACCTGGGTCGCCGCCACATAGCCCAGCGCCACCATCGCCGCGCCGACGGGAATCGCTCCCCGCGGCCCCCAGCGGGTCATCATCCAGCCGACCACCGGCAGGAACGCGGTCGAGGCCAGGAAGCCCACCGAGAACGCCCCCGAGGTGACGCCCGAGTTCCAGCCGAATTCGGCGATCACCTCGGGGAACAGCAGGCCGAAGCCGGTGCGCGCGGTGACCGCGACGCCCATGGTCACGAAGGCCACCCCGACCACGATCCAGCCGTAGTAGAGCCGAGGGCGCGGGCGCGCCGCCGGGGCGGCGCCGGGTTGCGGGGGGACGGTCATCCAGATCTCCTCCGGGCCCGCGCGTCTGCCGGCGCGGTGCTCTGCGGGCGAACATAGGCGGGCGACTCGCGACGAGTCGATGACCTCTCAGGTCGTGCGCAGGTTGGGGGCGCGTCGGGGGCGGGTCGGGGGCGCGTTGGGGGCTTGCCTTGCGCGCAATGCTTCGATATTTCCCGACATATGGACGCATCCGAGGCTCTCGCCGCTTTCGCGGCCCTTGGCCAGCCGACCCGGCTCGACGCCTTCCGCCTGCTGATCGGGGCGGGGGAGGGCGGCTTGCCCGCCGGCGAGATCGCGGCCCGGCTCGATGTGCGCCACAACACGCTGTCTTCGAACCTCGCGATTCTCCAGCAGGCCGGGTTGCTGCGCAGCCGGCGCGAGGGCCGCTCGATCCGCTATGCCGCCGACCTCGACGGGCTGCGCCGCCTGCTGGGGTTCCTGCTGCAGGACTGCTGCGGGGGCCGGCCCGAGCTGTGCGCCCCCCTGATCGAGGAGATCGCCTGCGCCTGCCAGGCGCCCTCGGGCGACCTTCGCGCGTCCGGCACGCCTGCCTCGGGCCCGGCGCGGCCTGCGACCTCCGCGCCCTGATCCGGCGCCCCCGCCTCATGACCAAGGAACCGCCGCGTGACCGATGACGCCACCGCCGCCCCCGCCCCCGGGGGCCTGGGCCTGTTCGAGAGAGGCCTGTCGCTGTGGGTGGCGCTGGCGATGGGCGCGGGCCTGCTGCTGGGCGAGCTCGCGCCCGGCGCCTTCCAGACGCTGGCGGGGTGGGAGGTCGCGAGCGTCAACCTGCCCGTGGCGGCGCTGATCTGGGCGATGGTGTTCCCGATGATGGTGGGAGTCGACTTCGGCTCCCTCTCGCACGTGCGCGACCGGCCGCGGGGGCTGGCGATCACGCTGGTGGTGAACTGGCTGGTGAAGCCTTTCAGCATGGCGGCGCTGGGGGTGCTGTTCTTCCAGCACATCTTCGCCCCCTGGATCGACCCGGCCGAGGGGCGCGAGTGGCTGGCCGGCCTGATCCTGCTGGGCGCGGCCCCCTGCACGGCGATGGTCTTCGTGTGGTCGAACCTGACCCGGGGCGATCCGACCTACACGCTGGTGCAGGTCAGCGTGAACGACGTGATCATGGTCTTCGCCTTCGCCCCCATCGTGGCGCTGCTGCTGGGGGTGGGCGACATCGAGGTCCCCTGGGGCACGCTGCTGCTGTCGGTGGGCCTCTATGTCGTGGCGCCCCTGCTGGCCGGCGCCGCGGTGCGCGCGCGCCTGGTCCTACACGGCGGCGAGGCGGCGGTCGCGGCGTTCAAGGAGCGCGCGCGCCCGGCCGCCACCGGCGGCCTGCTGCTGACGGTGACGCTGCTGTTCGGCTTCCAGGGCGGGGTGATCCTCGACCGGCCGCTGGCCATCGGCATGATCGCCGCGCCGCTGCTGATCCAGTCCTACGGGATCTTCTTTCTGGCCTATTTCGCGGCGCGGCTCGCCCGCGTGCCGTTCTCGGTCGCGGCGCCCTGCGCGCTGATCGGCGCCTCGAACTTCTTCGAGCTGGCGGTGGCCGTGGCGATCAGCCTGTTCGGCCTCGACTCGGGCGCGGCGCTCGCGACCGTGGTGGGGGTGCTGGTCGAGGTGCCGGTGATGCTGTCGCTGGTGGCCTTCGCCAACCGCACCCGCGGCTGGTTCCCGACCGAGGGTGCTGCGCGATGAGCGTGACGATCTTCCACAACCCCGCCTGCTCGAAATCGCGCGCCACGCTGGCCCTGATCCGCGACTCGGGCGTCGAGCCCCGGATCGTGCGTTATCTCGAGACGCCCCCCGACCGCCCCCGGCTGGAGGCCCTGCTGGCCGCAATGGAGCTGCGTCCCCGCGATCTCCTGCGCCGGGGCGAGGCCGCCTACGCCGAGCTTGGCCTCGCCGAACCCTCGCTGTCGGACGCGCGCCTGATCGAGGCGATGCTCGCCCATCCCCGCCTGATCGAGCGGCCCATCGTCGAGACCCCGCGCGGCGTGCGCCTGTGCCGTCCGCCCGAGCGGGTGCGGGAGATTCTCGACGCGCCCTGACCCAGCGCCCTGACACGGCCGTCCCCTGAAACGAGAAGCGCCGGCGACCCAGAGGGGCGCCGGCGCTGCTTCGCTCCGATCCCGGAGCCCTGATGTGGTGCGGTCGAGAAGACTCGAACTTCCACGGGAGTTACCCCACAGCGACCTCAACGCTGCGCGTCTACCAATTCCGCCACGACCGCGGCCTCATCAGGCGACGCGGCATCTAGCACCGGCCGACGGGCTTGTGAAGCCCCCCGGACGCGCTTGGCGAAGGTTCCCGGCGTCAATCTGCGCGAGGGCGGCTTGCGGAGACGATTGGAGAGCCCCGGTCCCGGCTCGGAAGCCGGGACCGGGGCCCCAGGACCGAGCGGGAGTCCCCACGACTCCGCTCAGGTCCCCCCCGGCGCGCGCTCCCGCCCGTTCGGGCTGGGGGCGGCGCCTGACTCGCGGGTCCGCCTGACGGGCGCTGCAGCCGCCGGACCGGCCGGCGGGCCGCGGCGCGTCGCTTGCCGGCGGGCCGTGGAGAGGTGATGCGCCTGGCGGCGTGACGGGAGCGTGACGGATTCGCGGGGGCGCGGGCCGTCGCCGCCACAAAGTCTGTCGGAGGGCGTCGCCGGCACAAAGCCCGTCGGAGGGCGTCGCCGCTCAAAAAGCCCGGCGGAGGGCGGCGCAGGCGCAACGCTTGCCGTGAGGGGGGCCGGGGGGCGATACCTCGGCCCGCGGGACGCCACGGGCCGCGAGTCGAGGGAGCCGCCATGACCGAGTGGCGCATCAGCGAGGGGCTGATCCCCTATCCGCAGGCGCTCGACGAGATGGAGGCGCGGGTCGCCGCCATCCGCCAGGGCCGCGCGGACGAGCTCGTCTGGCTGCTGGAGCATCCGCCTCTCTACACCGCGGGAACCTCGGCCCGGCCGCAGGACCTGCTGGCGCCCGACCGGTTCCCGGTTTTCGAGGCGCGGCGCGGGGGCGAATACACCTATCACGGGCCCGGCCAGCGGGTGGCCTACGCGATGCTGGACCTCAATCGGCGGGGGCGGGACCTGCGGGTCTTTGTCGACCGGCTGGAGGAATGGGTGATTCGCACCCTCGCGGCCTTCGGCGTCCCCGGCGAGCGCCGCCCCGGCCGCGTCGGCGTCTGGGTGGTCCGCCCCGAGAAGGCGCCCGGCCCCGACGGCGCGCCGGCCGAGGACAAAATCGCCGCCATCGGCCTGCGCCTGCGCAACTGGGTCAGCTTCCACGGCGTCTCGATCAACCTCGAGCCGGAGCTGGAGCATTTCTCGGGAATCGTGCCCTGCGGGATCGCGGGATACGGGGTGACCTCGCTCGCCGACCTCGGCCTGATCGTGTCGATGCCCGAGCTCGACATGGCCCTGCGCGAGGCGTTCGAGGACGTGTTCGGCCCGGTGGGCTGAGGCCGGACGGCGGCGCCCGGGGCGAGCCGCGCCCCGGGCGCGACCCTCGACCGCCCGCCGATCGCGGTCGGGCAGCGGCCCCGGGTCGAGCCCGGGGCGCGCCCTGGCGGCGCAGCCTCGCGCGCGCGGCCGTCGGGGCCGTCGGCGCCGTTGGGGCGGAAGGGGCGCGCGTCAGTCGCGCACGTTCACCTCGACGTCGTGGGCGCCGCCGCCGACGGTGGCGTTCTCGATGGTCAGGGTGAAGGTCTCCACCCCCTTCTGGCTGTAGGCGTGGAACACGAACTCCACCCCCTCGGCCTGCTGGCCGGCGCAGGGGCCCTGGGGGACCTCGGCCATGAGGCTGCGCGACTCGACCCGGCCGAGCCGCGGCGAGGCGGAGATCGCGGCCGTGGGCGTCCCGGTCGAGGCGCAGGACGAATCGAGCGCGAAGGCCGTGGCGATCGGGGCCTCGCCCTCGATGTCCATCCCCAGACGAATCGGCTCGGCCAGGGCGGGCGCCGCGAGGCCCGAAAGCAGGAGCGCGGGAAGCGCGAGGCGCAGGGCGCGGGCGGGATGGGCAGGGGTCATGGAGCTCTCCTTCGGTCCGGTCGAGCGCGAGCCTAGCGCGACCCCGGCCGGATCGCGAACGAGACCTTGGCGCGGGCGCGGAAGACGTCCGGCGGGGGAGGCGCGGTCGCGCCTCCCCCGCGTCGCTGACGGATCACTCGCAGGCGAAGCTCGCGGCCGAGTCGGCCTCGCCCGCGCCGTCCCAGCGGGCGGTCTGGGGGTAGGGGCAGTGGGGGCGGGTGTCGCCCGCGGCGTTGGCGCCTTCGATCGCCTCGGGGGCGACGCCTTCCTCGACCCAGGCCATCAGCGGCTCGATCCAGTCGACGCGGTCGAAGCCGACGCCGCCGCGGCAGTGGACCATGCCGGGGATCATGTAGAGGCGCAGGATCTCGGCGGCGGCGGCCTTTGGATCCTGCGCGCCCTGCTCGGCGAGGCGGGCCTCGACGCTCTCGAGGTAGCGGATCGAGAACAGCGGGTTGATGCCCACGTCCGCCCAGCCGTGATACATCAGCATCTTGCCCCCGAGCTTCGTCATCGCGTCCAGGTCGGGGTCGTCGGCGTTGTAGATCTTGCCCTTGAAGCGCGCCATCTCCTCGGGGTGCGTGTCGAAGTCGAAGTCGGTCACATAGTTGAAGTCGGGCCGGTCCTCGGGGAACATCAGCCAGTTGAAGCTGTCGTGCACGATGATGTGGGCCAGCGGCGGGCGTTTGGACTCGGCGGGCTTGGTCACGAACAGGTCCCAGCCGCCCTTGATCGCCTCGGCGCCGGGCAGGAGGCCGGGGACCACCTCCTCGCCGGTCGAGGTCTTCGCGCCCGCGTAGATCAGCGCCAGCGCCTCGACCTGGGCGTCGGTGGCGCAGGAGCCGTCGGCGGGGGCCTCGGCGGTCTCGCAGCGGGGCAGGTCGAGGGCTGGGTCGAATTCGCAGGCCCGCGGGTCGTCGATCAGCCCGTCTTCCAGCCCGTCGAGCGCATCGCATTTGGCGGTGACATGCTTGCCCAGCGCCAGGATCTGCTCGGCCGAGATCAGCGGGGCCTCGCCCGCGGGATCCTCGCCGAACAGCCGGGCGGCGAAGGCGGGCGCCGAGATCTGGGCGTAGGTGTAGGGGTAGACCGGCGCGCCAATCGCATAGCCGTCGAAGTCGGTGGGGTAACGCTGCGCCTCCATCATCCCCTGACGGCCGCCGGTCGAGCAGCCGGCCCAGTAGGAATAGGACGGCGCAGAGGCGTAGAACTCCTCGACGATGTCCTTGGCGACCACGGCGGTCTCGTGCGGGGCGCGGTAGGCGAAATCGAGCTCCATCTCCATCGAGCCCTTGCCGAAGCGGGCCGAGGCCTGGTCCTCGATCGCGTCGGAATGGCCCGCGTCGGTGGTGGCCGTGGCGAAGCCCTTCGCGCGGTGGGGGGCCATCGCCTCGAGCTCGAGCTCGCCCGCCTTGCCGCCGTTGCCCACCATCAGGAAGCGGCCGTTCCACGCGGCGGGCAGGTGCACGGCAAAGCCGATGTTGCCGCCGATGGTCCCGCGCAGGTCGCAATAGGCGAAGGCGCCGGCATCGTCCGCGACGGGTTCGACCGAGGCGATCTCGACGTCGGGCATCCCGTAGGCCTGGGAGAAGGCGGCGCAGGAATCGGCGGTGGGGGCCGCCGTCGCGCCCAGCGGCGCGAGCGCCGTCGTGGTCAGCGCGGCGAGCGCCAGCGGCAGGCGCGGGAGGGGGATGGGCATGGGCGTGTCCTCTGTGCGTCCGGGAAAGGTTCAGACAATAAGGATACCATGCTTTATGGTTGTCCGGACGAAATTGTCGCCAGGGCGATCCCGGCGGCCGCCGCCGCTTGAAATCACACGTCCTGCGCGTAGAATTCGGAGCGTGCGCGGCCCCTCCGGAAAGGGATTCGGCGTGCGCGCGGCCCCGATCGGGGGCCGCCGCGACGCCGCGCCGCGCCGCTGCGCCCCTTGCGCGGAGGCGTCGGGCCAGCGGCGAAACGGTCGCGTAGACGTCGCCGGCAAAATCGGTATGGTCCGCGCAGACTTCGGGGAGTCCTCGCGCCCGCGTTGCGGACGCCAGGCTTTTCCAGGGGGACGAGGTTGATCCGGCGGGCTGCATTCGTCGTATCAACCGTTGCGGGGTTCGGCCGATCGGGCTGATCCCGCGAACGAGACATTCCCCGGGGCGAGGGAGCCCCGGACCGGAATCGGCGTCGGGCAGGCGTCGTTCCGGCTTGCGGCAGGAGTGCAGACATGGCGGATGCGGCGGCCCACGCGCATGACGACCACCACCCGGGGTTCTTCACCCGGTGGTTCCTCTCGACCAATCACAAGGACATCGGGGTCCTTTACCTGATCACCTCCGCGGTGCTCGGGCTGATCTCGGTGGCCTTCACCATGTACATGCGGCTCGAGCTCATGGAGCCGGGCGTGCAGTACATGCTGATGGAGGACGGCGTCACGCCGAACGGCCATCTGTGGAACGTGATGATCACCGCCCACGGCATCCTGATGATGTTCTTCGTGGTGATCCCGGCGCTGTTCGGCGGGTTCGGCAACTACTTCATGCCGCTGATGATCGGCGCGCCGGACATGGCGTTCCCGCGGATGAACAACCTCAGCTACTGGATGTACGCGGCCGGCTCGACGCTGGCGGTGCTGTCGGTGGTGTCGCCGGGCGGAGACCAGCAACTGGGCTCCGGCGTGGGCTGGGTGCTATATGCGCCGTTGTCCACGCGTGAGGCCGGGTACTCGATGGATCTCGCTATCTTCGCGGTCCACGTCTCGGGCGCCTCGTCGATCCTGGGCGCGATCAACATGATCACGACCTTCCTGAACATGCGCGCGCCGGGCATGACCCTGCACAAGACGCCGCTGTTCGCGTGGTCGATCTTCGTGACCGCCTTCCTGATCCTGCTGTCGCTGCCCGTCCTGGCCGGCGCCATCACCATGCTGCTGACCGACCGCAACTTCGGCACGACCTTCTTCGATCCGGCCGGCGGCGGGGACCCGGTGCTGTATCAGCACCTGCTGTGGTTCTTCGGGCACCCCGAGGTCTACATGATCATCGTGCCGGGCTTCGGCATCGTCAGCCACGTGATCTCGACCTTCTCCAAGAAGCCTGTGTTCGGCTACCTGGGCATGGTCTACGCCATGATCGGCATCGGCGTGCTGGGCTTCGTCGTGTGGGCGCACCACATGTACACCGTGGGCATGTCCCACACTCAGCAGGCCTACTTCATGCTGGCCACGATGGTCATCGCGGTCCCCACGGGCATCAAGATCTTCTCGTGGATCGCGACGATGTGGGGCGGGTCGATCAGCTTCAAGACGCCCATGCTGTGGGCCCTGGGCTTCATCTTCCTGTTCACCGTGGGCGGCGTGACCGGCGTGGTGCTGTCGCAGGCCGGCGTCGACCGGGCCTATCACGACACCTACTACGTGGTCGCTCACTTCCACTACGTGATGTCGCTGGGCGCGGTGTTCTGCATCTTCGCCGGCGTCTATTACTGGATCGGCAAGATGACCGGCCGCCAGTACCCCGAGACGCTGGGCAAGATCCACTTCTGGATGATGTTCATCGGCGCCAACCTGACCTTCTTCCCCCAGCACTTCCTGGGCCGTCAGGGCATGCCGCGGCGCTACATCGACTATCCCGAGCAGTTCGCGCTGTGGAACCAGGTCAGCTCCTACGGCGCCTTCCTCTCGGGCCTGTCGTTCCTCCTGTTCTTCTACATCGTCTGGGTGACGGTCACGAAGGGCGAGAAGATCACCGAGAAGGCCTACTGGGGCGAGCACGCCGACACCCTCGAGTGGACGCTGCCCAACCCGCCGCCGGCCCACACGTTCGAGACGCTGCCGACCCCGGACATGTGGGACAAGCAGCCTCACCACTGACCGAGAGGTCCATCGTGGAGGCGAACGCCGACAAGGCGGGACAGATCGAGACGGCCGGGGGGGAACCCCCGGCCGTCGGCCGTTCCGACCCGCCGCTCTACGAGGTCACGCTGTGGCCCAACCTGTCGCTGGGGCGGCGGGGCTACCGGATCGTGATGGGGGGCGCGGCCACGATGCTGTCGCTGCCGATGATCGCGCTTGCGGGCAGCAAGGTGGCGCTCGGGCTGCTGCCGTTCGTGCTGGGCGCGCTCGGGGCGCTGGGCTGGTTCCTGCGCCGCAACGCGCGCGACCTGTCGCTGCACGAACGCCTGCGCCTGTGGCCCGACCTGATGGCGGTCGAGCGGCATGAGCCCTCGGGCCGGGTGCTGCGCTGGCAGGCCAATCCCCACTGGGTCCGGTTGAAGCTGCATCCCGACGGGCGGCCGCAGAACTATCTGACGCTGAAGGGCGGCGGGCGCGAGATCGAACTGGGGGCGTTCCTCAGTCCGGAGGAGCGAGAGGACCTGGCCGAGCAGATCGAGATGGCGATGGCGCGCGCCCGGGGGGCGGTTGGCGAGCGCTGAGCGGGGGAGTCGCCTGGGAGTGCGCGGCCGGGGGCCGCGGGACGGGCGCTTCTGAACTCACCAGAGAACAGAGGCCGCGCCTGTCCTCCGAAGCCGTCCGTCGCTGTTGATGCCTGAGC
>NZ_CAXBOD010000082.1:0-16205 GCF_963977235.1 uncultured Albimonas sp.
ACGGCGACGCAATGTGGACAATAATAACTCTGTCGAGGGGACTCCCGTTTTTCACGCAGACGCTGTCCAAGTATGCTGCTCTTCAAGCTATAAAGAGCAAGCGCACGAATGTAACAACGGCAGACGTTGAGTCCTCAATGGATGAATTCATTGAGAACTCGGAGGTTATGTTTAAAGATGCATACCGCGATGCGACAAGAAGCAATCAGGCGAACTATTTCAAAGAGTCTCTATTAGCATGTGCGTTGGCGAAGCCCGATGACGAAGGCTGGTTCACAGCTAATGATGTTCTTGAGCCATACAGCGCGATAATGAATAAAAAAATGGCAATTGCGAACTATGAAAAGCACCTTAGAAGGTTCTCGTCACAAGACGGAGGCAATGTGCTCCAGGTTCGCGGCGGAGACCGCCAGCAGCAGTTTAGGTTTGATGACCCCATGATGCAGCCATATGTCATCATCCGGGGCATACAAACCGGAATGATACATGAGGCAGCAAAGTCTAGTCTTCTTCAGAAGGAGCAGCCTTTGCTGCCCAACGTCGACTAGCCGCCTTCCTGGCGATTGCGCTCCTTTGTTCTGCCGATAGGCGGCTTGCGCGAGCTGCGCCGCCAAGGGAGCCAGCTCGCGCCTTGCTCCTATCGGCCGGCGCGTCTTCCTCGGCCTCACCGGTGGCAAGGTCCACGATAGATTTCGCCAACTGGTTCGCGTCGCGGGGGCGTTTGGGCCTGTCTGTCATGTGGGGAATATGGACCCTCGGCCGGATTCATCCAAGCCGGTTCGGCGCTGGGCTTGAGGGGCCGATTTCAAACTGACCCACTACCGAAGCCGGCTTGTCCTTGACCGGCGGGGGCGAGTCGCTCAGGCATCAGACGCGAGAGACGGATCCGGAGAACAGGCGCGGGCTTGTTCTTGGGTGAGTCAGGAGCCCGCCGGAGGCTCCAGTCCTCGACCCTCCACGCTCCCCCCACCCATGCGCAACCCAGCCAAGCCCGCCCGCAGGGCGCCCCCGTTCCCTTCCTTCTACCCTCCTCTGGCCTCTTCCCCCGCCCCCTCCCGCGTTCGCCCCCGGTTGTGACGCCCGCCTGCGCCCGCTATCACCGCGGAACGCTGATTTCGGAGGCCCCATGCCCGTCACGCTCCGCGCCGACGCCCCGGATTTCGAGAGCCGGTTCCACGCGCTCCTGTCGCTGAAGCGGGAGTCGTCGCCCGAGGTGGACGACGTGGTGGCGGCGATCCTTCTGGATGTGCGCCAGCGCGGCGACGCGGCCGTGATCGAGGCCACCGCCCGCTTCGACCGCATGCAGCTCGCCCCCGACACGCTCGCCGTCTCCCAGGAGGAGATCGCGGTCGCCTGCGCCGCCGTCCCCCCCGAGGAGGCCCGCGCGCTGGAGATCGCCGCCGAGCGGATCGAGGCCTATCACGCCCGCCAGCGCCCCGAGGACGTCTCCTTCCAGGACCCCCACGGCGCCACGCTCGGCTGGCGCTGGACGGCGGTCGAGGCGGCGGGGCTCTATGTGCCCGGCGGGCTCGCCTCCTACCCGTCCTCGCTGCTGATGAACGCCATCCCCGCGCGTGTGGCCGGGGTCGAGCGGCTGGCGGTGTGCATGCCCACCCCCGGCGGCAAGGCCAACCCGCTGACCCTGCTCGCGGCCCGTCTCGCGGGCGTCAGCGAGGTCTGGCGGATCGGCGGCGCCCAGGCGATCGGGGCGCTGGCCTACGGCACCGACACGATTCCCGCCGTCGACAAGATCGTGGGTCCGGGCAACGCCTATGTCGCCGCGGCCAAGCGTCGGGTCTTCGGCACGGTCGGCATCGACATGATCGCCGGCCCCTCCGAGATCCTGGTGATCGCCGACGCCGCCGCCAACCCCGAGTGGGTGGCCATGGACCTGATGTCCCAGGCCGAGCACGACCCCTCGGCCCAGTCGATCCTGGTCACGGATTCGCCCGCGCTCGCGCAGGCGGTGATCGCGGCCGTCGAGCGGCTGCTCACCCGGCTCGAGCGGGCCGAGATCGCCTCGGCCTCCTGGCGCGCGAACGGCGCGGTGATCCTGGTGCGCGACATGGAGGAGGCCGCCGCGATCTCCGACCGCATCGCGCCCGAGCATCTCGAGATCGTCACCGCCGACCCTGACGCGGTCGCGGCCCGCGTGCGCCACGCCGGCGCGATCTTTCTGGGCGCCTTCACCCCCGAGGCGATCGGCGACTATGTCGGGGGCCCCAATCACGTGCTGCCCACCGCCCGCTCGGCGCGGTTCTCCTCCGGTCTCTCGGTGCTCGACTTCATGAAGCGCACCACGATCGCCCGGATGACCCCCGGGGCGCTCGCGGCCATCGGTCCGGCCGCCGAGACGCTGGCCCGCTCCGAGAGCCTGGAGGCCCACGCCCTTTCGGTGAGCCTGCGCCTCGAGGCGCTCAACGAGGAGCCGCGCGAATGACCCGCCTCGTCGCCGTCACCCTGGACGAGGCCGGCCTCGCCCCCCCGACCCCCGAGGTCGAGCAGGAGCGCAAGGTCGCGATCTTCGACCTGCTGGAAGAGAACGCCTTCGACGTCGAGAAGGAGGGCGTGCCGCCGGGCCCCTACCAGCTCAGCCTCGCGATCCGGGACCGGCGTCTGGTCTTCGACATCCGCACCGAGGCCGGCGACCCGGCGGCGGAGTTCCACCTCTCGCTGGGGCCGTTCCGGCAGATCATCAAGGACTATTTCGCGATCTGCGAAAGCTACTTCGATGCGGTGAAGAAGCTGCCCCCGAGCCAGATCGAGGCGATCGACATGGGCCGGCGCGGCATCCACAACGAGGGGGCGCGGATCCTCGAGGAACGGCTCGAGGGCAAGGCGGCGGTCGACTCCGACACCGCGCGGCGCCTGTTCACGCTGGTCTGCGTCCTGCACTTCCGCGGCTGAGGGCGAGCGCTTGGCAGAGTTTCCCGCCTCGATCCTGTTCTGCTGCGATCACAACGCGGTGCGCTCGCCCATGGCCGAGGGGATGATGAAGAAGCTGCACGGCGCGCGGGTCTTCGTGCAGTCGGCGGGCGTCAAGCACGACATGAACGTGGATCCGTTCGCGGTGGCCGCCTGCGCCGAGATCGGCGTCGAGCTGACCGCCCACAAGGTTCGCAGCTTCGAGGATCTGGCGATGGGCGGCGACCAGATCGACAGCTACGAGCTGATCGTGGCCCTCTCGCCCGCCGCCCAGCGCGCCGCCCTCGACCAGACCCGCTGGTTCGCCACCGAAGTGCGCTACTGGCCCACCCTCGACCCCACCGGGATCGGCCAGACCCGCGAGCAGAAGATCGACGCCTACCGGCAGGCCCGCGACCAGATCCTGTCCAACCTGCGCCGGGAGTTTCCCGCCTTCTGAGGCGGGAGAGGGAGCGGAGAGCAGGCGCCCTGCGGGCGGGCCTGGCCGGGTCGCGTGCGGGGGCGGGGGCGCGCGGGAGGCGCAGGACGGGAGCCTCCGGCGGGCTCCTGACTCACCAAAGAACAGGCGCTTTGCGAGCCGTGTTCGGGCGTTGCGCCGGCGCCTGGAGAGGACGCGGGGGACCGGTCGGGGCGGCGCGCAAAGCGACGCGCCCCGCGTTCGGCGGGGCGCGCCTCTTCCTGGCAGGGGCGGCGATGGGCGCGAGGGGTCGACGCCCGGCCGGCCGCTGGGGAGGCTCGGGTGAGAAGCCTCCAGGTTCACGGTGACGCCGGGGCGGCGGGCCTTCAGGCCTCGCCCCGGCGCGCGGAGCTTCCCTGCCGGGAAACCTCAGCCCTGCTTACGAAGGGTCGACGGCGCGCAGTTCCATCGACTCGAGGCCGACGGCCAGGCCGTAGCCTTCCTTGCCCGACACCGACAGCGGCTGCAGCGAGATCGCGTCGCTCTCGCCGCCGACCAGCACGCGCACGCCGGCGCCGTACTTGACCGACACGTCAGCCGACGCGCCCACATACTCGCCGTCCATCATCGTGGGGTTGAACTTCTCCTGCGTGGTCAGCACGCCCCACTTGATCACCTCCTGGTCGGTGGTCGACAGATCCACGCCCCATTTGGTGATGTTGGCGACATAGGTCCCGTCGAAGGCGTCGTCCTGCGCGTCGAGCGTGCACATGTACTCGGTCTTGGCGCGGATGATGTCGTTGTCCTTGGCGGTCAGGTCGCAGGTCAGCACGCCCACTTCCACGGCCGCCTCGCGCTCATTGGCCTGGCCAGCCGCCAAGGCGGGGCCGGCGAGCGCGGCGCTCAGGGCGAGGGCGGAAAGGCCGGCGATCTTGCGGTTGATCATGATGTCCTCCGTTCGTTGTTCGAGCGCGCCGCTCGGAGCGTCGCGCCTCGGGCCAAGAGATGGGCGGTCCGCCGCGCCCTTCAACTCGGTTCGCAACAACACCCCGACTTCGCCCCGATTGGGGCGCGCGTGCCGCAATTGGCCGACCCCGCGCCGCACGACTTGGCAGGCGCACGCCCCGTCTTCGCGCGCCAACGCCGACAACGCGCCCGCGGCGGCGGGGACGGTGCGCCCGCGGCGGCGGGGACGCTGCGCCCGCGCAGGCGGGGCCGCGCGCGCGGAGGCGGGGCGCGACTCATCCGGGGCGCCTTGAAATCCGCCGCGCGCGGCGCCATACCCCCGGCACGCGACGCGCCCGGCGCGCCGTGGCGATCCCTGTTTGCTGCTCCGGAGATGGCATGGCCAAGGAAGAGACTCTCGAATTTCCCGGGGTCGTTGTCGAACTTCTGCCCAACGCGACCTTTCGGGTGAAGCTCGAGAACGGCCATGAGATCATCGCCCACACCGCGGGCAAGATGCGCAAGAACCGCATCCGCGTGCTGGCGGGCGACAAGGTCCAGGTGGAGATGACGCCCTACGACCTGACCAAGGGCCGCATCACCTACCGTTTCAAGTAACCCGATGACCGCCGACCCCGCCCCTGCGCCGCAGGCGCTCGGCGCGGACGGGCCGGCGGAGATCCCGCGCGCCGGGCCGCGCCTGGTGCTCGGCTCCGCCTCGCCGCGCCGGCTGTCGCTGCTCGCCTCGATCGGGGTCGTCCCCGACGCGGTGATCCCCGCCGACATCGACGAAACGCCCCACAGGGACGAGGAGCCTCGCCCCTACGCCCTGCGCCTCGCGCGGGAGAAGGCGCGCGCCGTGGCGGACGCCCTGCCCGACCCCGACGACGCGGTGCTCGCCGCCGACACCGTGGTCGCCGCCGGCCGGCGCATTCTGGGCAAGCCGCAGGACGCGGCCGAGGCGCACCGCTTCCTGACGCTGCTTTCCGGCCGCCGCCACCGGGTGATCACCGGCGTCGCGCTGCGCCGCCAGGGCCGGGAATGGACCCGCCGGGTCGAGACCCAGGTCCGCTTCAAGCGCCTGTCGGACGCCGAGATCTCGGCCTACCTCCGCTCGGGCGAGTGGCGCGGCAAGGCCGGGGGCTACGCCATCCAGGGCATCGGCGCCGGCTTCGTCCCCGCCATCAACGGCAGCTACACCAACGTGGTGGGCCTGCCCCTGGTCGAGGTCGCGAACCTCCTCCAGGGCGCGGGCGTGCCGGTCACCTGGGAAGGAACCCCCGCATGAAGGGCCGCGCCGTGCTGATCCTCGAGGACGAGCCCGCCTGGCCCGCCCTCGCCGCGCTGATGGTCGACGGGCGCCTGCACGACCTGATGGTCGACCCGCCCGAAACCGACCGCGCCCCGCGGCTCGAGGCCGTGCATCTCGCCCGCGTCATCCGCCGGGTCGAGGCGATCGGCGCCGTGTTCCTTGACCTCGGCGACGGGCGCGAGGGCTTCCTCAAGTCCCCCCGCAAGGCCCGCCCCGGCGAGCGTCTGCTGGTCCAGGTCGCCCGCCACGCCGAGCCCGGCAAGGCCACCCCCGTCTCCGACGAGCCGCTCTTCAAGGGCCGCTACGCCATCCTCACCCCCCATGCGCCCGGCATCAACGTCGCCCGCCGCGTGCGCGACGAGGACGAGGCCGCCCGCCTGCGCGTCATCGCCGAGGAGGCGCTGGACGAGGCCGGCCTCTCGCCCGACACCCTGGGCGAGGCCGCCCCCGGCGCCATCCTGCGTTCGGCCGCCGAGGGGGTGGACGAGGAGGCGATCCACGACGACGTCGCCGCCCTCGCCGAGCTTCTCAACGCCGCGCGCGCCGCGCAGGCCGGCGACGACGCCCCCGGCGAGATCGTGGCCGCCCCCGACGCCGTGACCCGCGCCTGGCGCGACTGGGTCGACCCCGAGCCCGACGAGGTGATCCGCGGCGACCTGCGCCTGTGGGACGACATGGGCGCGCTCGACCAGCTCGGCGCGCTGCTGCGCCCGCGCGTGGACCTCGGCGGCGAGGCCTGGATGATGGTCGAGCCGACCTCCGCCCTGACCGCGATCGACGTGAACACCGGGGGCGACTTCTCGACCGCCTCGGGGCTGAAGGCGAACCTTGCGGCGCTTGCGGATCTGCCCCGCCAGCTGCGCCTGCGCGGCCTGGGCGGCCAGATCGTGGTCGACCTCGCGCCCCTGACCAAGCGCGACCGCAAGCAGGCCGAGACCGCGATCAAGCGCGCGCTGCGCGAGGATCCGATCGACACCCAGCTCCTCGGCTGGACCCCGCTCGGCCACCTCGAGCTCACCCGCCGGCGCGAGCGTCGGCCCCTGACGGAGCTCCTGCCCCGGGACTTCGCCTGAGCCCCGCGCCGCCCGCTCCCGCGCGGCGCGCCTACCCCTATCCCCGGAACCCACGCCCCGGAACCCACGCGCCCCGCGGTGCCGCGCCCGGCTCCGAACAATGGGCGCCCCGGGCCTGACCCGGGGCCTCGCGCGGCTCGCCGCCGGCGCGCCCCTGGGACGTCCGCGCCCAGATCCGCCGCCCCTGCCCGCCGCGCCCCTGCGCGGCCTGAACCGCCCGCCGCGCGCCCTGCGCAGCCTGAACCTCCCGCGGCGCGCCCTGTGCGGCCCCCATGGCCCTTCCTCCCTCCCCGGGGGTTGCCTCCCCCCGCCGGCCGCGCGAGGCTGCGCCCGCCGCAACCGGAGCCTCTCTCATGCCCTGCCCCATCTGCCGCAAACCCGTGGCGGCCTCCTATCGTCCGTTCTGTTCCAAGCGCTGCGCCGACGTCGATCTGGCGCGCTGGCTGAACGGCGCCTACGCGATCCCCGCGGTCGAGGAGGACGACCCCGACGCCGAGGACGCGCAGCTCTTCGCCCCTCGCGACGCGCCGTCCTGAGGCGGGGGGAAAGAAAACCGCCGCAGGCTCTTGCCAGCCCCTCCGCCATTCGATATCTCCCCCCTCGCGCCGCCAGAACGGCGCCCCGCCCGGGTAGCTCAGTTGGTAGAGCAGCGGATTGAAAATCCGCGTGTCGGTGGTTCGAATCCGCCCCCGGGCACCACTTCCCCAAGCCAGATGTCCGCCGCCAGCCGTCACGTCGCGCCCGGTCCCCCGGCGCGCCACGCGGCGGAATTTCTCGCTTGCCATACATACCAACCAGTCGGTATATATTTCCCGCCCGACCCGGAGCCCCCATGACCGACGCCCCCTCCCCCGCCCGACCCCGCATCCGCCGCGGCGACGCGCGCCCGGCGCTGCTCGACGCGGCCCTCGGCGTGTTCCGCGCCAAGGGCTACGGGGGCGCCTCGGTCGACGATCTCTGCCGGGCCGCGGGGGTCACCAAGGGCGCGTTCTTCCACCACTTCCCCTCGAAGGAGGCGCTCGCCATCGCCGCCGCCGACCATTTCGGCCGCACCGCCGACGGCCTCTTCGCCGACGCCCCGTTCCGCGCCGCCCCCCGCGCCGCCGACCGCGTGCTCGGCTACGTCGCCCTGCGCGCCGCCCTGATGCAGGGCCCGATCGAGAGCTGGACCTGCTACGCCGGAACCCTGACCCAGGAGGTCTGGGCCTCCCACCCCGCAATCCGGCAGGCCGCCGCCGCCGAGATCCTCGGCCACGCCGCGCGCCTCGAGCCCGACTTCGCCGAGGCCCTTGCCGAGGCCGGCGAGGATCCCGCGCAGGCGCCCGGCCTCTCGCGCCACGTCCAGGCCGTCCTGCAGGGCGCCTTCGTGCTGGCCAAGGCCGCCGGCGACCCGGCCCCCGCGCGCGAGAGCGCGGACCACCTCCTGCGCCACCTCTCAACCCGGCTTCGCGCCGAGATCCCCCAGATCCCCTCCTCAGCCTGAGCCGGAACCCGACCGATGCCCGAGATCCTCGACGTGACCCCCTCCACCGAGCGCGAGCTGGCGATCCGCCGCCGCCTCGCGGCCCCCCGCGCCTCCGTCTGGCGCTGCTGGACCGAGGCCGCGCTGCTCGAGCCGTGGTTCTGCCCCAGGCCCTGGCGGGTCACCGACGTCTCGCTCGACGTGCGGCCCGGCGGCGCCTCCTCGATGATCATGCGCGGGCCCGACGGCGAGGCCTTCCCCAACGAGGGCGTCTACCTCGAGGTCGTCCCGCAGACCCGTCTGGTCTTCACCGACGCCTTCCGCGCCGGCTGGATGATCGCCGAGTCCCCCCTCTTCGTGGGCCTGATCGAGCTCGAGGACGACGGCGAGGGCGGCACGATCTACACCGCCCGCGCCCGCCACTTCACTGACGAGGGCAAGGCCGGCCACGAGGCGATGGGCTTTCACGAGGGCTGGGGCGCCGTCGCCGTCCAGCTTGAAGACTTCGCCGCAACCCTCTGAACCGCGGCGGAATTCCGGGCGCCCCCCCGCTCCGCGCGCCGTTGAGGTCGGATGCGAAGCGCCGCCCCGAAGTCCTTGCAGGACATGGCGCCGGCCCCTTGACCCGAGGGGCCGGCTCCGCTCCTGCTGGGGGCGAGGAGGACCGATGACGGACGTCTACGACGCGGCCACGCGCTCACGGACCATGGCGGCAGTGAAGGGGCGCGACACCTCGCCCGAGCTTCGCCTGCGTCGCGCCATGCATTCCAAGGGCTTGCGGCACCGCGTTGATGTGCGCGCCCTGCCCGGACGGCCCGATCTCGTCTACCCCCGCTTCCGGGCCGCGGTCTTCGTGCACGGCTGTTTCTGGCACCGGCATCCCGGCTGCCCGCGCGCCACCACGCCCGCCACCCGCACCGACTACTGGCTGCCGAAGTTCGAGCGCACCCGCGAACGCGACGCCCGCGCCCTGGCCGAGCTCAAGGCGCTCGGCTGGCGCGCCGCCGTGATCTGGGAATGCGCCCTCACCCCCCGCCAGACCCCCGCCACGGCCGAAACGCTCGCCGCCTGGCTGGCCACCGAAAGCCCCGCGCTGGAGCTGCCATAGCCTCGCAGCGCCAGCCCGCAACGCCTTGACCCTGCGCGCCTTCCGGCCGCCCCGAGCCGCAATGGCTTCAGGTCTGGGTCAGCGTGCGCCGCACCGCGTCGCGCCAGCCTTCGATCTTGCGGGCGCGATCGGCGTCGGGCATCGCCGGCTCGAACCGCCGGTCCAGCTCCCAGCTCTCGGCGAACTCCTCCATGCCCGGCCAGACCCCGGCCCGCGAGCCCGCCAGCCAGGCCGCCCCGAGCGCCGTGGTCTCGAGGATCCTCGGCCGGTCCACCGGCGCGTCCAGCATGTCGGCCAGAAACTGCAGCGCCCAGTCCGAGGCGGTCATCCCGCCGTCGACCCGCAGCACCGTGTCGGCCTCGCCCTCGGGCCAGTCGCGGCGCATCGCCTCGAGCAGGTCGAGCGTCTGATACCCCACGCTCTCGAGCGCCGCGCGCGCCAGCTCCGCCGGCCCCGTCGCCCGCGTCAGCCCGTGGATCGCGCCACGCGCGTCGGGGTCCCACCAGGGCGCGCCGAGCCCGGCGAAGGCCGGCACCAGATAGACCGACTGATGCGGGTCCGCAGCCTCGGCCAGCGCTTGCGTTTCAGAGGCATGGCGGATGATCTTCAACCCGTCCCTCAGCCACTGCACCACCGCGCCGGCGATGAAGATCGAACCCTCCAGCGCATAGGTCGTCTTGCCGTCGATCCGGTAGGCGATGGTCGACAGCAGCCGGTTCTCCGACAGCACCGGCCGCTCGCCGGTGTTGAGCAGCGCAAAGCAGCCCGTCCCGTAGGTCGACTTCAGCATCCCCGGCCGGAAGCACGCCTGCCCGACGGTCGCGGCCTGCTGGTCGCCGGCCACGCCCAGGATCGGGATCGGCGCGCCGAACAGATCCGCGCGCGCCATCCCGAAATCGGCATTGGAATCGCGCACTTCGGGAAGCAGGCTCTCAGGGATCCGCAACAGCCGCAGCATCTCCTCGTCCCAGCGCCCCTCATGGATGTTGTAGAGCAGCGTGCGCGAGGCGTTGGTGGCGTCGGTGGCGTGCACCTCCCCGCCCGTCAGGTTCCAGATCAGCCAGCAGTCCACCGTGCCGAAGGCGAGCTCGCCCGCCTCGGCCCGCGCCCGCAGCCCGTCCTGGTCGAGCATCCACGACAGCTTGGTGCCCGAGAAATAGGGGTCCAGCAGCAGGCCCGTGCGCTCGCGCGCCATCTGCTCGTGGCCCTGCTCCTTGAGCTCATGGGACATCTCGGCGGTGCGCCGGTCCTGCCAGACGATCGCCGGGGCCACCGCGCGGCCGGTCTTGCGGTCCCACAGCACCACCGTCTCGCGCTGGTTGGTGATGCCGATGGCCGCGATCTCGCCGGCGCGCACGCCCGCCCGCTCCATCGCCTCGCGACAGGTGGCGGCGGTGGTCGACCACAGGTCGGAGGGATCGTGCTCGACCCAGCCCGAGCGCGGAAAGTGCTGGCGGAACTCCTCCTGCCCGGTGGCGACCACGGCGCGGTCCTCGCCGAACAGGATCGCCCGCGTCGAAGTGGTTCCCTGGTCGATGGCCAGAACGTAGCCCATCGCGCGCCTCCCTGCCGTTTCTCCCCCGCCGAGACTTGCAGCCCCTCCGCCTCACGGCAACCCCGCGGCGCGGACCTGTCGCAATCCGCAGGGCCGGGCTCCGCCCCTGCGGCATCTTCGGGTTGCCTCGCCCCCGACGCGCGTCTAGGCAGACCGAAGCCCGTTTCGACCCATCCCCGCAGGAGACCCGCCCGCCCATGACCGACATCCGCGACATCCCCGGCTGGACGGTGGAGACGCTGCACGACGACCACGCCCAGGCCCTGCGCGAGACCGCGCTGCTGTATGACTCCGAGACCGAGCACCAGCGCCTGCGCGTGTTCCGCAACCCCACTTTCGGGCGGATCCTGACGCTCGACGGCGTGGTGCAGGTCACCGAGGGCGACGAGTTCATCTATCACGAGATGATGACCCACGTGCCCGTGCTCGCCCACGGCGCGGCCAAGCGGATCCTGATCATCGGCGGCGGCGACGGCGGCATGGCCCGCGAGGCGCTGCGCCACAAGGGCGTCGAGCATGTGACCATGGTCGAGATCGACGCCGGCGTGGTCGAGTTCTCGACCACCTACATGCCCGCGATCTCGGACGGGGCCTTCGACGACCCGCGCCTCGACCTGCAGATCGCCGACGGGGCCGAGTTCGTGCGCCGCGACCTGCCCGGCTACGACGTGATCATCGTCGACAGCACCGATCCCATCGGTCCGGGCGAGGTGCTGTTCACCGACACCTTCTACGGCCAGGCCCATCGCCTGCTGAACGAGGGCGGGATCCTGGTCACCCAGAACGGCGTGCCGTTCCTGCAGGGGCAGGAGCTGACCAACACGATGCGCGCCTTCAAGGCGCTGTTCGCCGACTGGACCTGCTACATGGCGACCGTGCCCACCTATGCGGGCGGGCCGATGGCCTTTGGCTGGGGCTGCAAGGGGCAGGCCCGCGCCACGCCGCTCGCCACCCTCGCCTCGCGCTTCAAGAAAGCCGACATAACCCCGCGCTACTATACCCCCGAGGTGCATGTCGCCGCCTTCGCGCTGCCCCGCTACGTGCTCGACCTGATGCCCTGAGGCCGGCCTCCCGGCTCTTGCGCGCCGGACCGGGCCGGGCGAGGCTTCCGCCGAACGGCGCACGCAAGCCGGTGCGGGAGGACGCATGGAAGGCACGGGCGACAGGATCGCCGCGACGGCCGAGCCCGGCATCGCCGGCGTCTCCGCGCTGCTGCCCGGCGCGGACCTGGCGCAGGCGGTAGGCGACGCCGGCCGCCTGCTGCTGACCCTCGATCCCCTGCTGGCCGAGATCGTCCTGCGCAGCCTTGCCGTGGCGCTTTCCGGGGCCGGGGCGGCATGCCTGATCGGGCTGCCGCTGGGGGCGATGCTGGCGCTGTCCTCGGCGCCGGGCCGCGGGGCGGCGGCGGGGGCGCTGTCGGCCCTCGCCGCCCTGCCGCCCGCCTGCGTGGGGGTCGCCGCCGGGCTGGCGCTGGCCGCGGCGCCGGCGGGGGGCGCGGCGCTGCTGGGCTCGCCCCTGGCGCTGGCCCTCGCCCAGTTCCTGCTGGCCCTGCCGGTGGTCGCCGCGCTCGCCTATGCCGCCGTCTCGGCCGAGCGCGCGACCCACGCCGCCACCCTGCGCGCGATGCGCGTCGGCCGCCTCTTCGCCCTCGCGACCCTGCTGCGCGAGGCCCGCCCCGCCCTGCTTGCCGCCGCCCTCGCGGGCCTCGCCCGCGCGCTGGGCGAGACGGGGGCGGCCCTGGCGGTCGGCGGCGCGATCCCGCGCCAGACCCAGCTGATGAGCACCGCCGCCGCCGCGGGCCCCGCGCTCCCCGATCCTTCGCGCGGGCTTGCCCTGGCGCTGGCGCTCGCCGCCGCGCTCGCGGTCCTGGCGCTCGCGCTGCACGCGGCCGCCACGCTGCTGCGCCCCCCCGCGGAGGCGCCGGCCCATGCCTGAGCCGCGCAACGTCGTCCCCTTCCCCGGCCCCCGCCGGGACCCGCGGCACGACCCCCGCGCCCCGCTGCCCGAGCCGCCGCCCGCGCTCGACTCGGTGGTGGTGCTCGACGCCGGACGCCGCCGGCTCGACGGACTGACCCTGCGCCTGCCGGGCCGCGGCCTCACCGCGCTGCTGGGCCCCCGCGGCGCGGGCAAGTCGCTGGCGTTCGAGGTGCTGGCGGGCCTCGTCGAGCCCGACGTCGGCGAGGTCCACGCCCTCGCCCCCGCCACCGCCCTGGTCCCGCGCGGCGCGGCGCTGCTGCGGCGCTCGGTGCGCGGCAACCTCGACCATGCCCTGCGCGCCGCCCGCGTCGCGCGGCGCGAGCGTCCGGGCCGGATCGAGACGCTGCTCGCCCTCGCAGGGCTCGGACCGCTTGCCGATCACCCCGCCCGCGCCCTGCCTGCGGGCGAGGCCCGCCGCCTCGCCATCGCCCGTGCGCTCGCGGCGAGCCCGCGCCTGCTGCTGGTCGACGAGCCGACCGAGGGCCTCGACCCGCGCGCCGCCGCCGGGGTCGAGGCCCTGCTGACCCAGGCGCTCGCCGAGTCGATCGAGGTGGTCATCGCCACCCCCGATCCGCTCCAGGCCACGCGCCTCGCCCGCCGCACGATCTTCATCCACCGCGGCCGCGACCACGAGACCGCCGCCACCGCCGAGCTGCTCGCGCGCCCCCACTCCGAGGCCGCGCGCGCCTGGCTGTCGGGCGCCCTCCTCGTCTGAGGGCCCGCCGGCCCGAAGTCCTCGGCAGGCGCCGGGTCTCAGGTGAGCCGAGAGCCCGCCGGAGGCTCTCCCCCTCACCCCAGGCGCACGATCTCCGCGGCCGCCGCGCCCTGCCACTCCGCCTGCGCCAGCACCACCGGCAGGTCGTCGCGATCCATCCGCTCGGCCGACCGCGCCGCGGCCCAGGCCGCCCCGGCCGCCCGCGCCGCGGCCCCGGGCGCGCCAGACCCCTTCAACAGTCCCGCCAGCACCAGCGCCGCCACGAAATCCCCCGCCCCGTTCAGCGCCCGCCCCACCCGCGGCGTGCTCGACAGCCAGGCGCCGTCCCCGGTTGCGGTCAGCAGCCCCACGCCGCCCTCGACCGGCGTCGAGGTCACGATCACCGTGCGCGGCCCCAGCGCCCGCAGCGCCTCCGCCGCCGCCCGGATCTCGTCGAGCGAGCCCACCGGGCGCCCCGTCAGCCAGCCCAGCTCGAACCGGTTCGGGATCGCGACGTCGGCCAGCGGCAGCAGCCGCGCGCGATAGATCTCGCCAACCTCGGCGGGCAGATACAGCCCCGGCCCGTCGTCCCCCAGCACCGGATCGCACAGGTAGAGCGTTCCGGGGCGGGCCGCCTTGGCCGTCTCCACCAGCCCCGCCACCGCCTGCGCGCCCTCGGCCGCGCCGGGATAGCCGGTCAGGACCCCCTCGCACGCGCCCGGCACGCCGGCCGCCGCCAGCCCGCGTCCCAGCGCCGCGATCTCCGCGCCCGGCAGCCGGCGGCCCTGCACCCCCGGCGTCGCCGCGTGACCCGAGAGCACCACGGTGGGCACGCAGACCACCTCGATCCCCTCCGCGGCCAGCGCGAAGGCCGAGGCGCCATGACCCACATGCCCCGCCGCCACCAGCGACTGGATCGACAGCACCCGGCTCATCGGCTCGCCGCGCCGCGCATCCCGCGCCAGCCCCCCTCCGGGCGAGCCGACCGGCCCGCGCCGCCGCGCGGCTCGCCTGCCGCGTCCGCCTCCCGCTCTCGCGCCACCTCGCCTCCTCGCGTGCTTTCGACCGGCGCCCGGCTTGTCCGGTCCGCCCTTGCGCCCCATAAGGAGGGCTCTCGCCCGCCCCCGCAACCTCTCCCGCATCCAAGGAGCCGCCCGCTCGTGACCCCCGATCCGCGAACCGCCGCCGACGTCCTCGTCCAGGGCGCCCCGTTCGCAGACCAAACGTCCGCGGCGACCGCCCCCCAGGCGCTGGACCGCCTCGCCCAGGTTGGCGGCGGCGGCGGCGCGACCGCCTCCGACGCGCTCGCCCAGGGCGCGGCCGGCCTCGGCGGCCTGACCGGCGAGGCGATCTGGATCGGCGCCGGCATCGTGGTGCTGCTGTTCGTCTCGGCCTTCTTCTCGGGTTCCGAGACCGCGCTGACCGCCGCCTCGCGCGCCAAGCTGCACGGCATGGCCGACCGCGGATCGAAGGGCGCGCAGGCCGCGCTGAACGTGAAGGAGGACGGCGAGCGGCTGATCGGCGCGATCCTGGTGGGCAACAACATCGCCAACATCCTCGGGACCGCGCTGGCGACCTCGCTGTTCACCCTGCTGGTGGGGCCCAACGGCATCGCGGTCGCAACCGTGGCGATGACCGCCATGGTGGTGATCTTCTCCGAGATCGCGCCCAAGAACTACGCCTATTCCAACCCCGAACGCGCCGCCGTCTTCGTCGCCCGCCCGATCGCGGTGGTGGTGCGCCTGCTCGCCCCCGTGGTCACCACGGTGACCCGCGGCGTGCGCCTGTTCCTGCGCCTGTTCGGCGTGCGCATGGACCCCGAGGCCCACGCGCTCGCGCTCGACGAGATCCGGGGCATGGTCGACCTGCACCACTCCGAAGGGGCGGTGGAGAAGGCCGAGCGCGACCGCCTGCTCGCCGCCCTCGACCTGCGCGAGCGGGAGGTGGCCGAGGTGATGCGCCACCGCCGCAACATCGAGACCATCGACGCGTCCCTGCCGCCGGGCGAGATCCTCGACTTCTGCCTGAAGTCCGCCCACACCCGCATTCCCCTGTGGCGCGACGAGCCCGAGAACATCGTCGGCGTGATCCACGCCAAGGACCTGTTGCGCGCCGTGCACAGCGTGACCACGGACGCGCAGGGGGGCTGGGGCTCGCTCGACCGGCTCGACGTGGTCGAGGTGGCGATGGAGCCGTGGTTCGTGCCCGACACCACCTCGCTCGACGAGCAGTTGCGCGCCTTCCTCACCCGCCGCTCACATTTCGCGCTGGTGGTGGACGAATACGGCGACCTCCAGGGGCTGATCACGCTCGAGGACATCCTCGAGGAGATCGTGGGCGATATCGCCGACGAGCATGACGCGGAGGTGGAGGGCCTGACCCGGCTTCCCGACGGCGCGCTGATCGTCAACGGCGCCACCACAATCCGCGACTTCATGCGCGCGACCGACTGGAGCCTGCCCGACGACGAGGCCAACACGATCGCGGGCCTGGTGATCCACGAAGCCCAGGCGATCCCCTCGGCCGGCCAGATCTTCTCATTCCACGGCTTCCGCTTCGAGGTCCTGGAACGGCGGCGGAACCAGATCACCCGGCTGAAGGTGAAGAAGCTCTAGCGGTCGCGCCAAGACGGCAGGGAGCGGACTACAGGCGCCCTGCGGGCGGGCTTGGCTGTCGGGCGCCCGGGGGCTGGGGTTGCGTCCGAATTCCGGCGGGGGGCGCCTCCGGCGGGCTCCTGACTCACCCAAGAACAAGCCC
>NZ_CAXBOD010000083.1:0-16071 GCF_963977235.1 uncultured Albimonas sp.
CTCAAACCGACCATGCACTAAGATTGCCCCCGGACCACCCGATGGGGGCAGGCCACTCCCCGGCGCCTTCAACGTGGGATAATTCGCGCCGCGTCGCTCGCGGGAAGCAACCCGGTAGCGGGGGTTTGGGTATCGATGGGGGTTGTTGTTATGGAAGTGGAAATTGCACGTCTCGGGCAAGGCGCGTACCCGCCGCCTCTCGACCGGGACCATCGGGAATGCGGGCGGAGCTGAAGAGGACCCGGAGCGAATAATGGCCCGGCGGGGATGCGCGCTTTCGAGCTGATCTCAGTCGGCTCGGGGAGCTTGGCCTGGCTCAAGCCGCCGGGGGCTGCGCAGGGTCGACCGTGGCCATGGCCGGCCCGCGGCGCACCCGGGCGCCTCGGGCGGCCAGGTACCGCACCCTGCCGGCTTGGCCGCCAGCTACGGCGCAACCGGTCGATGAAGGGAGGGCCTTGGACGCCATCGGGCCGGTGGGCGGGCCAGCGACCCGGGCGGCCAGCGGCCGAGACGAGATGCGTGGCGTGGGTTTCGGCAGCGCCCCTGACGGACTGAGGTCCCTCCGGATACGGTGAGGCCGAGGCTGCAGGCTCCTCCCTCGCGCGAGGGTTGGCTCCGCGGTCTGGCGGTGGCGCCGACGACCAGAGGCGCCTGTGGGAACCGGCCGCAGGACTCGCTTGGTCCGACCTGACGCGCTTGGTCGCCGCCGCGCGCGCTATGCCAGGAAACGTCGCGCCGGGGGGTGAACCGCAGGTCGGATCGGGGACGCGACATGGCGGGAAAGCCCGCAAGGAGCGGCGTCGCGGAGCCGACGATCGGCTGGGCGGACGGGGCGTCGGCCAGGCGGCGGGCTGGCGCGCCTGGAGCGGAGGGGGGCGAGGCGCGTGTCCGGCCCGCAGCCGCTATGGGTTTTCGGAGTGCGGAACGTCCCGGCGCGGATGGCGAAGCGCGCGACCGGGTGGACACGGCGGCGAGATCGCCGGCCCGCGGCGGCGTGGGCGCGCTCGCCTCCATATCGATGCGAGAGGGGGACGCAGGCGGAGACGTGGGATCGACCGCAAGGATACACGATCGGCCGAACTTCAGGCGTGCGCCTCGCGGCGCCGCTCGGCATGCGCGGCGACCTCCGCGCGGCCGGCGCGGACCTCCGACTCGAGCTCGGCGAACAGACCCATGGCTTTGTCGACCTCGGCGGCCGACAGGATCACCGCGAGCCTGGCGCAGACCGCCGCCACCCGTTGCAGGCCGAATTGCCGACTGAGACCGGTCAGGCTGTGCAGCGCCTGCTCCGCGCCGGCGGCGTCTCGGTCGCTCAGCCGACGTTCGAAGTCACGCAGGTGCAGTTCAAGCTTATCGATCAGGGACTCGTAGATGGCTTGCTCGCGCCCGGGGGGCAGAGAGTGGCGCAGGACCTCCAGCCATTCCAGAGACAAGATCGCCAGCCCCGTCTCGCCGCCCTCCGCTGCGCCGGCGGCGGCTTCGGGCGGCGGCTCGTCCGACGCCGCCTCCTGCGAGGCGCGGGACGTCCCCTCGGCCCGCCCGCGAGGCGCGTCGCCGTCGTCCACGTGGCGGTTGAGGGCCAGGAAGAGGCGGCTCCAGTCGATCGGCTTCATCAGGACTTCGGCGAAGATCGCCTCGCCTTCGACGGTCTGACGCGCCAGGACATCGGCGGTCAGCAGGATGATAGGGGGAGGGCGCCCCGGCGCCGAGCGGATCAGACGCGACGCCGTCACGCCGTCCATTACCGGCATCTGCATGTCCATGATGACCGCATCGAAGCGCGTGCTGGAGACGGCCTCGACCGCTCTCGCGCCGTTTTCGACCGCCGTGACGGAATGACCGCACAGGCTCAGCGCTTCGCATATCAGCATCCGGTTTGCTTCGTTGTCCTCGGCAACTAACAGGTCGAGCGGGCGACCGCGGCCCCCCTCGAGCGCGGCGCCGATCTCCGGAAACGCCTGGATCTCGGCGTCCTGAGCCTCCCGGACCAGGAGCGAGACCCGGAAGACGGAGCCTTCGCCCACCACGCTGTCCAGGCCGATCTCGCCGTCCATCGCCTCGGCCAGACGCCGCGAGATCGCCAGCCCCAGCCCCGTTCCGCCGAACCGACGGGTGGTGGAGGCCTCGGCCTGGGTGAATGGCTCGAACAGGTGGCTGCCCAGATCGGGAGAAATACCGATCCCGGTATCCACGACCTCGAATAAAGCGCGCCGTCGACCGCGGCCCACGTCCTCCACCGCGTTCAACCGTAGAACAACGCGCCCCCGCATCGTGAACTTGATGGCGTTGGAGGCGAGGTTCAACAGAATCTGCTGGATCCGCGTCGGATCGCCGACCAGCGTCAGGGAGGCCGGAACCTGGAACTCGACCGAGAATTCGAGGCCCTTCGCATGCGCCGAGCTGGCGAGCAGATCCCGAATGTCGGTCATCAGGTCGACGGGCCGGAAGGGGATCTCCTCCAGGTTCAGCTTCCCGGCCTCGATCTTGGAGAAATCCAGCAGGTCGTCCAGCAGAGAGAGCAGCATCACGCCCGATCTGCGCAGGGTCTTGACCCGATCGTGATCCCGCTCCGACAAGTCCTGAGCGAGAAGCAGGTCAGCTATTCCCAGGATGCCGGTCATCGGCGTGCGAAGCTCGTGGCTCATCACCGCCAGAAAGCTCGACTTCGCCTCGCTCGCCCGCTCGGCGTCGAGGCGCGCGCGGTCGCGCTCGTCGGCCAGTTCTTCGAGAGCGCGGGCCTTTTGCTCCAGGCTGAGGCGCGCGCCTTCCAGCTCGCGCTCGCTTGCGACGCGCTCGGTGATGTCGCGCAGGATGCCGGTGAAGGCGCGGCCCCTTTCAAGCGTGATCTCCGAAACGCTGAGCTCCAGCGGGAACACCTCGCCATTGCGGCGCTTGCCGTTGAGCACGCGCGAGGCGCCTACGATTCTGTCCGTGGCCAAGCCGGCGGCGTTCTTGAGGTATTGGCCCTGACGCCCGGCATGCAGGTCCGCCATCAGCATCGAGACGTTGCGCCCGAGAAGCTCCTCCGTCGAGTAGCCGAAAATCCGTCCCGCCGCCGCGTTGGCCGAGAGGATGACCCCCTCGCCGTCGATCGAGGCGATGCCGTCGAGCGCGCTTTCCAGAATGGCGGAGAGCTCGCGCTCCTTGGCGAAAAGCGCGGTCTCCGACGCCTTGATGCGCGTGATGTCGAGGATCACGCCGGTGAACAGGACCCGCTCGTCGGACACGTGCTGCGGGCTGGAATAGGCGCGCCACCACCGCGTCTCGTCCCCGCGCAGCAACCGGCCCTCGAACTGCCAATCCTCGCCGGATCCCAGAGACTGCGCGATGCTGGCGGCCCAAGCCTCGCGGTCGTCGGGATGGATGTTGAACAGCGACCAGTCGGCGATCAGCGCCTCGGGCTCCAGGCCCAGAATGTCTCGGGATCGAGGGCTCACGTAGGTGAACCCCTTCCGCTGGCCGGGCCCCTCCTGCCACTGGTAGACGACGCCGGGGATCTGGTTGGCGATGCGGCGGAAGCGTTCCTCGCTCTCTCGAAGGGCGCTTTCGATCGCGATCCGATCGCCGATGTCGCGGATCGAGTAGATCCGTTTGGGGCGGCCCCGAAGCTCGGTGTCGCTGAATCTGACCTCGAGGCTCAGTTCCGCGCCGTCGGAACGCCAGCCTTTGGCGATGGACCCCGCGCTCGGCCCCGCGCGGACCTGCGCGGCCTCGAAGAGCGCCTCGACCGGGCGCGTCCTGTCCGGCTTCGCCAGGCCGAACAGGCTCTTGGCGGCGGCGTTGAGCTCCAGAACCTCGCCCGCCTCGTCCGTCACCACGATCGCGTCCCGGATCGCCTCGGTCACCGAGGCCAGACGCTGCTCGCTGCGCGCCAGCGCCTGGCGGTGACGCTGCCGGCTCAGCGCCATCAGCGCGACGCCGGCCGCGAGGGCGACCGACAGGCCCGGCAGCAGCCGCATGATCTCGTCCTGGCCGCCCCAGCCGCCCTGCGGGCGCGCTGCGATCCGCCAGGTCGTTCCCGGCAGGGCGACGTCGCGCACGACGGCATCGCTCGTGAAGAAACCGGGGTCGCCCAGGAAGGTCGACTCCGCCGGCGCACCCTCGTCCTCCCAGCGCAGGGCGATGTTCAGGTGCATCTGCGCCGCTTGCAGCCCCGTGCGCTCGAACAGTTGGTCGGCGTCCAGGACGAGGCTGAGGATCCCCCAATACGTCCCGTCTTCCAGAAAGACGGGCGTGCGGCTGATCAATCCATCCCCCCCCTGCCTGAGGGCAACCGGCCCTGCGACGACCGTGCTGTTGAGCTTTATCGCGCGTTCGACGGCCGGCCATTGGTCTTCCATATCGGGATAGTACAACCCGATGGCAGCGGAATTGTTGGCATGGGGATAGATGTATTCAATTCGGTTGCCTGGAGCCATGCCGATGTTTCGGATGCCCCGCCCAGTCCGATAGAGCGCCGCCATCGCGGCATGCATCTCCTCGTCGGACGGTTTCTCGGTGACGGCCACGAAGGCGACGAGACCGTTGGCGAGATAGACGTTCGAATTGACTTCCGACTGAATCTGGGCGGCGAGGGTCATGACCTCTTGCGAGACCAGGTCGTATTCGGACTGAAGCCGGATCTGGCGTTCGACATGGATCAGCGCGAGGCAGAGGCCGAGCACGGCCAGGAAGACCACCGCCGCGACCGTGGTCGGACGTTGGCGCAACGACCTCGTCAACCTCAAGACGCCCATTCAACCGTGCCTTTCTTCCGCGCTTGACGGCGATTGCGATACAGCGGCCCCGGCCCCCGGAACGCCCGCGCCGTTCGCGATGTCGCCGGTCCCGGTCGGCGATCGCCGTCGTCTCGCCGATCGTCGGCCGCTTGCCGGCGGTTCACTCAGGATCCGCGAAATCCGCCCGGAAGCTGGCCAGGATCGTCTGTCGGGCGCCCCGTTGGCGGTAGCGCACTTCATGAAAACACTGTTCGATCAACCACAGGCCGCGGCCGCGCGCGTCCTCGCTGGCGAGAACCTTGGCCTCGTCCGTCACCTGCGCCGGCGGCGGGAAGGGCGCGCCGCCGTGGCCGATCCAGACCGTGAGGCGCCGATCCCGCTCGAAGACCCGAAGCGAGAACGTCTCCTCGCTGCCTTCGCCGAGACCATGGCCGATGACGTTGTTGATGATTTCGGTCAGGCCGAGCCGCAGCTTCAGACGATCATTCTGCCTGTATCGCGCGCCGATGCGAAGCTCGATCGCGTCCCAGACGCGAGACGCTTCCTCGAAATCGCATCTCACTGTGAACCGGCAAGACATCCGCCGGCCGCTTCACACAGTCTCGAGACGCGCAGCCGCGCCGGCGCGATCCTCAGCCACGATGAAGAACATGTCCATTCGCAACAGCTTGAAGATCGTCTCCACCGCCGGGCTGAGGCCGCACATGGCGATCCGTCCACCGGGAGCGATCGCTTTCGTCACGCCCACCAGCGCGCCGATCCCCGTCGAATCCATGAACTCCACAGCGGAGAAATCCATGACGACCTTGGTGGCCTCGCGGATCACCGGAGACGCTTGCGCGTGGAACGCCGTGGCTGTGGTGGCGTCCAGACGCGCCATGTCGACGACGAGAATCGTCACGTCGTCAAGTTTCTCGATTCTGATCATGACGCCTCCTGTTCGGAGCCAACCTTCTCCACGATAATGATTGAGATATCGTCATCGAATTCGGACAGACCCCGCCACTCGCACAGGGCGGCCTTGATCGTGGGGATGACCTCGTCCAGCGGCAGCGCGGAGGTGGCCTGCAGCAGGGCCTGGAAGCGGTCGATCCCGAACAGCCGCCCGCTCGGATCGCCGCATTCGATCACGCCGTCCGTATAGAAGACGATGCGATGCAGATCCGCGAGGTCCACCGAGAACTCGTCGTAGGTCACCCCCTCCAGCAGGCCGACGGCGAAGCCGCCCTGGCCCAGCGGATAGGGGCTGCGGCCGGCGTCGGGGACCGCGATCGGATGCGGATGCCCCGCCTGGCTGATCCGCATCCGCCCCTGGTCCGAGATCGTCGCGAGCAGCATCGTGAAGTAATCGTTGTCGGGGGGCGCCGACTGGAAGGTCTTGTTCAACTCCGCGATATGGGCGCCCAGAGGCTGCGCGGAGCCGAGCTTGCCGGCCATGCCCTGATCGACGATGAAGCGCGAGATGGCGAAGGACATCATCGCCGCCCGCGGCCCGTGCCCGGCCACGTCGAGCGAGTAGAGCCCGAAGCTTCCGTTCTCCAGGCTGAAGAAATTGTAGATGTCGCCGGACACCGCCGACGACGGCATCAGCGTCGCCGAGACCAGGAACCGCCCGAAGCGCGCCTCGTCGGGCGGCAGCAGGCCGAGCTGGAGCTTGGCGGCCGCCTGGATGTCCTTTTGCAGATTGCGATAGGCCTCGTCGAGCTCCCGGTTCGACTGCTGCAGTTGGGCGTTGGACTCCGAGAGCTCCGTCTGCAGGTCGAGGATCCGCTCCGCGGCGCGGATCTTCGCGGCCAGCATCTCGTGATCGAACGGCTTGATCAGGAAGTCGTCCGCCCCGGCCTGCATCGCCTCGAGATAGTCTTCGCGGCTCTCGCGCGAGGTCAGCAGCAGGAAGAAGACGTGACCTTGCCGCGGCTGGCGTCGGATCTCGGCGCACAGGTCGACGCCGGACATGCCCGGCATCATCCAATCGCTGATGATCAGGTCGACCGATCTGCCGTTGCGCACCTCCTCCAGAGCCCGCCGAGCGCTGTCCACCGAGAGCACGTCGTGCCCCAGCGCCGCGACGCTGTGGGAAATCAGCTCGCAGTAAAGGTCGTCGTCGTCGACCACGATAATTTTCATGCAGGGGCCCTCAAACAGCCACGAGGTCGCAGGAATTCTGGTCCAGATCATCGCAATCCAGGGACGGGACGGTCCAGTCGACGCTCGACTCCAGGCTCTCGACCTGCGTCGCGTCGGCTCCGTCCAGACTGGAGAGATCGCCCGGATCGAGGATCGCGTCCGCCTCACCGGGGCGGAGCGCGAGATCGACCGACTCCAACGGCGCGAAGGCGCCGTCAGCGTCGTAGACGTCGATCGACACCCGCCGCTCCCCCTGGTCGGCGTCGCTCTGCAGCGCCATGCCCCGGACGAGGTCGACGAACAGCTCGGCCTCCGCGTCCCCCTCCAGCGTCGCCCGGCGACCGTCCGCGTCCAGCCGCAGCCCGATCGTCCCCTGCTCCAGCGCCTCGGCGAGGGCGGGATCGACGTCGTCCTGCGAGAGCGTCAGCGCATCGTCGGGGAAGAGCGCGTCAGGCTCGAGCTCGATGACGATGCGCGACGCCGTCGCCCCGTCCGAGAGCGCGAAATCCGGCGCGAGCGGCGTCGAGATCCAGGCCGGTTCGGCGGGCGCCGCGGCCCCCTCCGCAAGCTCGGCTCCGGCGGCGTCGTCGGCAAGCGCGGCGTCGTCCGAGACGAGCGCGAGATCGGCGAAAATATTCTCGCCCTCGCGCGTCGTCCCCTCGTCGGGCTCCAGCACGAACAGGTTGGTCTCCCCGCTCTCCTCGAACGAGGCGGACAACGGCGCCATGGGCGTCCCTGCGTCGAACGAGGCCGACAGCGGCGCCATGGGCGGGCTGTCGGGCATGTCCACCGCGGCCGAGCTGTGGGCGACGTCGCCCGTGCCCGCCACGCGGGCGTAGGCGTCGACCGTGAGCGAGACGGCCCCTGCCCAGTCCTGCGGCAGGACCATCTGCAACCCGTCGAGCGCGTCGGCGTCCAGGACCCAGGCGCCGTCGCCGCTGTTGGTCCCGGAGCTGAGCGTCGCGCCCTCGGGCATGCCGCGCAGAACGACGGTCAGGATCTCGGAGCCGTCGGTCGCGACGGTCGAGACGTCGATGTCCAGATCGACCTCCGTCGCCGACGTCCACGCGCCGACGCTCTGGGCGATCACGGGCGCGTCCGACACCGGCTCGGCCGTCACCTGCAAGGCGGCGGTGGCGACGGTCGGCGCGGCGGCGCCATCCGCGACGGCGGCGGAGACCACAAGCTCGAAGGTTCCGGAGTATTCGGGGGGCGGCAGGATCGTCAGACCCGCAAGATCCGCCGGATCCAGCTCATAGACGCCCCCGCCAAGGTCGGTCCCCGCGCTCAGCACCGCCCCGTCGGGCACGCCCGAAATCGTGAGCGCCGTCACCGTCTCCGAACCGTCGGCATCCAGCTCCGTGAGCGAGATGCTCAACGAGATCGGCTGATCCTCGCTCCCCGTCGCGGCGAGCGTCGTCAGCGAGACGCCGTCGGTCAGGGGCGAGACCTCGAGCGACAGGGTCTGGGAGACGACAGCCTCGTCGCCCTCCGCCTCCAGCGCGATGGCGCGGACCTCGAAGGTCAGCGTGCCGCTGAAGTCTTCGGGCGGCGTCAGCGTCAGGCCCGGCAGATCCGAGGCCTTGAGCAGCCAGGTCCCGCTCGCCGGATCGCGCAGACCCGCGCTCAGCACGGCGCCCTCCGGCAGGCCCACGACCGCGAAGGACAGCCCTTCCGACCCGTCGAGATCGACCAGCGAGCCGCTGATATCCAGGGCCAGCGCCTGATCCTCCGCCCCGTCGGCGACGCTGGCCGACAGCGTCGGCGCGTCCGCGACGGCGTCGATCTGCACGTCGATCTGCCCGATGAGCACCGGCGGCAGGAACGTAAAGAGCTTGTAGACCGCCAGCGTGACATCCGTGGCGTCATGCTCGGGCGGCGTATACGTGAGCGTCTCGAGCTCCGAGGCCGGCACGAACCAGGCGCCGCTCCCGTTGACATAGCCGGCGGACAGGCTTCCGCCCTCCGGCACGTTGAGGATCTTCACCTGGGTCAGCCCCAGCAGATCGAGCACCAGGAACTGTTCCCCCAGAGCGATCGTCGAATCCTCGTCTCCCCGCGCGTCGGGATTGGTCCAGCTGTCGCCTTCCTCGCCCCCCGAGACGGTCGCGGTGACGGTGCGGTCGAAGATCGCGAGGTCGCCGTTCGCGCTCTCCTGCGAGACGGCGGTGGTCGTGAACGTGAAGCTGCCGTAGAAGTCGGTCGGCGGGCGCAGGGTCAGCCCGTCGAGATCATCGGCCTCCAGCGCCCAGAGCCCGTCGCCCGCATAGACGCCGGCCGAGAGCCGCGCGCCCTCGGGCAGTCCGGACACGAAGCGGGTCAGCGTCTCCGATCCATCCAGATCGGTCAGGCCGCCGCCGATCCCGAAGGCGATGGCTGAGGGGTCGTCGCTGGAGGCGCCGGTGATCGTCACCGTGGGCAGGTCGGCCACCGCTTCGACCTCGAGATCGAAGGCGCCCGTGACCAACTCGCCGCCCGACAGCTCCGCCACGACCGAGATGCGCATGTCGGCATCCGAGTCCGCCGCCGGCGTCAGCATCAATCCCTCGAAGTCCGACGCCGACAGAACATACGACCCGTCCGCCTGGAGCTCCCCGGCCGAGAGGCTCGTTCCCGGCGTCAGGCCCGAGATCGTCGCGCCGCTCACATTCGTCAGATCCGCCGCGTCGGAGAAGGCGCCGAGAAGGTCGAGGGCGACGGCCACGTCTTCATCCATCGTCAGCGCGGCCAGCTCCACGATCTCCGAGGGCCCCGGGATCGTCGGCTCCGTCGCGACCACGGTCACGGGCAAGGAGGCGGATGTGCCGGCGCTGTCCCCGGTCAAATCGCTGGCGACGGCCTCTACCGCGAGATCGAACTCGCCGACGAAGTCGGTGGGCAGGGTCAGGGTCAACCCGTCGAGATCCTCCGGGAGCAGCATCCAGACGGTCAATCCGTCTTCCCCGACGCCGACCACCTCCCCCGCCGAGGGGGTCGCCCCCGCGGGCACGCCCGAGAGGGTGACGCTCAGGCTCTCCCCCGCCGCCGGATCGACCAGCGCGGCCGAGAGATCGAGCGCCACGCTCCCGTCCTCGACCCCGCTCGCCGGGGCCAGGGTCAGGATCGGGGCGCTGTGATCCCGCGGCGGGATCGTCTCGGGGTCGGACGGCGTGTCGTCGCCTGGGCCGGGATCATCGCCCCCAGGCAGATCGGCGCCGCGATCCGGGTCAACCGGATCGCCGGAGGCGTCAGAACCGGTCAAGGCGTCGTCCGAGGGGGGGACCTCGGCGGACGCGCCGGCATCGCCGCTCGACGCGAACGCCGAGAGCGGCGCCGCCGCCGCGGTCTGGGGATCGAGCGCCGGGGCCGGGCCGAGATCCGGCGCTGCGGCCGGCGCGGCGACCGAAGAGCGCTCCTGGGCGAGGGGGCGCGGGGCATCGGACGCCTCGCCAGGAGGCGGCGCGTCGACCGTGGCTCCCTCGAGCCGGTTGAGCGGGGCCGCGGACGGGGGCTGCGCGCCCTCGGGCGGGGGGGCGGGCGTCGCGGCGTCCAGGGGACCGTCGGTGGGGTCGGAGGTCGCCGTCGCCCCATCCGGATCAGGGACCGGCGGGGCGAGAGGGTCCGTCTCGTCGACTTCGCCCCGGTGGATCAGGGAAAGGCTGCGGTCGCCGCCGATGCGCTCGGCGGCGGTGGCGTCCACCGGACGCTCCAGCGCTTCCACACGCTCGTCGTCCGGGCGGGGCGTTCCGCCGCCATGGGTGTAGACGCCGGAATCGGAAGCTGACGGCTCGGATCGAGACTCGGACATTGACTGTTCCCCCCTTCCTGGCGTCACCGTTCGCCCAAGGTGCCGTCGACCATCGTATGGAGGGGTTTAACAAGATATTGAAGAACCGTCTTTTTCCCCGTCACAATATCGGCGTTAACCGTCATTCCCGGCAAGAAGAAGTGACCCGACCCCACGCCGTTCAATGATGGTGAGTCCAGGCGAACACGCGCCAAATAGTAGGGCACCTTCTCGGGCCCCAGAAACGTGCTGGGCGAAATGCTTTCGATCTTGCCGTAGACCCGGCCATAGCGGCTGAAGTCGAAGGCCTGAACCTTCAGCTTCACCCCCTGCCCGACCCGCACGAAGCCGATGTCGCGGGGCGAGATCTGCACCTCCGCGATCAGCTCCTCGTCGAGCGGCACGAGCCGGGCCGCGGTCTCGCCGGGTTTGAGGACGCCTCCGACCGTGCGCACCGCCAGTTCCTGGACCACGCCCGCCGCCGGGGCCGAGATCAGCAATCGCTCGACCCTGTCGTTCTGGGCGGTAAGCCGCTCGCGGATCTCCGCGAGCTCGGCGTTCACGGTCCCCAGACGATCGAGCGCCTCCTGGCGCAGGCGGCCGTGCAGCTCGGCGATCCGGGTGCGCACCTGGGAGATGTCGTCGCGCAGGGACCAGGTGGCCCGGTCGAGGGCCCGCAGCTCCGAGACCGCAAGCGAGCGTTCGCGCTGGACCTCGATCAGCTGCAGCACCGGGCTGAGGCCGCGGCCGACCAGCCCCTCCTGTATCTCGGCCTTGCGATCGATCAGGGCCAGCACTTCCTCGAGGGTCTCGCGCTGCAGCTCCACAGCTTCGATCTGGGCTTCGAACCCGGCGATCTGCTCGAGAAAGACCTGCTCCTGATTGTCGCGCACGCTGACCTGAGCGTCCAGAAGCTGCGTCTGCTCGTTGATCAGCTCCGCGTCGTCGGTCAGCGCGGCGAAGCGCGCCTCCCGGTCCTGGGCGAATGCCGCGAGACGTTCGGCCTGCAGGCTCAGCGACGTGCGCCGCGCGACCAGCTGGTCGCGGTTCGAGGTGGTGACGGCGCCCGTCAGGCGCAGCAGCGGCTGGCCTTTCGCGACCACCTCGCCTTCCTTGACCAGCACTTCCTCGACGATGCCGCCTTCGAGATGGTCGAGCGCGCGCACCGCGCCCGCGGGCACGATCTCGCCCGCGCCCCGCGCGATCTCGTCCACCGGGGTCGCCGCCGACCAGACGACGAAGGCGACCAGGCTTCCGACGATCAGCCAGATCGTAGCGAGGCTCAGGGGGCCGACGCCGGCGTCGCGGACCATATCCTCGACCGCGAATCCATCGTCGTAGGCCAGCGCGGCGAATCGCTGATCAGGCATCAAAGGAACCCCTTGGGAATGCGGTCGCGCACCTTCTCGACGGGACCGAAGAACCGCACCGCGCCCTCTTCGAGCATCAGGATCTTGTCGACGACGCCCAGATGCTGGCGGCTGTGCGTGACGATCAGCACCGCCGCGTCCCGCGCGCGCAGCCGCTCCAGACCGCCGATGAAGGCGAACTCGCCCATGAAATCGAGACCGGTCGCCGGCTCGTCCAGCAGCACGAGGGGCGCCTTGCGCAGATGCATGCGCGCCAGCGTCAGACGCGACAGCAGGCCCGCCGGCAAACCCGCCAGCCTGACGTCGTAGAAGGTGTCGAGCCCCTCGGGCAGCGCCGCGACGGCAGCCGTCGCATCGGCGAGCGCCAGCGCCTCGGCCAGGTCGTCCTCCCCCGCCTCGGGCTCGGCCATCAGCAGGTTGTCGCGAAGCGTTCCCTGCTGGAAATCCGGCGTCTGGGGGACGTAGGAGATGGCGCGCCGCAGATGCGCGGGTTCGAACTGGCGCAGGTCGCGGCCGTCCAGACGGATGTTCCCGCCCTGCGCGTCGTAGAGCCCCGCCAGCAGCTTGAGCAAAGTCGACTTGCCGCTTCCGTTGCGGCCGATGATCGCCACGATCTCCCCCGGCTTCACCGCGAAATTGACGCCGGCGAGGATCGGGTCCGTCTCCCGCCCATAGCGGAAGACGAGACGGTTGACCGCAATCGCGCCGCGGATGGGGGGGCGCACCCCGTCGCCCAGGCCCGGAAGGGCTTCCGGCTCCGTCCCCATCAGAAGGTCGATCTGGCGGGCCGAGGCGAACAGCTGGCCCACCCGCGTGCCGGCCATGAAGGCGTTCTGCACTGGCGCGATCAGCCGCCACACGAGCATCATGCAGGCGATCAGCCCGCCCGTGGACAGCATGCCGGCGAGCACGAAATGGATCCCGCCGAACAGCGTCGCAAGCGCCGCCCCGGAGCCCAGCGACTGGCCGATGGCCGCGAGGGCCTGGGCGGAGGACGCGCTCCGCTCGCTCGCCCGCGCGGCCAGTTCCGCGGCGTCGCGATAGCGTCGAAGCCAGATCGCGCCGCCGCCCGCCGCGCGGATCGCGCGCATCCGGTGCATCATCTCCAGCGCGACCATCTGGCGGTGCGCATTCGCCGTCGCGACCTCGGCGGCGCGCCCGCGCATGTGCCGCGCCCCGACCACGGCCAGCGCGGCGAAGAGGGCCATGAACCCCACGGGGATCAGCGCCAGCGGCCCCCCGATCACGGCGATCGCGCCGAGGAACAGGAGCGTGAACGGGGTGTCGAGCAGCGCCTGCTCCATCGGGCCGCGCAGAAGGTCGCGAATTCGGTCGACATCGCGGACCCGGGCGATCTGGCTCGACAGGCCGGTTCTCTCGGTCAGGCGGGCGGGCAGCGCCAGAATGCGTCCGAAGATGGCGTTGCCCACGATGTAGCCGATACGCAGGCTGGCGCGGTTCATGACCCGGCCGCGCAACCGACGCATCAGCATCTCGAACGTCGCGGCGGTCGCCGCTCCGGCGGTCAGATAGGCCAGCAGCGCCGTCGATTCCGAGACGATCACCTGGTCGTAGACCGCCATCACGAACAGCGGGCTCGCCACCGCCGCCAGATTGGCGAACAGCGTCAACAGCAGCGCGCGCAGGATCAACGGAAGCTGCTGGCGCATCCGCCGCAGCAGCCAGGAACGGTCCAGCTCCGCCGCCGGGGCGCGCGCTCGCTCGAAGCGCACCAGCGCGCCCCCACCCAGACGCGCCGAAGCGCGTCCGTCCGCCGCTCCGATCGCGCCGGCCCGGGTCCGCAGCAGGCGCGGCCGCCCCTTCAGGGGCAGGTGCAGCAGATCGCGCGGCGAGCCGTCGGGCCCGCGCGCATGGGCGGCCAGGTCCCGGCCCGTGAACCGCCGCCGCTCGACGACATGGCCCACGTAGCCCAGCCGGGAGGCGGCGTTGAGCACCTCTCTCAACCGATCCGCGGAGGGCTCTTGGGCGAAGGCCATCTGCAGGTCGTGAACGTCGCCCCGCCACCCCAGGCTGCGCAGCGCATCGCGCAGACACAGCTCCAGGCCATTGCCGAAGGGATCGGGGTCGCGCGGCGCCCGGCGCGGAGGGGCGGGCGGGGGAAACAGCTCGGGCTCGAGGTCCTTCATCCCATGCCTCCCTCGATCGCGCCGACCTTGCCGTCCGCCAGGCGAAGGATGCGGTCGGCGCGGCCCAGAACGCTCGGCCGGTGGCTGACGAAGAGGATCGCGCAACGCTCGTGCAGGCGCGCGAACAAGGCCTCCACCTTCTCGTCGCCCTGGTCATCGATGGCGGAATTGGCGTCGTCGAACAGCAGGATCCGCGGATCCAGCGCCAGCGCCCGGCACAGCGATATGCGCTGCGAGACGCCGCGGGGCAGACCGTCCGCCGCCCCGTCGCCGACGCGGGTTGCGAAGCCCTTGGGAAGGGGTTTGACGAGATCCGCGAGCCCCGTCTCCTCGGCCGCCGCCAGCGCCGCGTCGACGCGGTCGCGCGAGAACATGCAGATGTTGTCCAGGATCGTGCCCGCGAACAGCGTCTCCTGCTGCGAGACGAGCGCGATCGTGCGCCGCAGGCTGTCGGGCGAATAATCCGCGAGCGGCCGACCCGCGAGACGGATCTCCCCCTCGGTCGGCACATAGAGCCCGGCGGCGAGGGCGAGCAGGATGCTCTTCCCGCTGCCGTTGTCGCCGACCAGTCCAACGGTCCGGCCCGCCTCCAGCTCGAGGTCCACGCCGTCGAGCACGCGCTCGCCGTCGTCGCCGGCGAAGACCACGCCCTTGAGGCTCAGCGCCACGGGCGCCTTGCCCGCGTCCATCAGGCCGGCCGCGCCCGAGGCCGCGGGCAGATCGAAGATCGCCTCCACATGCGCGCGCGCGACGTTGGAGGCGCCGATGCGCGAGGCGAGCGCGACGAGGTTCCGCCCGAGGCCCAGGAACCGGCCCGACAACAGCGTGCAGGCCGAGAGCGCGCCGATGGTCATGTCCCCGCTCAGCACAAGCAGGCTGCCCCCGGCCACCACGCCGATGATCGACAGCTGCACCACCAGCTGCGACAGGTCCGCCAGCCCCTGTTCGCCCGAGAACGCACCGCCCTGCATCGCGAGCCGGCGCTTCTGCAGCGCCTCGTATCGGCGCAGCACCGGCCGCTCGAGATTGGACATCTTCAGCGAGGGCAGGTTGGACAGCGCGCCCACCAGGAAGTCGTATCGGCGGTCGTCGATCGCCGTCGCCTTCGACATCCACCTGCTCGACGACACGCTGGCGGGACCGGCGGCGACGGCCAGCACGGCGATTCCCACCAGCGGCGCGGCCACCACCAGGCCGCCCAGCATCCAGATCATCCACAGGAACACGAGCGCGAACGGCAGATCGTAAATGGCGAGCAGCGCCCGCCCCGAGCCCGCATCCCGACGCCGGGCGATGGTCGACAACCGCTCCAGATGCACGCCGGGCGAAATCCGCTCGAACGCCGACAGGTCGGCGTCGAACAGATGCCGAGCCGCCTTCACGCTGGCCGAGACCTCATAGCGCGTGGCCAACGGCTCCAGGATCGCCGCACGCGCCATCCGCAGCGCCGCCTCCAGGATCAACGCGACCAGCACGCCCAGCCCCAGCAGGGCGGCGGTATTGGTCGACTGGTTGGGGATGATGCGGTCATACACCTGCAGGATGAACAACGGCGCGCTCAACGACAGCGCGTTCACGGCAAGCGAGGCCGCACCGACGGAGAGGTGGTGGAGAGGCGCGAATTTTCTCAATCTGCGTCCTCACATAGAAACGCTCGCGCGCCACGCCGCGCCCTGTCCAAAGCTCGCCGTGCGGATGATTTTCACGGCTTCGCAGAGCGTCTAGCCCACAGCGTTTAACAAAGCCTGATCGAGATAAATGCTCGGATAAGGGTCCGAAGGACGCCTCGGGCGCCCCGAAATGGCGATGAGAGGAAGACCTGAACCACGCAGGCGATGCGTCTCGCTGAATGACCGCACCTCGCTCTCGCCCCCATGCACGACGGGGTTGAACCGCACCGGGTCTGCCGGAGGCTGCAAGTCCTGAGTAGGATGGAGCCCCAT
>NZ_CAXBOD010000084.1:0-15823 GCF_963977235.1 uncultured Albimonas sp.
AACTCGCCGCAGTGGTTCAACACCGGCCTGCACTGGGCCTATGGCATCGACGGCCCTTCGCAGGGGCACTTCTACGTCGACTTCCAGACCGGAGAGCTGGTGGCCTCGGCCTCGGCCTACGAGCATCCCCAGCCCCACGCCTGCTTCATCCAGTCCGTCTCCGACGACCTGGTGAACGACGGCGGCATCATGGACCTGTGGACCCGCGAGGCGCGGCTGTTCAAATACGGCTCCGGCACCGGCACCAACTTCTCGTCGGTCCGCGCCGAGAACGAGCCGCTGGGCGGCGGCGGCCGCTCGTCCGGCCTGATGTCCTTCCTCAAGATCGGCGACCGCGCCGCGGGCGCCATCAAGTCGGGCGGCACCACGCGTCGCGCCGCCAAGATGGTGATCTGCGACATGGATCACCCCGACGTGGAGGCCTTCATCAACTGGAAGGTCCGCGAAGAGCAGAAGGTCGCCTCCCTCGTCGCCGGCTCCAAGGCGCATGAGCGCCGCCTCAACGACATCTTCGAGGGCATCCGCGCCTGGGACGGCGCGGCCGAGGACGCGACCGACCCCAAGAAGAACCCCTCGCTGAAGGCCGCCATCAAGGCCGCCCGCCGCGACATGATCCCCGAGACCTACGTCAAGCGCGTGCTGCAGTATGCCGCCCAGGGCTACACGGCGATCGAGTTCCCGACCTACGACACCGACTGGGACTCCGAGGCCTACCTGACCGTCTCGGGCCAGAACTCCAACAACTCGGTGCGCGTCACGGATGCGTTCCTCGACGCGGTGCGCGAGGACAAGCCGTGGGAGCTGATCCGGCGCACCGACGGCAAGGTCGCCAAGACCGTCTCGGCGCGCGAGCTGTGGGACCAGATCGGCCATGCCGCCTGGGCCTGCGCCGACCCGGGCATCCAATTCCACGACACCATCAACGCCTGGCACACCTGCCCGGCGGACGGGCCGATCCGGGCGTCCAACCCGTGCTCGGAGTACATGTTCCTCGACGACACGGCCTGCAACCTGGCCTCGATGAACCTGCTGGCGTTCCAGGACGCGGGCGAGTTCGACGTGGCGGGCTATGAGCATGCCACCCGCCTGTGGACCGTGACCCTCGAGATCTCGGTGCTGATGGCGCAGTTTCCCTCCAAGGAGATCGCGCAGCGGAGCTACGACTACCGCACGCTGGGGCTCGGCTACGCCAACATCGGCGGCCTGCTGATGAACATGGGCCTTGCCTATGACTCCGAGGAAGGCCGCGCGCTGGGCGGCGCCCTGACCGCGATCCTGACCGGCGTGGCCTATGCGACGTCGGCCCAGATGGCAGCCGAGGTGGGTCCGTTCCCCCGCTATCAGGCCAACGCCTCGGACATGCTGCGCGTGATCCGCAACCACCGCCGCGCCGCCTATGGCGAGACCCAGGGCTACGAGGGCCTGGCGGTGAACCCGGTGGCGCTCGACATCGAGAACTGCCCCGACACGCTGCTGGTCGAGCGCGCCCAGCACGCCTGGGACGAGGCGCTGGCGCTCGGCGAGGCCCACGGTTTCCGCAACGCGCAGTCCTCGGTCATCGCCCCCACCGGCACCATCGGCCTGGTGATGGACTGCGACACGACGGGCATCGAGCCCGACTTCGCGCTGGTGAAATTCAAGAAGCTGGCCGGCGGCGGCTACTTCAAGATCATCAACCAGTCGGTCCCCGCCGCGCTGGAGACGCTGGGCTACGACGAGGTCGCCATCGACCGGATCGTGCGCTACGCGGTCGGCCACGGCACCCTGTCCAACGCCCCCGGCGTGAACCTCGCCGCCCTCTCGGCCAAGGGCTTCGGCCCCGAGCAGCTGGAGAAGATCGAGGCCGCCACCGAGAGCGCCTTCGACATCTCCTTCGTCTTCAACCAGTTCACCCTGGGCCTGGAGTTCTGCCGCGACACGCTGGGGATCCCCGAGGCGAAGCTCAACGACCCGGCCTTCTCGCTGCTCAAGCACCTGGGCTTCTCGAAGGCCGACATCGAGGCCGCCAACCTGCACGTCTGCGGCACGATGACGGTCGAGGGCGCCCCGGGGCTCGACCCCGAGCATCTGCCGGTCTTCGACTGCGCCAACCCCTGCGGCAAGATCGGGGTGCGGTATCTCTCGGTCGAGAGCCACATCCGCATGATGGCCGCGGCGCAGTCCTTCATCTCGGGCGCGATCTCCAAGACCGTGAACATGCCCAACGATGCGAGCATCGAGGACTGCCTCGACGCCTACGAGCTGTCCTGGTCCCTCGGCGTGAAGGCCAACGCCCTCTACCGCGACGGCTCCAAGCTCTCGCAGCCGCTCTCGGCCGCGCTGATCGAGGATGCCGACGAGGAGGAGGAGCTGATCGAGGCCCCGATGGCCGCCCGCGCGGAGATCATCGCCGAGAAGATCGTCGAGAAGGTGATCATCAAGGAGGTGATGCGCCAGCAGACCGACCGCCAGAAGCTGCCCGAGCGGCGCAAGGGCTACACCCAGAAGGCCATCGTCGGCGGCCACAAGGTCTACCTGCGCACCGGCGAGTACCAGGACGGGCGCCTCGGCGAGATCTTCATCGACATGCACAAGGAAGGCGCCGCCTTCCGCGCGATGATGAACAACTTCGCGATCGCCATCTCGGTCGGCCTCCAGTACGGCGTGCCGCTCGAGGAGTTCGTCGAGGCCTTCACCTTCACCCGCTTCGAGCCGGCGGGGCTTGTTCAGGGCAACGACTCGATCAAGAACGCGACCTCGATCCTCGACTACATCTTCCGCGAGCTGGCGGTCAGCTACCTCGACCGCACCGACCTCGCCCATGTGCAGCCCGAGGGCGTGCGCTTCGACGAGATGGGCCGCGGCGACGAGGAGGGGAAGCGCAACTTCGAGGAGGCGCCCGAGAGCGTGGCCGAGCAGGCGGTGGCGATGCTGCGCGAGATGACCTCGCCCGGCTACACCCGCCAGCGGATGCCGCAGAACCTGCTGGTGCTGCGCGGCGGCATGGATCGGTCCGAGGCCTCGGTGACCGCGGTCTCGACCTCGGTCGAGGCGCAGCCGGTGGGCGCCGCGCTCGCCGACACGCTGATCGCGCCGGCCGCGGCCATGGACGACCGCGCCAAGGCCCGCATGCAGGGCTTCGAGGGCGACCCCTGCGGGGAGTGCGGGAACTTCACGCTGGTGCGCAACGGCACCTGCCTGAAATGCAACACCTGCGGCGGCACCTCGGGCTGCAGCTGACGACGACGCGCGGGGGCGGCGAGATCTCGCCGTCCCCGTCTGGAACAGGCCGCAGGCGAAAAAACCTACGAGCAGAATGCTGAGAAGCCTGATCCGACCCGACTGGGGGAGGCGCCCGCCGCGCCTCCCCTCTTTCTTTCGGGGGGCTTAACCCGGGCCCGAGGACTTGCGCGCCCCGCAGGCGCGCCTTGGCGGCAACCCACGGGTAACACGACGGGGCGGCGCAGGCGGCCCACCAACGGGCCTCGACTTGCGCCCGAGGGGACAAGGCGCAGTCGAGCGGGCGCGTTTAACGAATTCTCAAGGTTTCCTTGCGAAAAGCGAGTCTCCGGTTGAATGACCGGACCCGGCCCGAACGGCCGGATGGCTCCCGTGACGGAAGGGTCGGCAGTCGAGCATGACGTCTCGCGGGCCGACCTCCCGGGACGGAAGACGCGGATCCCGAAGACGGGCCGCTCCGGGGAAGGTCCGGACACGCGCGCGAAGCCCGCGCGTCAGGCGCTGTTGAAACTCGCAGGATCGGGCCGCGGATCAGCCGCGGCGCTCGGAGGGCGACGGCCGGACGAAGGACGGGATCGCCTCGCACCCTGCGACGCCGCGGGGCAGTGGACGCGACGGGCCGAATGCGCCGCAGGCGTGACGGTCGGCCCCGCGCGCGCTCCTCGAAGGGTGTCGCCCTAAGCGCTGCGGAGGCCGAAAGGCAGGCTGCCATGCTGGGGACACTCGCGACACATCCGCCGTCCGGCGCCGCGCGCCGGGTCGATCCAACCGCCGCCGCCGAACGGCCCGCGGTCGATGCCCCGGACGCGGCCGCGCCCCCGCGCCGTGGCGCGCCGAGGACGGTCGACCCCGACGCGGTCGCCCCCGCCCTTGCCGCGCTCAGCCGCGGCCGGGCCGAGCCGGGCTCTCTCTTCGCCGCCCGCCTCGACGTCGGGCCGGACGACGACGACGCGCCCGACGTGCTGCGTGCGTCTGCGCGCGGCGACGCGGCCGCGCCGAAGCGCGCCGCATCCCCGACCGCCGCATCCCTGACCGCCGCGTCCCTGACCGCCGCGTCCCTGACCGCCGCCGACCCCGCCGCCGCGACCCCGGACGCCCTCGCCGACCCGCCCCCTGCGGCGCGCAGCCCAGACCCGCTCCAGTCGGGGCTGAGCGAGGAGCAGATCGCCCAGGTCACCCAGATGTCGCAGCGCGACCGAGAGGTGCGCGCGCACGAGACCGCCCACGTCATCGCCGGCCGGCCGTGGGCCGGGCCCGCGGTCTATCTCTACCAGACAGGGCCGGACGGGCGGCGCTACGCCATCGGCGGGTTCGCGCCCATCGACGCCTCGCCGATCGAGGGCAACCCCGAGGCGACCGCGGCCAAGATGCGGATCGTCATCGATGCGGCGCTGTCGCCCCCGGACCCCTCGCCGGCCGACCGCCACGTCGCGGCGCTGGCGCAGGTGAGGCTGCAGGCGGCGCTGGCCGCCCTGGCCGAAGCCTCCCGCCTGTCCCGGATGGGGGACGAGGCAGGCGCCGACGCCGCCCGCCAGCGCGTCTCGACGCGCATCTGATCGAGCCTCGCGCGGGGCCGCACGCGCGCCGCGTCGTCGGTTGCGCCGGCCGCCGGCCGCATTCCCGCGGCGCGGACCCGGCCTTGCGTCCGGTTGGACACGTCTCCTGGCGAGCAAGCGGCGCGCGCCTGGGGCCGGGAGACGGTGCTCGCCCGGCGCCCGCCTCGGGCCGCGCCGCGGGCGGGCGCATGGTTCCAGGCGCGGCGCGGGTCGCGGCGCCTGCGTCCAACTCAGTCGGAGGGCCCGCCGGGGCGCGCGCCCATGCCAAGGCGCATCACCCCGCGGCGCACCGGCGCCAGCTCGTGGATCGCCTTCAGCCCCATCCGGCGCAGGTCGCGCAGCGGCGGCGCGCCCAGCATCGCCGCGCGGTTCAGCGCATCGATCCCCGCCACCCGCGCCGCCATCTCGGGCCAGCGCGCGCGGTGATAGGCCGCCAGCACCGGCGCCGCGCCGGGGTCGCGCCCGGCCCGCACGGCCTCGCCCGCCAGGCGCGCAAGCGCCGCGCCGTCGGCGATCGACATGTTCAGCCCCTGCGCCCCGATCGGCGGCACCACATGGGCCGCCTCGCCCATCAGCGCCACGCGCGCCCCGTCGAGCCGCGGCGCCAGCTGCGCCACGATCGGCCACAGCGCCACCGCAGACACCGGCCGCAGCCACCCCAGCACCCCGCACGAGCGCGCGTTCAGCGCCTGGGCAAACCCGTCGGGATCCTCGCTGGCCATCCGGTGCAGGGCGGCGGCCCTGGGCCCCTCCTCCATCCACACGATCGAGGAGCGCGCCCGCCCCTGCGCATCGTCGGGCAGGGGCACCAGGGTGAACGGACCGCCCGAGCGGTGGATCTCGGTCGAGACGTCGCGATGCCGCTCGGGATGGGCGGCCGCCAGCACCAGGGCCTTCTGCGAGTAGCTCCAGCGCGGCGCCTCCAGCCCCGCCATCCGACGGGTGGGGCTGTCGCGCCCGTCGGCGGCCACCACCAGCCGGGCGCGGACCTGGGCGCCGTCGGAGAGGGCCGCCAGCGCCTCGCCCTCGCGCAGCACCAGCCGCGAGAGCGCGGCGGGCGCGCGCAGGGCGGCGCCGGGCAGGGCGGACAGACGCTCGGCCAGGGCGGCGCGGATGGTCAGGTTGGGCAGGTTCCAGCCAAACGGCGCGTCCTGCATCTCGGCCGACTCGAAATCGGCCGTCTCGCGCGGGGCCTCGGCCCGCCCGCCGGCGTCGACCAGCCGCATCACCCGAAGGGGCGCGGCGCGCGGCGCCATCAGGGGCCAGGCGCCGCACCGCTCCAGCGCCTCGACCGAGGGCGTCAGCAGCGCCGCGGTGCGGATGTCGGCCCCCGGCGCGTCCGGCCCTTCAGGCGGGGGCGCGGCGTCCACGCACAGGACCGAGAGCCCCTCGGCGGCGAAGAGGCAGGCGGCCGAGAGACCCGCCGCCCCGCCGCCCGCCACCAGGATGTCGACATCGATGCGTTCCATGTCCCGCAGATAGCGCGCATGGCCCCCCTTCGCCACGCGGCAAGGCGGCCGGGGCTCCGGCGGCGGCGACGCGGCGCGCCTCGCCGGCCTCATCCGGCGCGCCCCCGGCGCGCGCGGCGAGCCGCAACCGCGGCGGCGAACGCGTCCGGTCGGAAGGAAACCCCGGCGACCCGGGGCAGGGGCCTCCGGTCGGCCGCGCTCAGACCAGTTTTTCGAGGAACCCCGCCAGATCGTCCGTCTGGTGGAGGACGTGGGGCGGGGCCTCGGCCTCGCCCGCGCGCGGATCGACCCAGACGGTCTGCAGGCCCAGCTCGAACGGCGCGCGCAGGTTGCGGGGGTCGTCCTCGAACATCGCCGCGCGCCTGGGGTCCAGCCCGTCGGCGCCAAAGATCCGCTGGTAGGCGGCGGCCGAGGGCTTGGGCGTGTAGAAGGCGCTCTCGACCCCGTAGAACGCCTCGAACAGGTCCGCGATGCCCAGCGCCTCGGTCACCTGGCGGGCGTATTTGGCCGTGCCGTTGGTGTAGACGATCGAGCGGCCGGGCAGCGCGGCGATCGCCGCCCGCAGCCGGGCGTTGCGCGACAGCGGCGCGAAGTCGATGTCGTGCACGAACTCCAGGAACGGATCGGGGTCGACGCCGTGATGGATCATCAGCCCCGCCAGCGTGGTGCCGTGGTCGTGCCAGTAGGCGCGGCGCATGCGGGCGGCCTCGGCCTCGTCCACCCCCAGCTCGCGGATCACGAAGGCGGCGATCTTCGCCTCGATCTGGTCGAACAGCCGCTCGTGCGGGGGGTAGAGCGTGTTGTCGAGGTCGAACACCCAGGTCTCGACCCGCGCGAAGGCGCGGCGGAGGGCGTCGGGATCGGCGTCGGGGGCAAGCGTGGCGAGGCTCATCCCCGGCCGATAGCATCCGCCCGCCGCCAGGTCCATCGACGCGCCGCCGCGGGGGGGCGCCGCGGCCCGCCGACAGGGCGCGCGCAGGACCCCCCAACCCCTCACGCAGTTGCGAGCGGCGCCTCCCGCCCCACATTGTCCCGCAACGATACCAATTCACGACACCAATTCACGACGGGACGGAGGGTCGGCATGTACGCGGCGGACGAGTGGCGGGGCGCGCAAGGCAAACGCTGGGCGAAAGGCGCCGAGGCGCAGGACCGGTTCCTCGCGCCCTTCGGAGACGCGGCGATGGTCGCCCAGGGTCCGGTGGCCGCGCTGCGGGTGCTGGATCTCGGCTGCGGCGCGGGGGCGACGACGGTGGCGCTGGCGCAGGCGGGGGCGCGTGTGACCGGGCTCGACGTCTCGCCCGACCTCGTGGCGATGACCCGCGCCCGCATCGCTGCGGCCGGCCTGCCCGAGGGCGCCGCCGAGGCCGTCGAGGCCGACGCCGGACGCAACCCGCCCGAGGGCCCCTACGACCGCCTGTTCTCGCGCTTTGGCTGCATGTTCTTCGACGAGCCGGAGGCCGCGTGGCGCACCCTGCGCGGCGCGATGTCCGCCGGCGGCTGGCTGACCGCGGTCAGCTGGCGCACGCTGGCCGAGAACGAGTGGGCCTCGCTGGGATACGAGGCCGCGCGCGAGGCCTTCGAGGCGGCGGGCGAGCCCTTCGCCCCCGCCGCTCCCGCCGGCGCGCCGGGCCCGTTCGGCTGGGGCGATCCGCAGGTTGTCCGCCCCTGGCTCGAGGGCGCGGGCTGGCGCGAGGTGGCGTTTTCGCCGCTCGACCTGTCGCTCGAGGCCACCGCGCCCGACGACCCCGACCCGGTCGAGAGCGCCACGATCCGATCGATGGAGAGCGGCCCCGTCGCCGGCCGCCTGCGCGACGCCCCCGCCCCCATTCGCGAGGCGACGGCCGAACGTCTGCGCGCCCTGTTCGCCGAGCGCGCCGCCCGCGGCCCGATCGAATTCGCCTGCGCGGCCTGGATCGTCACCGCCCAGGCCTGATGCGGCGGTCCCCTCGCGGCGCCGAGCCGCCGTTCGCGCTCCCGGGACCCCGCGCCGTTCAGCGTCGTCGGCGCCTCGTGCAATCCCATCCCGCGCCGTGGGTGAAAGGGTCCCAAAATGACGCAGCGTCCGCCACGCTGCAATTGATGCGTGAGGTCAACTTCGTCAGCCATCTGCTTGAGTGTGCGAGATTTTGAGGAACCGTGGCCACAACAGGGCAAGCATGTCCGCGAAACCCATGTAATTAACGCATTTTCGCGTGACCGGGCCGATTGGTTGGGTTAACCTGCTTGGCAATACAACAAGGCGCGGACGGCGAAACAAAAAGACCGGCGCGCCAGTGAATCGAGCGGCAACCGACCCATCCCATCTCCGCGTGCCCCGGGGCGTTCCCGGCTGAGCGCGAGCCCGCAGGCAGGCGGCTTCGGGACAGGTCCAGAACATACAGGCGCAGGCAATGTCCCTCACTCTCATGATTCCGGAGCAGACCGAGCTCCGGCCGCGCATCACCGTCTTCGGCGTCGGCGGAGCGGGCGGCAACGCCGTCAACAACATGATCGAGCAGGCGCTGGACGGGGTCGACTTCGTCGCCGCCAACACCGACGCGCAGGCGCTCCAGCAGGCCCACGCGACGCGGCGCATCCAGCTCGGCGCCACCGTGACCCAGGGCCTGGGCGCGGGCGCGAAGCCCCAGGTCGGCTGCTCGGCCGCCGAGGAGTCGATCGAGGAGATCGTCGAGAGCCTGCACGGCGCCCACATGTGCTTCATCACCGCGGGCATGGGCGGGGGCACCGGCACCGGCGCCGCCCCGGTGATCGCGCGCGCCGCCCGCGAGATGGGCGTGCTGACCGTGGGCGTGGTGACCAAGCCCTTCCACTTCGAGGGCGCGCGCCGCATGCGCTTCGCCGAAGCCGGGATCGAGGAGCTGCAGCGCGTCGTCGACACGCTGATCATCATCCCCAACCAGAACCTGTTCCGCCTGGCCAATGAGCGCACGACCTTCGCCGAGGCCTTCATGCTGGCCGACGACGTGCTCTACCAGGGCGTCAAGGGCGTCACCGACCTGATGGTGCGGCCCGGCCTGATCAACCTCGACTTCGCCGACGTCCGCTCGGTGATGGACGAGATGGGCAAGGCGATGATGGGCACCGGCGAGGCCTCGGGCGAGGATCGCGCCGTGCAGGCCGCCGAGAAGGCCATCGCCAACCCGCTGCTCGACGAGATCAGCCTCAAGGGCGCCCGCGGCGTGCTGATCAACATCACCGGCGGCTACGACCTGACCCTGTTCGAGCTGGACGAGGCGGCCAACCGCATCCGCCAGGAGGTCGACCCCGACGCCAACATCATCGTGGGCTCGACGCTCGACCCCGACATCGACGGCGTGATGCGCGTCTCGGTCGTGGCCACCGGCATCGAGGCCGACGAGAGCGTGCGCGAGACCCCGCGCCCGGTCCGCGCCTCCGAGGCCCGCGCGGTCGAGGTCGCCCCCGCTCCGGCCGCCGAGCCGACCCCGACGCCCGAGCAGGTCGCCGCCCAGGCCCCCGCGCCGCAGCCGGTTCCCCAGCAGCCCGCCGTCGCCCGCGTGCACGACTTTGACGAGCGTCCGCTGGCCGAGGCGCCCGCCGCCGCGCCCGAGGCGGCGCCCGCCAACCCCTACGAGCGGGACGGCGCCTTCATCGCGCCCGCCGCCCTGTCGGCCGAGGACGACGCCGAGGCCCCCGCGGCCGCCCGCGTCGCCGGCGAGCCGACGCCCGAGACGCTGGCCCGCCTCCATGCCGCCGTCTCGCACCCCGCCGATCCGGCCGCCCGTCGCCGCGAGACGCCGGCCGCTCAGCCGACGCCGGCGGCCGCGCCCCGTCCCGCGCCGGCGGCCCAGCCCGCCGCCCGCCAGGAGACGCGCTTTGGCATCAACAGCCTGATCCACCGGATGACCGGCTCGGGCGAGACCGCGCGCCCCGCGAGCCGCGAGCCGAGCCTGCACGGCCGCACCGACGACCAGGCCGAGGCCGACCGTCAGCGCGAGATCCCGGCCTTCCTGCGCCGCCAGGCCAACTGAGCCGCGCCGGGCGCGCCACGCCCGGGACCGTCGATTCCGCCGCCGGGTCCGCCCGGCGCCCGCGCCGACCCTGCCGCCCGGCCTCGCGACGCGAGGCCGGGCGGTCTGGTTTCGACGCCGTTCCGGTCAATTGACGGGCCGGCCCGATTCCGGTCTGCTTGGGCTGTTTGATCCTGATTGATCCTGCGGGCGCGCGCGCCCGCATCGCCACGGGGTGGTCGATGTTCGAAGTGTTCGTGGGCCTGTTCGCCATTTCCGCGATCAGTCTCCTCGTGGCCGCGGCGGCGCTGATCCGGCCCTTCGACCCGTTCCGCACGCGGCTGAGCGCGCTGCGCGGCGTCGGCCTCAGCTTCCTGTGCGCGGCCGCCGCCACCTTCGGCGCGGCGATCCTCTCCGAATCTCCCGCCCGCTTCGACCCCACCGCCCATCGCGGCGGGCAGGGCGAGGGCTTCAAGGTCGTCCCGGACACCGCCCCGGCCCCGGCCGCAAACGACTCCTCCCGCGCCGAGCGGATCGCCGCCCAGGCCGCCGCCCGCGCCGCCGCGCAGGCGCGGGCCGAGGCCGACGCCCCCTCCGAGGGAACGCCCGGCCTCGCGGCCGCGCCCGCCGCCGCCGCGCCGCCCCCGGCGCCTGAGGTCGGCGCGTTGATGAGCGCCATCGAGGCCGCCGACTGGAAGGCCGCCACGCTCGGCCTCTCCTCCCTGCGCGAGGGGGGCTACGAGCTGTCCGAGGCGCTTGCCGCCGCCGAGCGCGCCGCCCGCGCCAAGGTGCGCTCGATCCCGCCCGACGATCCGGGCTCGGCCCGCGACGGCTACCGGCTGCTGGCCGCCCTTGACCCCGCCGACAGCTCCTACCCCCAGAAGGCCGAGAGCTACGCCGCCGCCGCCCAGCGCGCCGGCTCGCGCGACGTGGTCGACAAGCTGGTGGCGCGACAGGATCCGGAGGCCGGCGTCACCTGGCTCGAGCATCCCGACCGTCCCGGGACGCTCGGCTCCCGGTCGACCGTGCTGCTCTCGATCGGGCGGGAGGGCGAGGGCCCGCCCTTCCTGCAGATGCGCACCGTCTATGCCGGCCGCTCGTGGCTGTTTGTCGACGCGGTCGAGGTCTCCATCGGCGGGACCGCCTCCACCCTGGCCATCGGCTGGTTCGAGCGCGGCCAGGACGTCGCCGCCTACGAGTGGCGCGACGAGCGGCCCGACCCCGCCCAGGTCGAGACCCTGCGCGCCCTCGCCGCCGCCAACGCCGCGATCCTGCGCTTCCAGGGCATGCAGGAGGGGCGCGACGAGCCGCTGGCGCGCATCGACCGGCAGGCGCTGGCCGACGTGCTCGCGGCCTGGGACGCGATGACGGAAGACTGAGGCGGTTGCGACGATTCTGCGGCGCTCCTCCGCCGGGCCGTCGAAAAGACCATTGCCTTCAGTCGCTTGCCGCACTGCGTGAGGGCCTGTCGCAAAGCGTTGCAAAGCTTGATTTGTCTGGAAACCCCCCTCGGCCTACCTGCAGGTCAACGAAGAAGTCACCAAGACTTCCAAGGCAGGCGAGCAGTGAGAGAGAGGGCGAGACAGTGCAGGCCACCGTCAGATCGGCGATCGAGTTCCGCGGCTTCGGCCTCCATTCCGGCCGCCCGGTGCGGCTTCGCATCCTGCCCGCCTCGGTCAATTACGGCATCTGGTTCAAGCGCGCGGACATCGACGCGGACGGCTCGGGCCGTGACGCGATGATTCACGCCCGCTGGGATCTCGTGGCCGACACCCGCCTGTGCACGGTGATCCGCAACCGCGACGGGGTCTCCGTCTCGACGATCGAGCATGTGATGGCCGCGCTCGCGGGCTGCGGCGTGACCAACGCGCTGGTCGAGATCGACGGCCCCGAGGTTCCGATCATGGACGGCTCGGCGGTCGCCTTCGCCGAGGCGATCCGCGGCGCCGGCCTCGTCGGCCTGCGCGGCGAGGCCCGCGCGATCCGCATCCTCAAGCCGATCGAGGTCGAGGACGGCGGCCGCCTGGCCCGCCTCGAGCCCGCCGAGAACTTCGAGATCGACTTCGGCATCGACTTCGAGGACGCCGCCATCGGCGCCCAGTCGCTGACCCTGACGCTGGTCAACGGCGCGTTCATGGAGCATCTGGCCGACTGCCGGACCTTCTGCCGCCAGGCCGAGGTGGACGCGATGCAGAAGGCCGGCCTCGCGCTTGGCGGCTCGCTCGACAACGCCATCGTGGTCGACGGCGACACGGTCCTGAACCCCGGCGGCCTGCGTCGCCCGGACGAGTTCGTGCGCCACAAGATGCTCGACGCGGTGGGCGATCTGGCGCTGGCCGGCGCGCCGATCATCGGTCGCTACGTGGGCCGCCGCGCGGGTCACGAGATGAACAACAAGGTGCTGCGCGCGCTGTTCGCCAACCCCGACGCCTGGCGCGTCGAGGTGGCGGCCGAGCCGACCCGCCACGGCCTGGGCCTGCGCGCCGCCGCCTGATCTGGCCGACCTTTGCCGAACACCGGCCGCGCGACGCCCTCGCGCGGCCGATTTCAGTTTCCGCATCCGCCGCTGCCGCTCATGTCGCCCCCGAGGGACTGAGCCTCGCGCTCGCCGATCCCGGCGCGAGGCTTGCGCGGCGTCTCGCCGCCCGCCGCCTTCCGTGCGCCTGCTCTCCGCCGCGTGGAGAGGGGCGGAGGGGGGCCGAAAGCGACGCGACCGGTCGGGCGCCGCGACGGCGCCTGACCGAAAAACCCCATCTCTCGCGCCCCAACCCGCCCCGCGCCTTCTCGGCGCCCTTGCGGCTCCCCTCCCCTAGGCCGTAAACCCTAAGCGCGCGACCGGCCCGACCGGGCGCTGCGCAGACGACCACCCGACGCCGGACCAAAGGACTCGCGATGATCCGCCGCCCCGCGCTCGCCCTCATGGCCCTGCTGGCGATCGCCGGCTGTTCCGGAGAGTCCGACGATCCGTTCTACGACCCGTATTCCCAGCGCACCGCCGCCTCGATCTTCTCCGAGGGCGAAGCGCAGCTCAACGAGGGGGAGCCGGTCGACGCCGCCCACACCTTCGAGGAGCTGGAGCGCGTCCACCCCTATTCCGAGTGGTCCAAGCGCGCCATGATCATGGCCGCCTACAGCTACTACCAGGGCGCCGAGTACGACAGCGCGGTCACCGCCGCGCAGCGCTACATCGCCTTCTTCCCCTCCGATCAGGATGCGGCCTATGCGCAGTACCTGATCGGCATGTCCTTCTACGACCAGATCGTCGACGTGCAGCGGGACCAGAGCTCGACCCTGCGCGCGATCCAGGAGTTCGAGGAGGTGGTGCGCCGCTACCCCGGCTCGGACTACGCCCGCGAGGCCCGGCTGAAGATCGACCTCGCCCGCGACCAGATGGCGGGCAAGGAGATGACGATCGGGCGCTACTACCTGGGGCAGAGCAACTACATCGCCTCGATCAACCGCTTCAAGACGGTGCTCTCGCTCTACCAGACCACCTCGCATGCGCCCGAGGCGCTGTATCGGCTGGTCGAGGCCTACCTGAGCCTCGGCATCAACTCCGAGGCGCAGACGGCTGCGGCGATCCTGGGCTACAACTACCCCGGCTCGCCCTGGTACGAGGGCGCCTACGACCTGATGCAGGGCGCCGACATCGCGCCGTTCGAGGATCGCGAGAGCTGGATCTCCAAGCTGTTCCGGCGGGTGTCCACCGGCGACACGATCTGATCGCACGCCCATGCTTCGGTCGCTGGAGATCCGCGACATCGTCCTGATCGAGCGGCTGGACCTGGAACCCGGGTCCGGCCTCAACGCCCTGACCGGCGAGACCGGGGCGGGCAAGTCGATACTGCTCGACGCGCTGGGCCTGGCGCTCGGCGCCGCCGGCCGCGCCGACATGCTGCGCGCGGGCGCGCAGGAGGGCTCGGTGGCCGCCGTCTTCGACTTCCCCCCCGACCACCCGGGCCGCGAGATCCTGGCCGAGGCCGGGCTTTCGGCCGAGGATGACGAGATCATCCTGCGCCGCCGCCTGTCGGGCGGGCGGCTGACCGGCTTTGTCAACGGCCAACGCGCGCCCGCCGAGGTGCTGCGGAGCCTGGGCGAGACCCTGGTCGAGATCCATGGCCAGCATGACGACCGCGGCCTGCTGAACCCCCGCGGCCACCGCGCCATTCTCGACGCTTTCGCCGGCGCCGCGCCGCAGGTCGAGGCGACGCGCGGCGCCTGGGACGCCCTGCGCCGCGCCGACGCCGCGCTCGAGGCCGCCCGCGCGCAGGCCGAGGCCGCCGCCCGCGACGCCGAATTCCTGCGCCACGCCGTCGACGAGCTGGGCAAGCTCGCTCCCGAGCCCGGCGAGGACGAGGCGCTGGACGCCGAGCGCCGCCTGATCAGGTCCGCCGCCAAGATCCGCGAGGACGTCGCCCGCGCCCATCAGGCGCTCGGCGCCGACGAGGGGGCCGAGGGCCGGATGCTCGACGCGATCCGCTGGCTCGACGGCGCCGCCGACGCCGCCGAGGGCCGGCTGGAGGGCGCGCTCGCCGCCCTCGACCGCGCCATGGCCGAGCTGGGCGAGGCCCAGGTCGATGTCGAGGCCGCGCTCGACGCGCTGGCCTTCGATCCCGGCCGGCTGGAGATGGTCGAGGAGCGGCTCTTCGCGATCCGCGGTCTTGCGCGCAAGCATTCGGTCGCCCCCGACGCGCTTCCCGCCCTCTCTGAGGATTTCGCCCGTCGCCTCGCGGCGATCGACGGGGCCGAGGCGGAGATCGCGGGGCTCGAGACCGCCGCCGCGGCCGCCCGCGCCGCCTACGAAGCCGCCGCCGCCCGCCTCACCGAGGCGCGGAGCGAGGCCGCCGGCCGTCTCGACGCCGCCGTCACCGCCGAGCTCGCTCCGCTGAAGCTGGAACGGGCGCGCTTCTCCACCGACCTCGTCCCCGGCGTTCCGGGCCCCGAGGGCGTGGACCGGGTCGAGTTCCGCCTCGCGGCCAACCCCGGCGCCCCGGCGGGGCCGCTGGCGCGGGTGGCGTCGGGGGGCGAGCTCTCGCGCGTGCTCCTGGCGCTGAAGGTCTGCCTTTCCGGGGCGGCCGAGGGCCGCTCGATGATCTTCGACGAGATCGACCGCGGCGTCGGCGGGGCCACGGCCGCAGCGGTGGGCGCGCGTCTTGCCGCGCTCGCCGCGGCCGGCGCGCAGGTCCTGGTGGTGACTCACTCGCCCCAGGTCGCGGCCCGCGCCGACCGCCACTTCCGGATCGAGAAATCGGTTTCCGACGGCCGCACCCGCACCGACGTGGCCCGCCTTCCCGAGGCCGAGCGCGAGGCCGAGATCGCCCGCATGCTCGCCGGCGAGACGGTCACCGAGGCCGCCCGCGACGCCGCGCGCGCCCTCCTCGCCGGCTGAGCGCGCGCGACGCCCGACACGCCTCGCAGAGCGCCTGTTCTCCGGAGCCGTCTCTCGCGGATGCCGCCCGGAGCGACTCGCCCCCTCCGGTCAGGGATCGCGCAGCGACCCCGCGCAGCGGGGCTTGTCCTTGACCGGAGGGGGCGAGTCGCTCAGGCATCGCAAGCGAGAGACGGATCCGGAGAACAGGCGCGGGCCCTGTTCTTGGGTGAGTCAGGA
>NZ_CAXBOD010000085.1:0-15673 GCF_963977235.1 uncultured Albimonas sp.
AGGCCGTGGATCTCCAGCGGTTCGCGCAGGATCGCGTCCACGGTATGGCGGGGGTGCAGGGCGCCGTAGGGGTCCTGGAAGACCATCTGCATCGCCCGCGCCTCGGCTTTCGAGCGTTTGGCGCTCAGCGCCCGGCCGTTGACCCGGATCGTGCCCGACCAGTGCGGGTTGATCCGCGCAATCGCGCGCAGGATCGTGGACTTGCCCGAGCCGCTCTCGCCGACCAGCCCGTAGCTTTCGCCCTCGGCGACCGAGAAGCTGACGTTTCGCACCGCCTGCACCGCCGAGGCGCCGGTCCCGAAGGCGATGGAGAGGTTCTCGATCTCGATCATCGGGCGCGCCCCGCCACGGTCTCGGTCATCCAGGCGGGATCGCGGTCGAGCACGGGCAGCATCTCCTGGCGGTGTTCGAGGCTGGGCAGGCATTCCAGCAGGCCGCGGGTGTAGGGGTGCTGCGCCTCGTTCAGACGGCCGGCCTCGAGCACCTCCATGATCCGGCCGCCGTACATCACGATGACCCGGTCGCAGAAGCTCGCGACCAGGTGCAGGTCGTGGGAGATCAGCACCAGCCCCATCCCCCGCTCGCGCACCATGTCGTCGAGCAGGGCCAGCACCTGCATCTGCACGGTGACGTCGAGCGCCGAGGTCGGCTCGTCGGCGATCAGCACGTCGGGCTCGGGGATCAGCATCATCGCGATCATCACTCGCTGGCCCATGCCGCCCGAGACCTGGTGGGGGTAGAGGTTGTAGACCTTCTCCGGCTCGCGGATCTGCACCGTCTCGAGCATCTCCAACGCCCGGCGGCGGGCGACGCGCTTCGAGGCTTTGGCGTGGATCGCATAGGCCTCGGCGATCTGGTCGCCGACCTTGACCACCGGGTTCAGCGAGAAGCGCGGGTCCTGCATGATCATCGAGATCCGCGCGCCGCGGATCCTGCGCAGGGTCCGCGGCCGGGCGGTGAGCAGGTCGATGCCGTCGAAGCTGAGCGTCTTCGCCTCGATCCGCCCGTTGCCCGCGGTCAGGCCCAGGATCGCGCGGCCGGTCTGGGATTTTCCACTGCCGGACTCGCCCACGATGCCCAGACGCTCGCGGCCCAGGGTGAAGGAGACGCCGCGCACGGCCTCGACCGGCCCATGCGGGGTGCGGAAGGTGACCGAGAGGTCCTCGACCTCGACGAGGGGTTTCTCGGGGGCGCTCATTTCGCCGCGCTCTTGGGATCGAGGATGTCGCGAAGCCCGTCGCCCAGCAGGCAGAAGCCGAGCGAGACCAGGAAGATCGCGGCGCCGGGCGCGGTGGGGACCCACCACTGATCCAGCAGGAACTGGCGTCCGGTAGAGATCATCGCCCCCCACTCGGGCAGCGGCGGCTGCGCGCCGAGGCCGAGGAAGCCCAGCCCCGCGGCGGTCAGGATGATGCCCGCCATGTCCAGCGTCAGCCGCACGATCACCGAGGCGAGGCACAGCGGCACGACGTGGCGGCGGATGATGCGGAAAGTCGACGCGCCTTGCGCCTCGGCCGCGACGATGAAGTCGGACTTGCGGATGGTCAGCACCTCCGCGCGCGCGATGCGGGCGTAGGGGGACCAGGTGGTCAGGGCGATGGCGAGCACCGCGTTCTCGATCCCCGCGCCGAGGGCCGCGACGAAGGCGAGCGCCAGGATCAGGCGGGGGAAGGCGAGGAAGATGTCGACGATGCGCATCAGCACCGCATCCACCCACCCCCCCGCGTAGCCCGCGATGGTGCCGACCGCGAGCCCGATGGGCGCCACGATGATCGAGACCAGGATCACGATGTAGAGCGTGATCCGCGAGCCCCAGATGATCCGGTCGAAGATGTCCCGGCCGAGTTGATCGGTGCCCAGCCAGTGCTCCGACGACGGCGGCAGCAGGCGCGCGCCGAGGTTGGGGGCGAGCCCGTCCGACGAGGTGATCCAGGGCGCGAAGGCCGCCGCCAGCAGCAGGGCCGCGACGATCACGAAGCCCGCCATCGCGATCGGGTTCGCCCGGAACCCGACCCAGCCCAGATAGCCCCGTTGCGCCCGCGCCTGCCAGGTGGAGGCCGGCGAGGGGTCCATCAGCCAGCCACGAAGCCCGGCCGCCCGGGGTTGCGTCGCCATGGTCATGCGCGCGCCCTCATGCCCGGGCCCTCGGGTCGGCCAGCTTGTAGAGCAGATCGGAGAGCATGTTGATCCCCACGAAGCAGATGCCCACCACGACCGTTCCGCCCAGAACCGCGTTCATGTCGGCGTTGAACAGCGAGGTGGTGATGTACTGGCCGATGCCGGGCCAGGCGAAGACGGTCTCGGTCAGCACCGATCCCTCCAGCAGCGAGGCGTAGGTCAGGCCGATGATGGTGATCAGCTGCACCAGCACGTTGCGGAAGGCGTGCCGCCAGATCACCGAGAACTCGGAGGCGCCCTTGATCCGGGCCGCCAGGATGTACTCCTGCCCCAACTGGTCGAGCATGAAGCTGCGCGTCATCCTCGCGATGTAGGCGAGCGCATAGAGGCCCAGCACCGAGGCCGGCAGGATCAGGTGGCTGACGGCGTTCCAGAAGATCTCCCACTCGCCCTGCAGGGCGCTGTCGATCAGGATCACCCCGGTGACGCTGTCGACGACGCCGTCGTAATAGATGTCGATCCGCCCGGGACCGGCCACCCAGCCGAGGTTCCCGTAGAAGACCAGCAGCCCCACCATGCCCAGCCAGAACACCGGCACCGAATAGCCTGCGAGCCCCAGCACCCGGACCGCGTGGTCGATCCAGCGGCCCTGGTTCACGGCGGCCCAGACCCCCATCGGAATGCCGATCAGGCAGCCCGCGAGGGTGGCGAGCGTCGCCAGCTCCAGCGTCGCGGGGAAGAAGCGCAGGATGTCCTCGGTCACCGGACGGGTGGTCATGATCGAGGCGCCGAAGTCGCCGGTCAGGATCTGGCCCAGGTAGCGCAGGTATTGATCGTAGAGGGGCTTATCGAGACCCATCTCGAGGAACACGCGCTGATAGGCCTCCTCGGAGGCGCGGTCGCCCACGACCGCGAGCACCGGGTCGGCGGGCATCACCCGGCCGATCACGAAGGTGATCGCGGTCAGGCCCAGGAAGGTGAGGACCAGCGACAGGACCGCGCCCGCCGTGGCCTTGAGGGCGCGCGGCGCCGCCGGGAGCTTCCCCGGCGCCGCCGCGCTCGTCTGCTCGGTCAAGCGAGGCTCCTCACTTCGACACGGTGCGGTAGTAGATCAGGTCGAAGGTCGGGCCCGAGACGAAGCCCTCGACCTCGGCGCGCATCACGGCCTGCTCGGTCTGCTGGAACATGATCGCGTAGGGGCCTTCGGCCTGCAGCTTCTTCTGGATGTCGAAATACTGCTGCTCGCGCGTGTCGACGTCCTTCTCGTTGCGGGCCTCGACGACCATGGCGTTCATGTCCTCGTCCATCCAGGCGTTGCGCCAGGCGAGCACGCCGGTCAGCTTCGCCTCCGGGCTGTTGTCCGGGTTGTGGGCGAAGGCGTCGAGGTTCGAGTGGGGGTCGGTGTAGTCCGGCGACCACTGGGCGAGGATCAGCGAGTGCTTGCGCGCCCGATACATCGGCCACAGCGTCTTGCCCTCGGCCGTGGTGATCGAGACCTGGATGCCCGCCTGCGAAAGCGTCGCCTGCACGGCCTGCGCGATCTCGGGGTAGGGCGACTGGTTGAGGGTGTCCATCTCGATCTCGAAGCCGTCGGGATAGCCGGCCTCGGCCAGCAGCTCCTTGGCCTTCTCGACGTTCAGCGTATAGGGCGTCTCGTTGTAGCCGGCCCACATACCCTCGGGCCAGGCGGCCTGGTGGACCTTGAACTGGCCCTTGAGGAAGCTGTCGGCCATGCCCTTGTAGTCGACCAGATACCTGATCGCTTCCATGACCTTGGGGTTGCCCAGGATCTCGTTGTCCTGGTTGCCGGCCATGTAGATCAGCGCGGCCTTGGCGTCGGTCTGCACCTTGACCGAGTCGTCGCCCTCGAGCGCGGCCACCATGTCGGGCGTCAGGTCGCGGGCGAGGTCGATGTCGCCCTTCTCGATCATCAGGCGCTGCGCGGCGGGCTCGGCCACGTGTCGCACGATGGCCCGCTTCACGCCCGGCGCGCCGGAGCGGAAGTCCTCGTTCGCGGTCATCGAGACCAGCTCGTTGGCCTTCCAGGTCTGCAGCTTGAAGGGGCCGGAGCCGGCGGAGTTGTTCTTCAGCCAGGCGTAGCCCATGTCGCCGTCGGTCGCGTGCTCCTCGACGGTCTTCATGTCGACGATCGAGGCGACGCCGGCCGAGAGCGCGTTGAGCACGAGGGCGGGCGAGAACTCCTCGGTGATCTCGACCACCGCCTTGCCGTCCTCGACCCGCACCAGGTCGTCGACGTTCTCGGGCGTCCAGCCGAACTGGGTGACGATGAAGGACGGGGTCTTGTTCAGCTTCACCACCCGGCGCAGCGAATAGACCACGTCCTCGGCAGTGACGGGATTGCCGCTCTCGAAGGCCATGCCCTCGCGCATGGCGAAGGTTATGGTCTTGCCGTCCTCCGAGACCTCGTAGGACTCGCAGACGCCGCAGACCAGCTTGGACATGTTGTCCGGCTCGAACCACATCAGGCGGTCGTAGATCTGGGCGATCATCTCGCCGCCCGAGAACTCGAACACCTCGGCCGGGTCGAGGGTGATGATGTCGGAGATGTCCTTCGCCATGACGAAGGTGTCGGCGGGCGGGGCGGCGCGCAGCGGACCGGCCGCCGCGCCTGCCAGCATCGCTGCGGCGACGCCAACCGTCGCCAGCCGACCCAGGGATCGTCTGCCCAGGATATTCATGTGACCCTCCGCTGTTGCTCGCCGCACGGGTCAGTGCGCGGCGGGATCGGGCCGGCGTCGAGGCCGAGCCCATGATTGACGGGCGCGGGCGTGCCCCGCGGCCGTTCGCAAGCCTGCAATTATCGATTTCGCGTGTCCACAAGTGAATTCCCGTGCTGCGGCTGCGAAGGACGCGGCGCCGCGTCACGTTCCCCAGAAGCGGGAGGGGCGGAACGCGAAGGGCCCCGGGGAGGAGTCCCCGGGGCCCTGGCTGTTTCGATGCGGCCGGGTTCAGGCCCGGGCGGGGCTCGGGGCCTCGGGGTTGCGGCGCAGGTGCAGCCAGATCAGCGCGATGCAGGCGAAGGTGGCGAGCCAGGTGGCCGCGGTCATCCACATCACCTCGCCCGGCGGCAGCAGGCACAGGGCGCCGAGCGCGAGGGCCGCCAGCCGCTCGACCGGCGCCAGGCGGCGACGGCCGTAGCCGATCAGCGCCGCGGTGATCATCGGCACGGCGACGATCGTGGTCACCGTGGCCGCGAAGATCGCCCACAGGCCGCCCTGCATCAGCAGGCCGGGGTGGTAGACGAAGATGAACGGCAGCACGAAGGCGATCCAGCCCAGGCGCACGCTCTCCCAGGCGGTGGCCATCGCCTTGGCGCCGGCCATCGAGGCGGCCGCAAAGCTCGCCAGCGCCACGGGGGGCGAGATCATCGACAGCAGGCCGAAGTAGAAGACGAAGAAATGCGCCTCGAGCTTGCCCACGCCCAGCTGCACTAGCGGCGGCGCCGAAAGGGTCGCGAGCAGCAGGTAGACGCCCGAGGTCGGCAGCCCCATCCCCAGGATGATCGAGACCAGCGCGGTCAGCAGCAACAGCAGCAGCAGCGACCCCTCGCCCAGCTCCAGCAGCACGAAGCTGAGCCCGAACGACAGGCCCGAGGACGACAGCAGCCCGATGATCATGCCCGCCACCGCGCAGATCAGCAGGATCTCGGCCGCGTCGCGCCCGGCGTCATAGAGGGCGTGGGCCACGTCCCCCAGCCGGATCCGGTGCAGGTTGGCCAGATTGAGCAGACCGATCGCCAGCAGCGCCAGCGAGGCCCAGACGACCGCCGTCTCGGCCTCCATGTTGAAGGCGAACATGCCGGTCAGCAGGGCGCCGATGGGCACGATCACCACCATCGCGTGACGCAGGATCTCGAGCGCGGGCTTGGGCGCCTCCTGCTCGCCGGCGCCGAGGTTGTGCTTGTCCGCAAGCAGGCTGATCTGCACGTAGACGGCGTAGAAATACAGAAGCGCCGGGATCAGGGCCGCGATGATGATGTCGCGATAGGGCATCTGCAGGAATTCGGACATCAGGAAGGCGGCCGCGCCCATCACCGGCGGCAGGATCTGGCCGCCGGTCGAGGCCACCGCCTCGATCGCGCCGGCGGTCTTGGGCTGGAAGCCCGCCTTCTTCATCGCGGGGATGGTGACCACGCCCGTCGACATCACGTTCGAAACCGCCGAGCCCGAGATCGAGCCCATGAAGGCCGAGGCGATCACCGCCATCTTGGCCGTGGCCCCGCGCCGGTCGCCGGCGAGCGCCCGGGCCGCGTCGGTCAGCACGCCCGCGCCGCCGGTGATCACCAGCAGCCGGCCGAAGACGATGAACAGCACCACCACGAAGGCCGCCACCTGCAGCGCCGCGCCCAAGGTCGCCGCCGAATCCACGCCGATGAAGCGCACGATGTCGGCGGCCGGGATCGGGCGGCCCTGCAGCTTGCCCGGCACCAGGTCCGAGAACAGGGTGTAGAGGACCAGCACGCCCAGGATCGCGATCAGGCTCCACGCGCCCAGCCGGCGCAGGCCCTCGAGGGTGATGACCGCGACCCCGACGCCCAGCGCCAGGCTTTCCTCGGGGTGGAAGAAGGCGCCCTCGGACAGGACCGGGAAGCGGAGCAGGAAGTGCACGCCCACCCACAGGCTCGCGGCGGCGAGCGCCAGGTCGACCCAGAGCATCGGGCCCGTGCGCCCGGGCGCCGTGCGCAGGAACACGGTGCACGCGGCCATGCCCAGCATCAGGCCCGCCACCTGCTCGGGGTAGAGCAGCAGCCCCAGCCAGAGCGGCGCGTTCAGCGCCCAGGCGACCGGAAGAAGCGCCACCAGCAGGCACAGCGTCCACTGGATCGGAGTAAGGATGCGCCCGCTCATGGCCGCCTTTCGTCGTCGACTGTCAGGGGAGAACCGTTCAGGCCCCCGGCCCGCGCGGGGCCGGGGGCGAGGCCATGCGGCCTCAGAGGATGCCCAGCTCCTCGCAGGCGGCGAGCGCGCCGGGGTGGAACTCGAGCTCGACCTCCTTGCACAGCAGCGCGGGGTCGAACTCGTTCCACATCGGCGAGGACTCCTTGAGCGCGGCGGCGTGGTTGTAGATCGCCTTCACCACCGTGCCCACGACCTCGTCGGAGACGTCCTTGTTGGCCCACAGCAGGTAGTTGTAGGCGAAGATCGTGGCCTCCTCGTCGAGGCCGGGGATCTCGTCCGAAGCCTCCAGCGGGAACAGGAAGATGCCGGGCATCAGCTCCTTCATGCCGGGCAGGTTCTCCTCGGTCATCGAGAGGAACTGGATGTCGCCGAGGCTGGCCTCGAGGTCGTAGGCCGGGCGCGCGCCGACCGCCGAGATCGAGATCACCGTCTGGCCGGCCTTCAGCGCCTCGTACATGCGCGGGAAGTTGGAGACGGGAACCTCGGTGACGTCGTCATAGGTCAGCCCGCCCGCGCCCAGCGCCATGCGGATCACGAACTCGCCCAGGCTGTTGTCGGGGAAGCGGGGCACGCCCTTGCCCTTCACGTCGGCGAAGGTCTGGATCCCGGCGCTCTCGGGGGTGACGATGCCGGCCTTGAACGGGAACAGGTTGGCGACCATGCGCAGGTCGGGGTTGGCCTCGCTCGACATCCCCGTGCCCTCGACCGCGTACCAGGTCTGGGGGTAGTTCGCGACGCCGAACTCGATCTGGCCGGCGTTGACCAGCGGGATGTACTGCGAGGTGTTGGCCATGATCTGCGGGCGCATCTGGATCTCGCCGTCGCCCGAGACGGCGTTGGCGATGGCGATGGCCAGCTGGTTGGTGGCGCCGCCCTGGGTGGTGCCGATGGCGACCGTCTGGGCCTGGGCCGAGACAGCCGAGAGCGCGCCGGCGACGAGGGCCGCGGCCGCCGTCGCGAAGGTCGACGCAGAGCGCGTCCGGTGAAGCTTGGGCATGGAGGCAGGTCCTTTCCTGATGGGGGGCGCCGCCGCCCTTCGTGGCTTGGGGCGGTCGGAGGGGAAGCGGGCAGGGGGGGGCTCCTGGTCCCCCCGCCCGCTCCGGGTTCATGTATACAAACCGGGAGCGGTCTGTGCGGCTCCGGGGCGGCCTCGCGGTCTGCGCAGGCGAACCGAGGGCGCGCCGCGCCGCAGGGGACGCGCCTGGCGCGGGCCCTCGCGGCGCGGGCGGTCCGGTCCTCTGGCGGAGGTCACGGCTTGGCATCCCCTTCGTTTGCTGCGCGGCCGGCCCGTGAGATCTCTCCTCCCCAGGCCGCGGCCGCGCCGACATCGCGTGTCGCCCGGAGGCTCGCCCCGTCTGCACCGGACATTCGGTGAAAAAGCGGATTGATATGTCCTGACAACTTGTACACATTGAGAGGGGCCCGGTGGGCTGTCAAGAAAATGTTGCAGGAGGCGAAGGGTCGTCGATGAGCGGAAAGAACGAGCGCGTTCTGGTGGTCGGGGCCGGCCCGGTGGGCCTGGTGGCGGCCTGCAGCCTGGCGATGGACGGGATCCCGGTGACGGTGGTCGAGCGCAGCCGGGAGCTTCCCATGGACCTGCGCGCCTCGACCTTCCATCCCCCCACCATGGACATGCTGGACCGCTTCGGCGTGATGGACAACCTGATCGAGCGCGGTCTGATCTGCCCCCACTGGCAGTTCCGCGACCGCGAGCAGGGCGTGGTGGCCACCTTCGACCTTGGCCTGCTGAAGGGCGAGACCAACCACCCCTACCGCCTGCAGTGCGAGCAGTGGAAGCTGACCGAGAAGCTGCGCGACATGATCGACGGCTGGGACCTGGCCGACATCGTCTATGACGCCACCGCCACCGGCGTGACCCAGGACGACGACGGCGTGACGCTGACGATCCGCAACTCGGACGGCGGGGAGGAGCAGCTCCGGGGCCGCTACCTGATCGCCTGCGACGGCGCCCACAGCCGCATCCGCGAGATGCTGGGGATCGAGTTCGAGGGGATGACCATTCCCGAGACCTTCTTCTCGATGTCCACCACCTTCGATTTCGCCGCCGCGATCGAGGATCTGGCCCCCATCGCCTACGTCACCGATCCCAAGGAATGGGCGGTGCTGCTGCGCACCCCGAGCCTGTGGCGGATCCTGCTGCCGACCGAGCCCGGCATGAGCGACGAGCAGATCAAGGACCCCGTCCAGATGGAGGCCCGCCTGCAGGCCCTGTGCCCCAAGGACGGCCCCTACGACGTGGTCCACGCCACCGCCTACCGCGTGCACCAGCGGGTGGCCGCGACCTACGACCAGGGCCGGGTGTTCCTGGCCGGCGACTCGGCCCATCTCAACAACCCGCTCGGCGGCATGGGCATGAACGGCGGCGTCCACGACGCGGTCAACCTGTGCGAGAAGCTGGCCCGCGTCTGGAAGGGCGAGGCCGATCTCTCGGTCGCCGCGCAGTACACCCGCCAGCGCCGCAAGGCCTGCGTGGACACTGTGCAGGCCCAGTCGATCCGCAACCGCAAGATGATGGCCGAGACCGACCCCGCCGCCCGCGCCGCCTTCCACCAGGAGATGCGCGAGACCGCCGCCGATCCCGCCCGCCACAAGGCCTTTGTGATGGGCTCCTCGATGATCCAGTCGCTGCGCGATCTCGAAGAGGTCGCCTGAGCCCCGAGACCCGAGACCCGAGACCCGACCATCGCCCTGCGCGAGACCAACAGGACCAGACCTATGACCGACTCCCTCGGCTACCGCATGAAGTTCGGCGTGATCGCGCCCTCGACCAACACCTCGGTGCAGCCCGAGTTCGACGACATGCGCCCGGTCGGCGTGACCAACCACTTCTCGCGCATCCTGGTGCCCGACGATCCCGTCACCTCGGACGAGGACTTCAACACGCTGGTGATGCGCATCCGCGCGGCCACCATGGACGCGATCGACGCGGTCAAGACCTGCTCCCCCGGCGCGATGGTCATGGGCATGTCGGCCGAGACGTTCTGGGACGGCAAGGAGCGCGCGGACAAGCTGCAGGCCGAGATCATGGAGCGTGCGGGCATGCCCGTCGCGATGGGCTCGGACGCCTGCATGAACGCGCTGAAGTGCTTTGGCGACATCAAGAAGATCGCCGTGATCACCCCCTACATGCCGATCGGCGACAAGCAGGTCGAGCGCTACTTCACCGAGTGCGGCTTCGAGGTGGTGCAGATCAAGGGCCTGAAGTGCTCGAGCCCGATGATGATCGCGCACGAGACCGAGAAGACCCTTCGCGACGCGATCAACGAGGTCAACGACCCCTCGGTCGAGGCCATCGTGCAGGCCGGCACCAACCTCGCCATGGCCCGCGTGGGCGGCATCGCGGAATTCTGGCTCGACAAGCCGGTGATCGCGATCAACACCGCCACCTACTGGCACGCGCTGCGCATGAACGGGATCGAGGACAAGATCCAGGGCTACGGCTCGCTCCTGTCCCACCACTGAGCCCGCGACCGAGAAGGGGAACGGCCATGAGCCTCGACCAGCCGGACGTCCAGGTCGCCGAGCCCGAGCCCGGCCTCGAGGTCAGCCCCGAGGCTGGCCCCAAACCCGCCGAGCGCGCCTATGAGACGATCCGCTCGGCGATCCTCTCGGGCGAGCTCGCGGCCGGGACGCATCTGCGCGAGGAGCCTCTGGCGCGGATGACGGGCACCTCGCGCACCCCGGTGCGCGAGGCCCTCCACCGGCTGACCGCCGAGGGGCTGGCGCTGGCGCAGAACCGCCACCGCTACGTCGCCGATTTCTCGTTCCACGAGGTCGCGGTGATCTTCGAGCTGCGCGCCCGGCTAGAGAGCTATGCCGCCACGCTGGCCGCCACCCGCATCACGCTCGAGGAGCTCGACCGGATGAAGGGGCTGGTCGAGGCGATCGACGCGCTCGGCGACGCCTCGGGCGAGGGCGAGCCGGAGCGGTTCTTCGACCTCAACGCCCGCTTCCACGAGGTGATCATCGGGGCCACCCGCTCGTCCCAGCTGCGCGCGCTGACCGCGCAGGCCTTCGCGCTGCCGTTGGTGACCATCAAGCGTTTCGTCTGCGAACAGGAGATCAACGTGCAGCGCTCCAACGCCCAGCATCGCGACATCGTCACGGCCCTCGAGCGGCGCGACGCCGAGTGGGCGGCGGCGGCGATGAAGAGCCACATCATCTCGACCAAGCCCAACGCGGTCGTGCGCCGGGGGCTGGGGGCATGAGCGGAGGGGCGCTGTCGGGCCGGGTGGTCATCGTCACCGGCGGCTCCCGCGGGCTGGGGCGCGAGATGGCGCTGGAGCTGGCGGGGCAGGGGGCTGCGGTCTGCGTGACGGGGGCGGGCGCCTCGCCCGCGCTGGAGGCGACCGCGGCCGAGTGCGCGGCGCTTGGCGCGCGGGTGCTGGCGCTGCCCTGCGACGTGGCCGACTACGCCGCCTGCGAGGCGCTGGTGGCGAGGGTGGAGGCCGAGCTGGGCCCCCTCGACGCGCTGGTCAACAACGCCGGCATCGGCATGCGCGCGATCTCGGAGACGTTCAACACGAAGCCCGCGAAGTTCTGGGAGGCCGATCCCGAGGCCTGGGGCCGCATCGTGCAGGCGAACCTGACGGGCGCCTTCAACATGGCGCGCGCCGCCGTGCCCGGAATGGTGGCGCGCGGCGCGGGCAAGGTGATCAACGTCTCCACCTCCGACCAGACCATGGTGCGGCGGGGGTATTCGCCCTACGGCCCCTCGAAGGCGGGGCTGGAGGCGGCGAGCCGCGTCTGGGCGCAGGATCTGGAGGGGACCGGCGCGACGGTCAACGTCTACCTGCCGGGCGGGGCGGCCGACACCGACCTGCTGCCGCCCTCGGCGAACAAGAAGGGCGCCGACGGCAACCTGCTGCCCGCCGCCGTGATGCGCCGCGCCATCGTCTGGCTGTGCGGCCCGGGCTCGGATGGGGTGACGGGGCGGCGCTTCATCGCCCGTCTGTGGGACGAGAGCCTGCCCGACGCCGAGGCCGCAGAGGCCGCGGCCTCCCCCCATGTCGACAAGCCCGCGATCATGTGAGGGCGCCCCGGCGTTTGGCCCGGCGTTTGGCCCGGCGGGGGCCCGCGGCGGCGCGCCGGCCCCCGCGGGCCGGTCGCTCAGCCCACGCCCAGCCTGGAGCGGTGGATGCGCATCACGTAGGTCATGTGCTCGGCCGGGTGCCAGTTGTAGGAGGCGATCAGCACGCCCCCCGCAGTCACGTAGCGGCGCAGCAGCAGCATCGCGTAGCCGCCCGGCGCCTGGCCCAGCTGGCGCTGGAAGGCCTCGGGCATCGGGACGGCGCGGATCTCCTGCACGCACTCGTCGATCGGGTGCTCGGAATGGGTCTCGAGCAGGGCGAAGAATGGGCCCTGCAGGCCGCGGAACCGGGGGACCAGGTCGCGGAACCGCTCGGGCACGTAGCTCTGGATGTAGCACAGCGGCTTGCCGCCCGGCTCGGTCCAGCGCACGCCGTCGATCCGGATCCAGGTCTCGCCCGGCAGACCGCCCACGTCCTCGGCGAGGTCCGCGTCCAGCACCACGTCGGCCATCTCCATCACCACGTAGAACGTGTCGACCGCCACCTGGAACAGCTCATGGAGGTGGTCGAAGCTCTGGGTGTAGGTGGCCTGCGGGCGGGCGGCGATCACCCGCGTGCCCACGCCCTGGCGACGCTCGACATAGCCGTTCTCGGTCAGGTGGCGCAGCGCCTCGCGCACCGTGAAGCGGGAGGCGTCGAACTCCGCGGCCAGCTCGATTTCGGTGGGCATCAGCGAGCCGACGGCATAGACCCCGTCGCGGACCCGCTGCTCCAGCACCTTGCGGATCCGGGCGTGGCGCGGACCGGAGGCGTCGGCCGGCTCGGAGGCGGGTCCGGACGGTCCGGGTTTCGGTCCGGGCGTCGGGCTGGCCGGCTGGTTCATGGTCCAATCTACTCCCTGGGGCGGCTGCAGTCGGCGAAATTTCCCGACCCGGCGCCGCGTCATGGCGCCTGGCGAACCTTCGCGCAACCGCAGGGGGCATGTCGAGTGCGAAAAGGTCTGGACAAAGCCCGCGCAACCGTATCGATTGGCCCCGTGATGGACCTGACCTCTCCCCAGACTTCGCCCGAATCCGGGCCCGGCGCGGTGTCGAACCGCCACGCCTCGGTCTATGGACCGCGCGCCCGACTGGGTTTGATCGTTCCGCCGACCAATACGGTCAACGAGTCGGAATGGTCCCGCATGATCCCTGCGGGCGTCAGCTTCCACACCCACCGCATGCGCCTGCATGACGCGGGCACGCCCGAGGGCCTGGCCCATCTGCATGCCGATCTGGACGCCGCCATCGCCATGCTGACCCCCTGCGGGGTCGACGCGGTGGCCTACGCCTGCACCGCGGGCTCGATGATCTCGCCGCCCGAGCGGCTGGAGCAGGATCTTTCCGCGCGCAACGGCGTGGCCTGCCTGACCACCTCGGCCGCCATCGTCGCGGCCCTGCGCACGCTGGGGGCGAGCCGCCTCTCGGTCGCAACCCCCTACGCCCGCCGCGTGAACGACCATGAGACGGCGTTCCTCGCCGACTGCGGCTTCGAGGTGGCGCGGATCGAGGGCCTGGGCATCGGCGAGAATGGCCCTCACGAGTTCATCCGCATCGCGCAGACCCCGCTCGATCAGGTCGCGGCCCACGCCCGCGCCTGCTTCGTTCCGGGCTCGGACGCGCTGCTGATCACCTGCACCGACTTTCCGACCCTGCCGCTGATCGAGCCGCTCGAGGCCGAACTGGGCGTCCCCGTGGTGACGTCCAACCAGGCCACGTTGTGGGCGATGCTGCGGGCGGTCGGTATCCACGACAGCGTTCCGGGAGGGGGCCGGCTTCTCGCCGGCGCCTGAACGCGAAGCGCATCTACCGGAGGAACAAGCACATGGCCGATCCAGCCCTCAAGGCGGCGCTGAAGAACGGGGAATTCATCCTCGCGCCCGGGATCTTCGACCTGATCTCGGCGCTGGTCGCCGACCGCGCCGGGTTCAAGGCGCTCTACGTCACGGGCTACGGCACCGTGGCCTCCTATCTCGGACTGCCGGACGCCGGCATCGCCACCTACCGCGACATGGTCGAGCGCATCGGCCAGATGTGCGCGCGCACCTCGACCCCGGTGATCGCCGACGCCGACACCGGCTACGGCGGGCTTCTGAACGTGCGCCACACGGTGCAGGGCTACGAGGCCGCCGGCGTCACCGCCATGCAGATGGAGGACCAGGAGTTTCCCAAGCGCTGCGGCCACACGCTGGGCCGCCGGGTGGTGCCGGTCGAGGAGATGGTCAAGAAGATCGAGGTCGCCGTCGACTCCCGCCGCTCGGACGACTTCCTGATCATCGCGCGCACCGACAGCCGCACCTCGCTGGGCCTGGACGAGGCGATCGCGCGGGGCAAGGCCTACGCGGCCGCCGGCGCCGACGTGATCTTCGTCGAGAGCCCGGAGTCCGAGGACGAGATGAAGCGCGTCGCCGACGAGATCGACGCCCCCCTCTTCGCCAACATGGTCAACGGCGGCCGCACGCCGCTGCTGTCCGAGAGCCGCCTGAAGGAGCTGGGCTACGCCATCGCCATCCACCCCGCGGTGGGCTTCCTCGCGGTGGGCGAAGCGCTGACCCGCGCCTATGGCGACCTCAAGAGCCACGGCGAGACGACCGGGGCCGTGGACCTCTACGACTTCGGCGAGTTCAACAAGCTGATCGGTTTCGAGGACGTCTGGGCGTTCGAGAAGAAGTTCCCCGAGGCGGTGTGACCCCAGGGCGCCTCCGGGGATCCCGCCCGGAGGCGCCCCGCCGCGGCGCCCGTTCGCGATGCAAGGAGACGGTCCATGTCCGAGGATCTCGGCGACAACTACGCCCGCGCCTACGGCAAGAAGGCGGGGTTCGGCCAGCGCCCGGCGCTGGTGATGGTCGACTTCGCCCACGCCTACTACGACCCCGACTGCCCGCTCTACGGCGGCGAGGGCTGCATCGCCGCCCTCGCCTCGGCTCTGCGCATCCGCGCGAAGTGCCGAGCGATCGGCGTGCCGGTGATCCTGACCGAGGTCTCGCTGCACCCCTCTGGCCTCGACGGCGGGCGCTTCCTGCAGAAGGCCAGGCCGCTCGATTCCTTCATCCAGGGCCGCGCCACCGCGGCCTTCGCGCAGGGCCTGACGCCTGAGCCCGACGAACTGGTGATCTCCAAGCAGTACCCCTCGGCGTTCTTCGGCACTTCGCTCGCCTCGACGCTGACGGCGGCCGGGATCGACCAGGTGATCCTGACCGGCCTGACCACCTCTGGCTGCGTGCGCGCAAGCTGCGTCGACGCGATGTCCCACGGGTTCATCACCACCGTCGTGTCGGACGCCTGCGGCGACCGCCACCCCGGCCCGCATGAGGCCAACCTCTTCGACATGAACGCCAAATACGCCGACGTGGTCGACGAGCCCGAGATCATCGCCTTCCTCGAGGCCCTCGCCGCCACCCGCGCCGCCGCCGAATAGGGCGCCCCTCCTGGCCCGCCGCCCCTGCGCGCCCTCTGCCGTTGCGCCCCGGCGCAACGCTCAAACCCTCGCCGAGCGCCTGTTCTCCGGAGCCGTCTCTCGCGGATGCCGATCAGAGCGACTCGCCCC
>NZ_CAXBOD010000086.1:0-15218 GCF_963977235.1 uncultured Albimonas sp.
TTCCCCGTCCCCGGTGCCCTCTCGGCCCATCTCGACGCCTGCATCGCCGCCCACCCTTCGGACATGGCCGTGGCGCTGCGGGCGCTGGACGCCGAGGTCGAGATCCGCGGGCCCGACGGCGCCACCCGCACCGCGGCGCTGGACGACTTATATCGGTTGCCCGGCGACCGCCCGGACCTCGAGACCACGCTGGAGGCGCGCGAGATCATCACCGCCGTGCGCCTGCCCGCGCCCAGCCCGGGGACGGCGCAGGTCTACCGCAAGGTCCGCGACCGCGCGTCCTACGCCTTCGCGCTGGTCTCGGTCGCGGCGTCCGTGCGGCTGCAGGACGGCCGCATCGCTGAGGTCGCGCTCGCCTTCGGCGGCGTCGGCGTGCGCCCCTGGCGCAACCCCGAGGCCGAGGCCGTGCTGATCGGCGAGCCCCCCTCCGACGCGCTGTTCCTCGAGGCGGCGGACGTTCTGCTCGCCCGCGCGCGGACCGAGCCCGCCAACGAATTCAAGGTCCCCCTCGCCCGTGGCGCCCTGACGGCGACCCTGCGCGAGGCGACGGGCCTGACCCCCGCCGCGGCGGGACCCGACCTGACGGGAGAAGCGGCATGACCAAGATGTTCCGCATGGACGAGGCGCAGCCGCGCCTGCTCGACCAGACCGGCCAGGGGGTGATCGGCGCCGCCCTCGACCGCCCCGAGGGGCGGCTCAAGACCGCCGGCCACGCCCGCTACGCCGCCGAGGTGAAGCTTCCCGGCATGGCCGAGGGCGTTCTGGTGCGCGCCACCGTCGCCCGCGGCCGGGTGCTGGAGATCGATGAGGCTTCGATCCGCGACCTGCCCGGCGTGCTCGGCGTGTGGAGCGGCGAACGCTTCCTGCGCAATCCCGCCCAGGGCATGGCCGGCGAAGCCCCGGTCCAGCCGCTGCCGCGCGTCGACTACCACGGCCAGCCCATCGCCGTGGTCGTGGCCGAGAGCTTCGAACAGGCCCGCGACGCCGCCCACCGCCTGCGCGTCCTCTACGAACGGCAGGCGGCAGAGACCGATCCCGACGCCGTCGCCGAGCTGGAGACGGACGAGGACAATTCCCCCCGCTTCGGCGACCTCGACGCCGCGCTGCGCGAGGCGAAGCATGTCGTCGACGCGACCTACACCACGCCGGGCCAAGTCTCGGCGGCGATGGAGCCCCACGCCTCCGTCGCCCACTGGGAGGCGGACGGGCGGCTGACGCTGCACGGTTCCTACCAGATGCTGCGCTTCAACAAGCTGGAGCTCGCGGATTCGCTGGGCATCGACCCCGAGGCCGTCCGCATCCTCGCCCCCTACGTGGGCGGCGGCTTCGGCTCCAAGCTGGGCATCGGACCGGAGGCGGTGGCCGCCGCGCTGGCCGCGCGAGACCTCGGCCGCCCGGTGCGCGTGGTGATGAGCCGCCAGCAGGTCTTCGACGCCATCCTGCGCCGCACCGAGACGGTGCAGCGCATCCGTCTCGCCGCGAAGGCCGACGGGGTGCTGACCGGCGTAGGCCACGACGACCGCATCTCCAACCTGCCCGGAGAGGCGTTCGGAGAGCCGACGGCGACCTCGACGCATTTCCTCTACGGCGGCGAGAACCGGGCCTATCTCAAGCAGATCGCGCGGGTGCACCGGGTCGGCACCGGCTCCGTCCGCGCGCCGGGCGAGGCGGTGGGGATGCTGGCGCTGGAAGCGGCGATGGACGAGCTGGCCGAGACGGCCGGCGTCGACCCGCTGGACCTGCGCCTGCGCAACATCCCCGAGAAGCACCCGGAGACGGGCGTGCCCTACTCCGCCCGCCAGCTGGCGCAATGCCTGACCGTCGGGGCCGAGCGTTTCGGCTGGTCCGCCCGCCAGGCCCCCGGCGCCCGGCGCGAGGGGGACTGGCTGATCGGCATGGGGCTCGCCTCGGCCGCGCGGCCCAACATGCTGGTCCCCGCCGCCGCCCGCGTGACGCTGAGCGCCGAGGGCGCGAAGGTCGAGACCGACATGACCGACATCGGCACCGGCAGCTACGCGATCCTCACCCAGATCGCGGCCGAGATGCTGGGCCTGCCGATGGACCGCGTGACGACCGTGCTCGGCGACACCGACCTGCCGGGCGGCTCCGGTTCGGGCGGGTCCTTCGGCGCGGGCTCCACCGGCTCGGCGGTGTTCCTCGCCGCCCGCGCGATCCGCGCGCGCCTGGCCGAGGCGCTGGGCTGCGATGCGGCCGACCTGACCCTCGCAGACGGCATGGCGCGCGGCGGCAACGTCGAGCGTCCGATCGCCGAGCTCTGCGCCGAGCCGATGGTCGAGGAGGCCGGGATCGAGCCCGGCGAACTGGGCTCGCAATACCACCAGGCCGGCTACGGCGCGCATTTCTGCGAGGTCGCGGTCCACGCCTGGACGGGCGAGGTCCGGGTGCGCCGGATGCTGGGCGTGTTCGCCGCCGGCCGGATCCTGAACCGGCGCACCGCGACCTCGCAGTGCCTGGGCGGGATGATCTGGGGCCTCGGCGCCGCCCTGACCGAGGAACTGGCCCACGACCCGCGCGACGGCCATCTCGTGACCCGTGACTTCGCCAACTATCACGTCGCCTGCCACGCCGACGTGGCCGGGATCGAAGCGACCTTCCTCGAGGAACGAGACGACCAGGCCAACCCGATGCAGTCCAAGGGCATCGGCGAGCTCGGCATCTCCGGCGCCGGCGCCGCAGTGATCAACGCCATCGCCAACGCCTGCGGGGCCCGTGTGCGCGACTACCCCGCCACACCGGACAAGCTGATCGCGGCCATGGCGGGGCAGCAGGCCTGAACAGCAAGGTTGGATCGATTGCGCATGCCGCTTGCTTCATATGCCGGCTTGTCTCGGCGAGGCCGCCTACGCCCCCGTCGAACAGCTCATTGCACAGCAAGGGCGCGCCTCGCCACGGTCCGACGCCCGACGCCCGACGCCCTTGGTCGCCACGATAAACTCACGCGCAATCAGACTTTTTCGGGCACGCAGAAGGCGGACCACTCCTCCATGAGACCACGTCGGCGGTCAAAAAGGTCGGAGCGAGCGTAGGCACGCTCTACGCGATCGCCCACGGCATGGGACAGCGCCGCCTCCGCCACTTCACGTTCGGCGCGGGCGGCTTCGGCGCACCAGTCGCGGAAGGTGGAACGGAAGCCGTGGGTGGTGAGGCCTTCGCGGTCCATGCGGTCCATCAACGCTTTGAAGACGGTGTCGGAGAGCGGGCGGGATTGGCCGCTCTTGCCCCGGACGGGGCTGGGGAAGATCAGGTCGGGGTCGAGGCCGCGAAGGCTCTCCAAGGTCGCCAGGGCGGCGGCGGAGAGAGGGACGCGGTGGGCCTTGTTGGTCTTCATGCGCTCAGCAGGGACGGTCCAGACGTCGCCGGAGATCTCCGCCCATCGGGCGCCGCGAGCCTCGCCCGAGCGGGCGGCGGTGAGGATGATGAACTCAAGCGCGCGAGCAGAGATGCCCTCGCGGGTCGAGAGTTCCGTCATGAAGGCCGGGAGGTCGGCCCAGGGGAGGGCGGCCATGTGCTCGGCCTGGGGCTTGACCGGGGGCAGCGCGTTCTTGAGGCCGTTGACCGGGTTCTCGTGAGGGTAGTGGCCCGCGCCCTTTGCCCAGTCGAAGATGACCGTCAGGCGCTGCTTCACCCGGCGGGCGGTGTCGTTCTTGTTGGTCCAGATGGGTTGCAGGACGCGCAGGACGTCGGCCGTGCCGAGGGTGTCGATGGGGCGCTTGCCGATCAGGGGGAAGGCGAAACGGTCGAGGGAGGAGAGCCAGATCTCGGCATGGCGCTCGCTGCGCCAAGTTGGGCGAAGGTTGTCGCGGACGCAGTGAGCGGCTTCCTCGAAGGTCAGCTGCTCGCGCTTGCGCAGGGTGTCGGGATCGCCGCCCTCGCGGGCGATCTTGCGGTACTTGCGGGCGAGCTCTCGCGCTTCGGCAAGGGTGACGAGGGAGGCGGAGCCGAGGCCGAGGTCGCGCCGGCGGCGGTGGACGACGGTGCGCAAGACCCAGGATTTTCCGCCCGTGGGCGCGACCCGCAGGTATAGCCCCCCGCCGTCGCCGTGGAGGCCCGGTTCCTTCAGCGTATCGACCTTCCTGGCGGTGAGCTTCGGCATCAATCTGTCCCCACATTTACACCAACATCGATGTTGGGATTGGATGAGATCGGATGCAACTCCTTCGGACGAGAGTCTCACGTAAATATCTGTCTTTCATTGGATTTGTGAGATCGGGAGGCATCGCCTGATCCGCCCGTCAGGCAGCCTCCTCCGCTACCAAGCCCCTCAATAGGTTAGAGCGAACCAAGCGGATCCGCCGGATCCGCTTTGTGCGTTTAGCGGGAGTGTTTGGTTGAAACTCCCTGGCGGTCCAAGAGCTGGCGTTCGCTAGCGGCTTGATTCTGGTGGGCACCGCACACTGGTTTCTGCGGCCAGGCGCCGCGAATCTTTCGACCATCGAGCTGCTGGCGTGCGAAACTGAACGGATGCGGTGGACGCCCCCACCCAGATCCACCCTATGTCAGAATATGAGCAGGTTCGCCGCAAATCAGCATTGGATTGGAGCAGGTTCTCGCATTTATTGGCAACGAAGCGGACTTTCACGCGAAACTTGAGTGCCTCAAGCTCTGCCGGTGCGCGCAAGCCAAATATCTGAGATTACTCAGGAAAGCGGGACCTCCATGAGGCGCGGGATCAGCTGCATGTGTCCAAATGTTTACTTTTGCGAAGGTTCGAGCGTGCCCTTGCTTGGATCGAGCCAAGTTCGCGCGCGGTCCACCGCGTGACCTGGTCCTAGCGAATGGCCTGGCTTCTTTTGGTTCGGCTGTTCTTCTTGATCCGAGCCCGAACCTTGGATCGCCCAGGGTTGGAGCTTCCGGGCTTCTGCTCCGCTCCCCAATTCTGGATCGCCGCCGGCTGGAGTTCCCGGCTCTGTGCTCTGGGACCCAGGTCTGGACCGCCGCCGGGGTTCATGAGGAGGATCGGGGCCTTGTACCCGATGGCCCCATGGGGACGCTCCTCGTTGTATTATCGACCCCAAGCCGCCAGCTTTTCGGGGGCATCGGCAGGCGTCAGGAACCAGTGCTGGTTCACGCACTTCCCCCGGAACCGGCCGTTGAATGTGAGGTGCGATCAGCGAGCACCCCGGTGGGGCGATCGCCGCGCCGGAACACAAGGCGTTGTCCGTGGGCTTCCCCACGGGCGAGACGTCCTGGATGGCGCCGTGCCGACAGAACCGCAGGTCGAGATCGCGGGACACGAACTCGCTGCCCTGGTCGACACGGATCGACTTCGGGAAGCCCAGGCCCGCGGACACCCGTTCCAGGGTCGCGACCACGCCCTCGCCCCGATAGGAGACCCGGGCGTCGACGGCCGGGGAAAACCAGGAAAAGGCGTCGTCGATGGTCAGCACGCGCTGCGTCTTTCCCGTGTCAAGCTGGTCGTGGACGACGTCCATCGCCGTGGGCTCGTTCGCGTCCATGGACTCCCGACGGTCCTCGCGCAACTTCGCCTTCACCCGCCGCTTGGGCGACGTGTTGCGCAGCTGAAAGCCCAGCTCGTTGTAGTTCGTGTGAACTTTCTAGTGGTTCACGTCCCAGCCCTCGCGCTGAAGCAGCGCATGCACGCGGCGGTAGCCGTAGTGCACGCGCGTCTCACAGATCTCGCGGATCCGCTTCTCCTCGCTAGCCTGCCCCGGGCGGCGCGAGCGGTAGTGACAGGTCGACGTGTCCAGCGTCGGCACCCGGCACGCCCGCCGGATCGACACGCCCCAATCGCCCCGCACAGCGTCCGCCAGCTTGCGCATCGCGGCAGGCTTCAGAGCTTTCGCTTGATGACGTCCGCTCGCGGGCGCTCTCGAACCAATGGCGTTCGCCCGCTCACCTTCTCGCGGTCCAGGGAGAGATCCGCCACCAGCTTCTTCAGCCGCGCATTCTCGTCCACGAGCGGCTGCAGCCGCTTCGTCTTGGCCAGCCCCCCAGAGCGGATCCGGTCTGAGTGTCAGTGGACGGCGGCATTGGCTGCCATCGCGATTGACGGGCCTTGGTGCGGCCAGACGGCTGGCCGGGTGAGGCTGACCTCGGGTGCTGGCGGCAGCCAGCCGAGCGCGGAGTGGGGCCGGACGGTGTTGTAGTGGCGGCGCCCTGCTTCGATCAGGATCTGCGCCTCCTTCAGCGAATAGAAGAGCTCCCCGTCGAGCAGCTCGTCTCGCAGCTTCGAGTTGAAGCTCTCGACATAGCCGTTCTCCCAAGGGCTCCCCGGCTCGATGAAGGCGGTGTCGACGCCGAGGTTGCCCAGCCAGTCGCGCACGGCGACGGCAGCGAACTCGGGGCCCTTGTCCGAGCGGATGTGCGACGGCGTGCCCCGCGCCAGCATCAGCTCGGCCAGGACCTCGAGCACATCCGACGAGTTGACCCGTCGCTTCACCAGGATGGCCAAGGCCTCGCGGCTGAACGCGTCCACCACGCAGAGCATGCGGAACGTGCGGTCGTCACGCGTGCGATGCTCGACGAAGTCGTAGGCCAGACGTGGTTCGCCCGTTCCGGCCGCAGCGGGAGGCAGGACCCGTCGTTCAGCCAGAGCCGCCCCTTCTTCGGCTGTCTTCCCGGCGCCTTCAACCCCTCACGCCGCCAGATGCGCTCGACCCGCTTGGCGTTCCCCCCCCGGCCTGGCGCAGGAGGGCGGCGATCCGCCGATCGCCGTAGCGCCCGTAGGTCGTCGCCAGCGCGACGATGTCCGCGGTCAGCCGCTCTTCATCCTCGGCAGACCGCAGAACCCGGCGCTGGGTCGAGCGCGGCTGGCCCAGGACCCGGCAGGCGCGGCGCTCGGAGACGCCGAGCCCCGCGCACGCCTCCCGGACCTTCTCGCGGCGGCGGGCGGGGCTGATCGGTTTCCCCGCAGGCTCTCCTGAAGGATGAGCTTGTCGAGCGTCAGGTCCGAGACCGCGCGTCTCAGCCGGGTGTTCTCCTGCTCCAGTTCCTTGAGCCGCTTCACCTGGTCGAGCTTCAGCCCGCCGTATTCGTTGCGCCAGCGGTGATAGGTCACGTCGCTGACGCCGATCCCCCGGACCGCCTCCGACAGCGTGACGCCTTGCGCCACCGCAACGTCCACCTGCCGCAGCTTGGCGACGATCTCCTCGGGCTTGCGCTTCTTCCTCGGCATGGATCCTCCTGGTCGGCTCAGCCGACACTACGGGTGGATCCGGTTCAGGGGGGAGGGCCAAGCCGGCTGTTCGAACTGGGCAGGACGGCGCCCTTCGTCGCCAGACATTCGGGGCGCACGTGGTCGGGCGGCCGCAGAGCTCAAACGTCTCTGCGCCTGAGGCGGCGGCGGCAGGCGACGGAGCGTCCTCCGTCGCCGCCTCATGACCTCGATGCCCTCAGGCGCATTGCTTCCACTGATAGAGACGGAAAGCAGGCCCGTCCCAGCCGGACCGGAGAGGAGCCGGAGGCGGAGCGGTGAACCTGTCCACACCACCCTCCATGAGCCGACCGGCGCATGGCCCGGCGCAAAACAGCGCCTGGATCGCCGGCGTCGAGGTCCTTGGAGCGGATCGCACCCGTAGACCCATGCAGACCCGAACGGGGGGGAGACGGCAATGACAGGACTTGCGCAGACACAGCGGAGCAACTCGGGGTCTGTGCCCTTCTCGGCCTACAGGGCCCGCCTCGCCGCTTGACCGGCGGCGACGGCGCGCTTTGGAAACCCCTCGAACATGGCGCCCATCATCTTGGCGATCTGCGGCGGGGCCGTGTCGAGGGACCCCGCGGCGAAGGGCGGGGCCGGGTCGTATTGGGCGAGCAGCTGGACCCCCATGGCGTAGTCGCGGTCGCGCAGGATCTCGAGCATCGTCAGCCCGAAATCGAGCCCGGCCGTCACGCCCGCCCCGGTGATCCGGTTGCCGTCGCGCACCACGCGGGCGGGTTCCAGCACGGCGCCCAACGGCTCCAGCGCGGCCTCGGCGCCCCAGTGGGTCGTGGCGCGGCGGCCGTCGAGCAGGCCGGCCGCGGCGAGGATCACCGAGCCGGTGCAGACCGAGGTGACCCAGTCGGCCCGCGCGCCGCGGTCGGCGACGAAGCGCATGGTCTCGGGATCGGCGAGCGCGCGGAACATGCCCTCGCCCGAGCCGGGGACGAAGAGGACCGTGAGGTCCCGGGGCGCCTCGTCGAAGGTGGCGTCCGGGGTGATCGCAAGGCCGAGATCGCTGACCACGGGCGCGCGCGTCGCCGCCACGATCTGCACCTGCGCGCCCATCAGCGAGGTGAACATGTGGTGCGGCCCCACGAGGTCGAGCGCGGTGAAGCCGGGATAGGCGACCATGGCGATCCGGTCGGCGCGGGTCCATTCGGGAGGAAAGGCGCTCATGTCATGGCCGGGCCCCGTCTCGGGCGCGGCGGAGGCGGCGCGGGCGCCCCCGCGGCCGGAGGCGGCGAGCGCGGCGGCGAGGCTCGCGACGAGAAGGGCGCGTCTTGTGGGATCCATCTTGAAATCCTCCTGGGCTGGCGCCCCGGCGGGGGCGGAGAGAGGGGGCCGGGCGCGCCGGCCTCCCCCTCCCCGCCCCGCCGGGGCGAAAGGCGAGATGCGAAAGGGCGGGGTCAGAACGTGTAGCTGAGCTGGGCGTAGACCGACCGCGGCGCCCCCGGCGCCACCTGCCCGCCGAACCAGGTGTAGGGGGTGTAGTAGTCCTCGCCGGTGAGGTTCTTGATCGAGAGGGAGGCGCCGAAGCGCTCGCCCTGCCAGCCGATCCGGGCGTCGACGGTGAAATAGGCGTCCGTCTCCCAGGTGTTGGCCGCGTCCACGAACTGGCCGGAGGCGGCGTAGACGCCCGCCCCCGCGCTCAGCCCCTTCTGCACCAGCCGGCTCAGGTCGTAGTTGAACCAGACCCGCCCGGAATGCTCCGGGACCATCGGCGCGCGGTTCCCCTTCGCCGCCGGACCCGCGGCCGAGGAGAACACCGCGTCGGCGTAGCCGTAGCTGACCAGCAGGCTCCAGTCCGCGTCGGGCTGATAGAGAAGGTCCGCCTCGAACCCCTGCGAGCGTTGCTCGGAGAGCCCCCCGGTGGTGGCGGTGATCTGGAAGGGGACGTTGCTGCGCTCGATGTCGAAGACCGCCAGCGTGCCCGAGAGCCCGCCGTCGAGGTCGAGCTTCACCCCGCCCTCGAGGCTTTTCGACAGCTCCGGCGCCGGTGCGGCGAAGGTCTGCGCGAACGGGACCCAGCGCATGCCCTCGCTGTAGCCGGCGAAGATCGAGACGCCGCTCAGCACGTCGACCACGACGCCCGCACGAGGCAGGAAGCGGGTCTCGTCGGTGCGGAACGTCGTTGGGACGGGGAGCGCATTCTCGGTGTAGCGCATGTCCATCATCCCCAGGCGCCCGCCGAGCATCAGGTGCACCCGCTCATGCACCGTGGTCTGGACCTGGGCGAAGATGCCTTGCGTGACATAGGTGTTGTCGAAGGCGAAATAGGTCGCCCCCTCGCCCACGCCCGGCTGCGGGACGGTGAAGGCGGGGAAGGACGGGTTCTGAAGGTCGGCGACCACCGGCGGGCAGCCGCCGCCCATCAGGAAGCACATGTTGCCCAGCGTGTCGGCGACCATGCCGCCCTTGTCCTTCGCCCGGCTGTAGTCGCCGCCGAACAGGACCACGTTGCGGGTGGGGCCGGCGTCGAACTCGGCCTGCACCGTGGGGCTGATGCTGAATTCGCTCAGCTCGTCGAAATGGTGGAGGTTCGAGACGTCGAAAGACGACGGCGCCAGCAGCGGCGTCCCGCCCGTCCCGGTGGCGTCGAGAAAGGCGCTCTGCGCATACTGGTCCATCGAGGACTGGCTCCACCGCGCCTTGACGTTGGTCGACCAGACCTTGTCGAAGCGGTGGTCGAAGGTCGCCGTGACCCCGTATTGCTCGCTGGTGCTGGGCTCGATGTCGGGGTCGCCGAAATAGAGGTCGTCGGGCACGCGGAAGGGGCCCACGAGCGTGCCGGTGACGGGCAGGCCGGTATAGGCCTGCTGCTCATGCCGGTTGAAGAACCCCTGGATCGTCAGCGAGGTGTCGCGCCGGTCGGTCAGCGTCAGCGAGGGGTTCAGCGTGACGCGCTCGCTCTCGATCACGTCGATGAAGCTGTCGGCCTTGGTGTATTCGCCGGTGAGGCGGAACAGGACGGTGCCGCTCTCGGTCAGCGGCTGGTTGAGGTCGAAATAGGGGCTCCAGTGCCCGTAGCTGCCGAAGGTGGCGCCGATCTCGCGGCTGGGCTCGGCTTCGGGCTTCTTGGTGACCACGTTGACCACGCCGCCGATGGGCGCGCCCGCGCCGCCGCCGTAGATGATCGCGTTGGGGCCCTTGAGCACCTCGATCCGCTCGACATTGACCAGGCTGTCGCGGTCGCCCGGCAGGAAGGTGTTGCCCGAGAAGCCGTCGACCCACTGCTCGGCCTTGAAGCCGCGGATCTTCAGCGGCGACTGGTCGACGTTGCCGATGATCAGCGGGTTGACCGCCTGCACGTTGGAGACGTTCTCCAACACCTCGGCGGCGGTGACGGCGCCCTGCGCCTCGATCATGCTGCGGGGGATGACCTGGACGGTCTGGGGGATCTCCTCGATCGGGGTGCGCGTGCCGGTGGCGCCGTCCGCGGTCAGCGCCCGCAGCCGGTCGACGGGGCCGGCGGGGGTCTGCTGCGCCCGGCCGTCGACCACGATGGGCTCGAGCTTCGTCGCGTCCTCCGCGCTCTGGGCGAGCGACGGCGAGGCGTGCAGCGCGGCGAGGGCGGCTGCGGCGAGATGGGTGGGTCTGATCATTTTCGATCCTGAAATTCGGGGGGGCGGCGCCGAAGGCCGGCGCTCTGGACGTCAGAGGGGACGTCGTCCCGCCGGAGGATCCCTCGGCCGGCCGACCCGGGGCCGGGCGAGGCTGGGGCGAAGCCGCCGCGCCGCAAGCCGAGGCCGGCCGACGGCGAAGGCGACGCGGCAAGGCGGCGCGAAACTCCGCGACGGCTCGAGCGCCGCCGAGACGAGCCGGCAGGCCTCGCAGCCCGAGGACGGCTTCGCCCCGTCATGACCCTCGCCGAGGCAGAGGTCCGGCGGCGCTCCGTCCGGCGACGTATAGGCCGCGACGTCCGGTCCATGCGCCGGTCCGGGCGGCGAGACCGGCGCATGGGCGAACCCCGTCGCCGCGAAGGCGAGCGCGATCAGCGCGACCAGCAGGCGAAGAGCGACCCGCCCGCGCGAGGCGGCCCTCCGCCGGCGACCGGCGGAAGGCGGGATATCGTCGCCTGAGCGGGTCACGGCGCCTCGACCCGAAGCAGGCCGACCGCCGGGGCGCCATGGGCGGCGCGCAGGCCCTTGGCCGCGCTCGACAGGGCGAGGCGCGCGACGGCGGGCCGCCTGACCGGCGAGCCGGAGGAGAGAGGGCGGAGGCGCATGGCGATCCTTCACGCGGGATCGGGTCCGAAGAGAGGAGGCCGGAGCGGCGCGAGGCCGCCCCGGCAAAGGCTCAGCCGGCCACCAGCTTGCGCAGCTTGGGCAGGACCGTCGCCGGATCCTCCTGATAGCGGATCAGGTCGGCGTAGCGGCCGTGGGCGTCGAACAGCATCACCAACGCCGAATGGTCCATCGTATAGCCGCCCTCGCCCAGCGGAACCTTCGCGGCGTAGACCTTGAAGGCCTTGATCGCCTTGGCGATCTCCGCAGGCTCTCCGGTCACCGCAGTGACCCGGTCGACCCAGGAGACGTAGTCCCCCAGCACCTCGGGCGTGTCCCGCTCCGGATCCACGGTGACGAAGAAGACGCGCAGGTCGCCCGCCTCCTCCCCCAGCTCCTCCATCCAGAACGAGATCTCACCCAGGGTGGTCGGACAGACCTCCGGACAATGGGTGAAGCCGAAGAACACGGCCGAGGGCGCGCCCTCCAGCGTGTCCTCGGTGAACACCGAGCCGTGCGCGGAGACCAGGCGATAGTCGCCGCGGCCGAGTCCTTCCTCGGCCTCGGCGCGCAGGGCCGGCAGGAACTGCCAGGCCGCCGCGCCCAGCAGCGGCGTCGCCACGGCGAGCGCCGCCGCCGCGATCAGCAGCCGCTTGCGGATGGGGGTCATGACCGGTCCCCTCAGTTGACGCGCGCGGCGTCGCGGGCGCGATCGAGCAGCGCCGCCGTCATGACGGGCCGCCCGGCCTCGGCCGCCGAGGCGTGGTCGGCTTTGCCGCCCTCCCCGTTCCGCAACATCCCATGGTCCTGACCGTGGCCATGCCCGCCAGCCGCGCCGCGGGCCTTGATCGGGAGCTGGACCTCGACCTCGCCCGCCGTCTCGAAGACCAGGGTCACGGCGGCGGTCTCGCCCTCGACGAGCGGGCCCTTCAGATCCATGAACATGATGTGATAGCCGCCGGGCTTCAGCTCCACCGTCTCGCCGGCGGGGATCGGCAGGCCGTCGGGCAGCTCGCGCATCTTCATCACGTCGCCTTCCATCGCCATCTCGTGGATCTCCACGCGGCCGGCGACGTCGGAGCGGGCGGCGATCAGGCGGTCGTCGGCGGCGCCTTCGTTGACCAGCGTCAGGAACCCACCCGCCACCGGCGCGTTGGGCGGGGTGGCCAGCGCGAAGGCGTCGCGGATCGTCAGGTCGCCCAGCTCCACCTCGTCGGCGGCGGCGTGGTGGTGGCCATGCCCGTCGCCCTGCGCCGCGGTCAGGGTCAGCGCCGGGGCGGGATGCCCCTCGTCCGAGCCGTCCCAGGCCACCTGCCCGTCGGCGCAGGTTTGGACGGTGACGAAATCGAGCCGGTCGCCGGCCGAAAGCTTCGGCCCGACGCGGCCGCGGAAGGTGAACTGGTCGAACCAGGCGTCCGGCAGATCGCCTTCGGTCCAAGTGATCGCGCGCACGCCCTCGGTCATCTCGTGGCCGTGGTTGTCGTAGGGCGCGGCGTAGGGGCCCGTCTCGGTGGTCAGCTCCCAGCCGGGCTTGGGCATCGGCTTGGCGGCGTAGAAGCCCTCGGGCAGCTCGACGCGCACCGTGTGGGTGGCCTGGCCGTCGCAGCCGTGGGGGATGTTCACCACCACCTTGGCGTAGGCGCCGACGGGGGCCTCGCCCTCCTCCAGCGTGGCATGGGCGAGGGCGGGGCCGGCGGCAAGCAGGGCGACGGCCCCGGCGCAGAGCGGGCGGGCGGACAGGCGAAGCGGGCCGCGCAGGGCGGCGATCAGGGTCTTCATGAATGCGTTTCCTCGACAGGATCGGCGCGCGTCCGCAGACGCGGCGCGCAGGCTGGGCGAGGGCGCGGGCGGACCGATGAGGTCCCGCGCCTCTGCCGTCGGATCGCGCCTCGCTGGGCGAGGCGGCGGTCGTCAGCCCAGACGCGGCGGCGCGCGGGTGTCGAAGCTGCGGGGAAGCGGAGGAAGATGGGGGAGGACGACCAGGACCGCCCGCGCAAGCCCCGGCGCCTCGGGCGGCGGCGGGGCGACGGGCGCCTCGGGCGTCAGCGCGCTGACGAGGCCGGCGAAGTCGCAGACCTTGGGATCGGGCGCGGTCTGGTCCAGGGGCAGACCGTCGCCGCCGACGGCGATGTAGACGATCTCGGCCCCGGTGCAGATCGGCACGTAGCCCGCGACCGCCGGCCCGGCGAGCGCCCCGCCTGTCATCCGCAGCGACAGCAGCACCGCCGCCAGCAGCACAAGCGCCAGCGGATGGCGACGCCCCAATCGTTGCAGCCATCGGATCATGCAGCCACCCTGCCTCAGCCGGGCGCCGCCGCCGATGCGGCATGGCGACGTTGGAAGTGCGGGGTCGAGGCACGCCGACACGCCCCCCGTCGGCGTCAGACAGGTTTCAGGATCCGCTGAACCTCGTTCATCCAGGCGATTTTTGCGTGATTGCTTACGTTACTGCCAGGGAGGGACTTTACGTTCTTCGCCAGACGCTTCACGGAAAGCGCCCCTACGCCCAATACTTCAGCGCAATGCGCGGCGGTTTTTGCGGTCCTCAACGCCGAGTACGGCCAGCTTCCAGACGGTGCCCGGGCGGTCTCGACGGGGACCTTCCGCTCGGCGGCATAGAAGCGGCTGGCGCTGTCGAATTCACCCGGGGGACGAAGCTTGCAACCGGCGCGCAAGGTGGCCTGCTGCCGGTTCCGTGGACACGGAGACAAGATCGTGACCAAGGAACAGGAGAGAGCGGATGCCGGGACGAACGTTCAGTCGTGAGTTCACGATCGAGGCGGTGAAGCTGGTGACGGAGCGGGGCGTTTCAGTCCCGCAGGCCTGTCGTGACCTGGAGCTGGAGGAGAGCGTGCTTCGTCGCTGGATGCGCGACGCGGCCGTGTCGCCGGGTTCGGCCTTTCCGGGGCACGGCCAGCAGCGCCCTGAGCTTGCCGAGATCGCAGCTCTGAAAAAGAGGTCGCCAAGCTCAAGGCGGAGCGTGACATCCTGAAAAAGGCTCGACATTGGAGCGCCATTGGTCCGAGCGACAATGGCGACGCGTTCTTCGCGCGGGAAACGACATGACGTTCGCTTTCATCGTGAAGCGCCGGGGCATCTGGCCCGTCGCCTGGATGTGCGAGGTGCTGGGCGTCTCGCGCTCCGGCTTCCGCGCCTGGCTCAAGCGAGCGCTCAGCGATCGCGCGATCCAGGACGAAAAGCCCGTCGCCGCCATCGGGCGCTGCTTCCAGGCCGGCGATCGGACATAGGGCGCCCGGCGGGTCTGGCGGGACGTCCTGGAAGAAGGCCTGTCCTGCGGCCTGCACCGGATCGAGCGGCTGATGCGCCAGAGCGCGATGCGGGCCCGTCCGAAGAGGCGCGGCACGCCGAAGGACGGCGGCGAGAGATCCGTGATCGCCGACAACATCCTTGATCGGGAAGTCGTCGCGGAGCGGCCAGGCGCCGCTTCGGTCCACAAGGGTGAGCAGCGGCATCTGCCAGCGCAAGAACCCGCGCTGCACCTTCAGCCGGCCGCTCCTGTAGCAATGCCACTAGAGCCGGGGCGGTCGGGGATGTCGGTCGGGATCGGCACTGTGGCGAACCCACTCCCGGGACCCCTTCCGGCTCTCGCACTGGTAGGTCTCGTCGACCTCGCCGATCCCGTCGAAACGCTCGCTGCAAGCCCCAGAGATCGGCGAGAGGATCAGCAGCCGCCAGCGCCCGATGGTATCCTCGATCCGCCCGAGCTTCTTCCCCAGCTTGCAGCAGAACAGCAGAGTGAACCGCACCGGGTCTGCCGGAGGCTGCAAGTCCTGAGTAGGATGGAGCCCCAT
>NZ_CAXBOD010000087.1:0-13268 GCF_963977235.1 uncultured Albimonas sp.
GTGGCGGCCGGGGGCGGGCGGCGGCGGGTCCGCGCGTCCCGCCTGGCGGCGCCCGCTCCGCGCCTCGGCGCCTTTGCGCCACGCGCAATCGGCGCTAAACCGGAGCGAACCCGGCCGGGCGCCCTGCGCCGGCCCCCTGCCGCTCGCCCTCCGGAGATCCCATGGCCGAAGAGATCGTCGCCCCGCTGCCCGACCTGCCCGAGTGGGCTGCGAACAAGATCAACCTGGCCTCGCCGCGCCTGGGCGCGGAGGCGGTCGAGTGTTCGAACGACTTCTTCGCCGAGATGAACCGGATGCTGCAGGACACGCCCGCCGTGTTCCGCCCCGCCGCCTTCGACGAGAACGGCAAGTGGATGGACGGGTGGGAGAGCCGGCGGCGGCGCGACTCGGGCCATGACTGGTGCGTGGTGCGCCTGGGCGGCAAGGGCGCGATCTACGGGGTGGACATCGACACCTCGTTCTTCACCGGCAACTATCCGCGCGCGGCCTCGGTCTGGGCGGTGTATTCGGAGAACCCGCCGACCGAGCGCACGGCGTGGACGGAGATCATCCCCTCGATCACGCTGGGGCCGAGCGGGCACCACTTCGTCGAGACCAAGAACCCCGGCCTCTACAACTGGGTGCGGCTGAACATCTTCCCCGACGGGGGGGTGGCGCGGCTGCGGGTCTATGGCTCGCCTGCGCCGAGCTGGGAGGGGTCGGACCGCGAGGGGGTGGTCGAACTCTCGGCCCTGCGCAACGGCGGGCGGGTGCTGGGCTGGAACGACGCGCATTACGGCGACGTGTGGTCGATCCTCTCGGAGGGTCGAGGCCGCAACATGGGCGACGGCTGGGAGACGCGGCGCCGGCGGGAGCCGGGGTATGACTGGATCATCGTGCAGCTGGGCGCCGCGGGCGTGGTCGAGCGGATCGAGGTCGACACGGCGCATTTCAAGGGCAACTACCCTGACCGCGCCTCGATCCAGGCCGCGGACGTGGGCTGGGGGACCGACAGCTCGGTCGTCACCCAGTCGATGTTCTGGCCCCGCCTGATGCCCGAGCAGAAGCTGGAGGCCGACAAGATCCACGTCTTCGGCAAGGAGAGCCTCGAGACGCTGGGCCCGGTCACCCATGTGAAGCTGAACATCCACCCCGACGGCGGCATCTCGCGGCTGCGGATCTTCGGGCGACGCTCTTGAGGGCGCTGGCCCCCGAGCCGCTGACGGCTGAGGGCTTCGCCCCCTTCGGCGCGGTGATCGAGGCGGATCCCGCCTCGGCCATCGGCATCAACGCGGGGTTCACGACGCGGTTCCACGCGCTGGCCGAGGTGGCGGTCGAGGGCGGGGCGCCGATCCTGTCGATCTTTCGCGGCCGCCCGCGCCCGCTGCTGATCGACATGCTCGAGCGGCACCCCTTCGGCTCGCAGGCCTTCGTGCCGCTGGGGGGACGACCGTGGCTGGCGGTCTGCGCCGAGACGCCCGGCGCGCCGCTGCGGGCGTTCCTCGCGCGCGGCGACCAGGGCGCGCAGTATGCCGCGGGGGTCTGGCATTTCCCGCTGCTGACGCTGGCCGCGCAGGACTTTCTGGTGGTCGACCGGGCCGTGCCGGAGCGCAATGTCGAGCTGGCCGACCTGGCCGAGCCTGCGGAGGTTGTGCTGGACGCCTGAGCGCCTGCCCCGAGCGCCTGCCCTCTGGGCGCCTGCCCTCTGGACGCCTGCCCGGATCGCCCCGACGGGAGGCGGTTCCGCCCCTCGGGCGGTGGATGGGGCGCCCGCCCTGCGGATGGACGCGCTTCCGCCGGGGGATCGGCGCCGTTCCGCCTTGACGGACGCCGATGTGTATCGCCGAGCCCTCATTCCATCCGAGCGGCCAAGGAGGCGAACATGACCAAGTCCAGTTTCACGCGCGGCATCCTGGCCGCGGCCTGCGCGGCGGGCGTCGGCCTCGGCGTGGCCACGGCCGAACAGGCCTATCCCGACCCCGGCGGGGCGACGTTCAAGCAGCTCCCGGCCGACACCCGCGACCGCTTCAACAGCCCTCCGCCCGAGCAGGCGGTGGACTCCGGTCCCGAGATCGACGCGCTGCAGGATCGCCGCGCCGAGTGGCGCTACCAGGAGCAGGTGGACCGGGCCCGGGCGCGCGAGGACATGAAGGCGCGGTTGGGCGCGGCCGATCCCGACGGCGTCCGGGCGCTGAACGGCGACGCCGAGGCGGCGCGGCGCGAGACGATGCGCCCGGGTCGGACCTCGGTCAACGATCCGTTCGAGGGCGCGGGGCCGGTGCTGACCGACGAGGCGGTGCGCGTCGAGACGCCGCGCGGGCTCGACGGGCCGCGGGTGACGCTCGACGACGAGGGGCGTCCGGTCCTGCAGTGAGCGGGCCTGCCCTGAGCGGGTGCGCCGCGAGCGAGACGACACGGAGACGCGCGGGGCGGCGCGAGGCCGCCCTGTCCGGGCCGCATCCGGGCCGCAATTGCGCGCGAGGCTCGTCAGATGACCCTGCATGAGACAATCTTCCGACAGGCCCGCGCCGGGCGAGAGGCCGCCGCCGGCGCGCGGCTGCGGACGCTGGGGGCGGCGTTTGCGGGCGCGCTGACGCTCGGCGCGCCGGCGATGGCGCAGTATCAGCCGAGCCTGCCCAGCGTGGCGCGCCAGCCTGGCGTGCAGCCCTGTTGCCAGCCCTATGACGCCCGCGGCGCGGGGCGCGACCTGAGCCTTGGGCAGCAGCAGGCGCCGGCGCCGCTGTCGGCCGCGCCGAAACCCGAGAACCTTGCGCCCTCGCGCCGGACGGATGCCCAGCCCCTGCGGCGGGCGCCGGTCGAGACGCGGCCGGGGGTGGCGCTCGAGGGCGACGGCTCGGCCGGGCCGGGCACGGTCTATGACGGCCCCTCGCGGGAGCTGTTCCGGCCGGTGAAACCGCCCGCGCCGCTGGACTGACCCCGGCGCGGGGAGGGGACGCGCGGGGATCTCCCGAGCGCATCGGGGGCCTGCGGCGGGGCTTCGGCGGCGGGGCGCCCTTGCCTCGGACCCCTCTTGCACCCTAAATCCCGCCCCACCCGCACAGGCACGCGGAGCCCGACGGACGGAGCCAGGGGAGCCGATGCAGACCTATCTCGACTTCGAAAAGTCGCTCGCCGAGATCGAGGGCAAGGCCGAGGAGCTGCGCGCGCTCGCCCGGCAGGACCCGGAGATGGACGTCGAGAAGGAGGCCAAGTCCCTCGACGACCGCGCCCGGTCGATGCTGGCGGACCTCTACAAGGGGCTGACGCCCTGGCGGAAATGCCAGGTGGCCCGCCACCCGCTGCGGCCCCATTCGCTGGACTACATCGGGGCGCTGTTCACCGAATACACGCCGCTCGCCGGCGACCGGGCCTTTGCCGAGGACCGCGCCGTGGTCGGCGGCCTCGCGCGGTTCGAGGACCGCCCCGTGGTGGTCTTCGGCCATGAGCGCGGCCACGACACCCAGAGCCGGCTGGACCGCAACTTCGGCATGGCGCGCCCCGAGGGCTATCGCAAGGCCGCCCGGCTGATGGAGCTCGCCGACCGGTTCGACCTGCCCTGCATCACGCTTGTCGACACCGCCGGCGCCTATCCCGGCAAGGGCGCGGAGGAGCGCGGCCAGGCCGAGGCGATCGCGCGCTCGACCGAGATGTGCCTGACGATCCGCTCGCCGCTGATCTCGGTGATCATCGGCGAGGGCGGCTCGGGCGGAGCGGTGGCCTTCGCCACGGCCGACCGGGTGGCGATGCTGGAGCACTCGGTCTACTCGGTGATCAGCCCCGAGGGCTGCGCCTCGATCCTGTGGAAGAACTCCGAGAAGATGCGCGAGGCCGCCGAGGCGCTGCGCCTGACCGCCCAGGACCTGCGCAAGCTGGGCGTGTGCGACCGGGTGATCCCCGAACCAGTCGGGGGCGCCCAGCGCGACCGCGGCCTGACCCTGCGCCGCGTCGGCCAGGCGATCGGCGAGATGCTGGGCGAGCTGGACGCGATGAGCCCGCAGGAGCGTCGCGAGACGCGCCGGCGCAAGTACCTCGACGTGGGCGCCCGCGGTCTGGCCTGAAGTCGGGGCCGACGGTCGGGCGGGCTCGCGTCGGGGGCGCCTCAGGGGGGGCCTCGGGGGGGGCCTCGGGGGCGCGTCTGCGCTCCCGCCCTGCGGGAGCGCCTGCGACGTCAGCCTGCTTCAGGCGGGTGGCGATTGTGTTAATGTGTGACGTGTTTGCGTTCGGGCCGGTGTTCGGCCGCGTGTGTCATGGGAGGGGGCGATGCGGGCTTTCAGCCTGACGTCGGTTCGACGGCTTGCAGGAGCGGCGGCGGCGCTGTGCGTTGCGCAGATCTGCCTCGCGCACAACGCCCTGGCCGACGAGATCGGCGCCCTCGACGGTTTCTTCAGCACCGGGACCGAGTCGGAGCTGCGCCCCGCGCCGCTGGGCGTGATGGCGGCCGCGCCGGTGATGGCCCCGCTGGGCGGCGCGCCGGGGCCTCGGCCGCGGGTCGAGCTGCTGCTCGACGAGGGCGGCGAGCCGGGCGCGGCGACCCTCCTCTCAGAGACCGGCCGACGGGCGCTGCGCGCGGCGCCGATGCCGGTCTCCCTCCAGCCCGGACATGCCGATCCGCTGGTCCGCCGCGAGGCGGCGCCCGACGCCGCGCCCGACGCCGCTGCGCGTCTGCGCCGGCTGCTGCGCGGCGGAGGTCCGGGGCCGGCCGCAGGGGCGGACGAGGACATGCTTTCGCGGCTGTTCGCCGGGGTCGAGGATCCGCTGAGCCACGCCCTGCGCCAGCGCGGCGACCCGATCCGCGCGGGGGCGCTGCTGGCCGCCGGCGGCGCTGCCGCGCTCGACCCCGCCCTGCAGGCGCAGGCCGAGCCGGAGGCGGCGCCGCCGCCGCCCCCCTCGGGCGGTTTCGACCTCGAGGCCGAGGCGCTGGACCGGCGGATGCTGCTGATCGGGGTGGGGCTGCTGACTGCGCTGGTGGCCGCGGCGACGCTGATCTTCTCGTTCGCGCCGACCGGGGGAAGCTCGTTGAAGCGGCGCTGAGCGGAGGGGCGGCCCCGGCCGCATTCACATGCAGGTCGTCTGCCGCGCGGCAAGCCGGGCGCGCGTGCCGCCTGACGGCGGTGGCGGCCCCCGTGGGGGGCAGGGAACGGCCGGTCCGACGCCGCGCGGACACACGCGGCCGATCACCCCTGCTTGCGGTCTCAGGCGCATCGCGGAGCTCATGCGACTGGAAGCCATCCATGACGTGTGTCCGCGGTTTCGCTGGCGCCGCGGCCCAGGGGCCGGTGGGCGAGGCCCACGCGGGCGCCGACAGCGTGCCGGTCGCCGGGGTGACCAACACCGCGAGCGGGACGTCGATCGACCTGCCGCTGTCCCTCGACCTGTCGCTGCAGATCTCGGTGCTGCTGGACGACCTGCCGGTCGAGGACGGCTTCGGCCATGCGGCGGCCGAGATCTGCCTGTTCGGCGACGACGAGGAGCTGTTCGGCTGGGACATGCACGAGGACGAGACGGATCCGCGGCATGGCTTTGCCGGTTCGGTGGACGACGGGGTCGAGGACGTGTTGGGGCACACGCTGTCCCCGGGCGCGACGGTCCATATCTTCGCGCTGGCCCATGCCGAGAGCTGCGCCGCCACGCCGCCGGTGTTCGGGCCGCTGCCTGCCGCGGCTCCGCTGGCGGCGCTGGGCCTGGGGGCCCCGGCCCTCGTCGGACGCCGTCGGCGGGCCTGAGAGGGCGAGCGCCTTCGCCTGAAGTCCTGAGGGCCTGCGCCCTGACGCCGGACGGCCGCCTGCCGCCCGGCGTCGGCGCGCGCGCTCGGGCCTGAACTCGGGTCTGAGCTCGGGGCGGGCTAGAGGCCGAGCGCGCGGTAGCTGTCGGCCACGCGGTCGATGGCGACGAGGTAGGCGGCGGTGCGCAGGTCGGGGACGTCGTCGCGCGAGCGCCAGACCTCGCGCATCGCCTGGTAGCTCTCGCGCATCGTGTCGTCGAGGCCGGAGCGGACCAGCTCCAGCTCGGTCGCGCCGCGCAGGTAGCGGTCCTTGAAGCCGGGCGAGAGGCCCTCGCCCAGGCGGTCGCCGCCCATCCGCTCCATCTCGTCGACCAGAAGCTGGTGGCGGGCCTCCTCGCGCCGGCGCTCCATCCGGCCGAAGCGGATGTGGGAGAGGTTCTTGACCCACTCGAAATACGAGACGGTGACGCCGCCGGCGTTGGCGTAGAGGTCGGGGACGATGACCACCCCGCGCTCGCGCAGGATGTCGTTGGCGGCGGCGGTGACGGGGCCGTTGGCGGCCTCGACGATCAGGTTGGCGCGGATCCGGTGGGCGTTGCCCGCGTGGATCGCCCCTTCGAGCGCGGCGGGGATGAGGATGTCGCAGGGCTCCTCCAGCACGGACATGCCGTCGGCGCGAAAGCTCCCCTGCTCGAACCCGCGGACGCCGCCGGCGGCGTCGAGATGGGTCTTGAGCGCCGCGACGTCGATCCCGTCGGGGTCGAGGACGGCGCCGTCATGCTCGATCACGCCGACGATGCGGGCGCCGTCCTCCTCGGAGAGGAATTTCGCGGCGTGCCAGCCGACGTTGCCCAGGCCCTGGACGATGACGCGCTTGCCGTGCAGGTCGCCCAGCAGGCCGGCCACGGCGGCGTCGTCGGGGTGGCGGAAGAACTCCTGCAGCGCGTACTGGATGCCGCGGCCGGTGGCCTCGGTCCGGCCGGCGATGCCCCCCTGGGTCAGCGGCTTGCCGGTGACGCAGGCGCGGGCGTTGATGTCGGTGGTGGCCATGCGCCGGTACTGGTCGGCGATCCAGGCCATCTCGCGCTCCGAGGTGCCCATGTCGGGGGCCGGCACGTTCTGGGAGGGGTTGATCAGGTCGCGCTTGATCAGCTCGTAGGCGAAGCGGCGGGTGATGCGTTCCAGCTCCTCCTCTGTCCACTCGCGCGGGTCGATGCACAGGCCGCCCTTGGCGCCGCCGAACGGGGCCTCGACCAGCGCGCACTTGTAGGTCATCAGCGCGGCCAGCGCCTCGACCTCGTCCTGGTCGACGGACATGGCGTAGCGGATGCCGCCCTTGGCGGGTTCGAGGTGTTCGGAGTGCACCGCCCGGTAGCCGGTGAAGGTGCGGATGCCCCCGCGCAGGCGGACCCCGAAGCGGACGATGTAGGTGGCGTTGCAGACGCGGATCTTCTCCTCAAGCCCGGGCGAGAGGTTCATCAGCCCCGCGGCGCGGTTGAACATCAGCTCGACGGACTGGCGGAAGGAGGGTTCGGCGGCGCTGATCGCCTGCGGCGCATTCATGGAGCGTTTCCCCTGTGCTCGATCCCGGCGCGAAGGCCCCGGCCGGGGCGGCGGCCGTTTCGGCTCTGCCACGTCCTTGATCTGCGCGGCGAGGCCCCGGGATCAAGCGATCCGGGAGGGTGGGCGCAATAACGTGACCAGATGGTAAAGAAATGCCGGGGGAAGTGATCAGGGGGGCTGAACAGGCGGCAGGCGGGGGCGGCGGGTCGGCGTGACGATCCCCCAGGATGGCGAAGTCCCGGCCTCCGGGGTCTGTTGCTTGCGATGCGAATATGGGGTCCCCGGACGTCTCGGGCCGGTCCGGTGCCTTCGCGGCCGCAGGTCCTGAACGCGAGAAGCCCCGGACGCGGGCGTCCGGGGCTTCTGGGCGGGGACCGGCGAGGGGTCAGGCCGAGAGGGCGGCCATCACCTCGTCGGACATCTCGAAGTTGGCGGTGACGTTCTGGACGTCGTCGTCGTCTTCCAGCGCGTTGATCAGGCGCAGCACCTTCTCGGCCGCCTCCTGGTCTAGGTCGTTGGTGATGTTCGGCTTCCAGACCAGCTTGGCGGTCTCGGCCTCGCCCAGCGAGTCCTCGAGCGCGGTCGAGACCTCGTTGAGGTCGTCGGCGGCGCACCAGATCACATGGCCGTCGGCGTCGGATTCCACGTCTTCGGCGCCGGCCTCGATGGCGGCCTCCATCACCGTGTCGGCGTCGCCGACGGAGGCGGCGTAGATCACCTGGCCCATGCGGTCGAACATGAACTGGACCGAGCCGGTCTCGCCGAGGTTGCCGCCGAGCTTGGAGAAGGTCGAGCGCACGTTCGAGGCGGTGCGGTTGCGGTTGTCGCTCAGCGCCTCGACGATCACCGCGACGCCGCCGGGGGCGTAGCCCTCGTAGCGGATCTCCTCATAGGTCTCGGCGTCGCCGCCCGAGGCCTTGTTGATCGCGCGGGTGATGACGTCCTTGGGCACGGACTGCGACTTGGCCTCCTTCACCGCGAGGCGAAGGCGAGGGTTCTTGTCGGGGTCCGGGTCGCCCATCTTCGCCGCCACGGTGATTTCCTTGGCGAGCTTGGAGAAGAGCTTGGAGCGCGCCGCATCCTGGCGCCCCTTGCGATGCTGGATGTTGGCCCATTTCGAATGGCCGGCCATGACGAGCCTCTCGCGCGGTTTTCCGATGTCCCGATGGGCCGCCCTCTTAGGCGAAGGCGACCGCCGGGGCAAGCCGTGGCGCGGGGCTGCGGCGCGGCGGTCGCGGGCCGGGCGCTCAGGCCAGGAACAGCGCCGCGAGGAAGGCGGGGGCGAGGAAGATCAGCGCCAGGCGCAGCCGCCGCTCGGTCGCGGCGCGGGCGGTCAGCGCCGGATCGGCGGGCAGCGGCTCGTCCCCGCCGAGCACCTTCTGCAGCTCGGAGGCGAGCGCCATGCGCATCGGCTTCTTGGGGGCGCGGGCGCGCAGCTCGCCAGCGTAGGCGGGATGGGCGCGCTCGATCCGCAGGACCATGGCGCGCACGGTCCAGCCCCAGATCGCCAGGACGACGAGGACGGCGAGGCCCAGCAGGACGATCAGCAGCTCCACGGACCCCTCACAGCGGCCAGATGAAGGGGATCAGCAGGCAGGCGACGACGCCGACCAGCAGGTTCAGGCCGAGGCCGATCTTCACGAAGTCGGTGAACTTGTAGCCGCCGGGGCCGTAGACCAGCGTGTTGGTCTGGTAGCCGATGGGGGTGGCGAAGCTGGCCGAGGCCGCGATCATCACCGCCACCACGAAGGGGCGCGGGTCCACCCCCAGCGTGTGGGCGAGCGTGATGGCGATGGGCGTCATCACCACCGCCACGGCGTTGTTCGATACCAGCTCGGTCAGCGCCGAGCAGATCAGGAACAGCAGCCACAGCGCCACCTGCGGGTTCACCTGCATCAGCGCCGGCGCGATGGCGTCCACCACCAGCCGCACGGCGCCGGAGCTTTCCAATGCCGCGCCGATGCCCAGCATGGCGAAGATCAGGGCCAACAGGCGGCCCTCGACCGACTGGAACGCCTCGTCGGCGTCGATGCAGCGGGTGAACAGGACCACGGCGACGCCGATGACGGCGGCGGCCACGATGGGCACGATCTCGAGCGCCGAGAGGATCACCACCGCGGCCAGCACCGAAATCACGATCCAGGCGCGGTCGCGGCGGTAGGGGCGCTCGGTCGGCGTCGCGATGTCCACGAGGCGCACGTCCTCGGCCAGGCGCTTGATGTCGTCGGGGTCGCCCTCGAGCAGCAGCGTGTCGCCGATCCGCACGAAGATGTCGTCGAGCTGGCGGCCCAGGTTCTGCGAGCGGCGGTGCACGGCCAGCGGATAGACGCCGTAGCGGCGGCGCAGGCGCAGCTCGCCCAGGCGCCGGCCGACCAGGCGGCAGTCGGGGCCGATCAGGGCCTCGACGGTGACGGTCTTCTTCTCCGAGATCCGGTCGACCATGTGCAGGGCGCGCGTCTCGCGCAGGCCCAGCAGCTCGTTCACGCCGGTGCGCAGGACCACGCGGTCGCCCTCTTGCAGCACCACGCCGGCCATGTTGCGGCGGAGCGATTCGTCGCCGCGAAGGACGTCGACGACGCGCATGCCCTGGCGGCGGAACAGCTCGACCTTCAGCACCTCCTGCCCGATGACGGGAGAGCCGGGGGGGATCGCCACCTCGGTCATGAAGGAGAGGCGCTTGCGCTCGCCCAGGAAGTCGGTGATCGCCTGGCGGTCGGGCAGCAGGCGCGGGGCGGCGATGCGCAGGTAGATCAGGCCGGCGGCGGCGACCGCGATGCCGAGCGGCGTCACCTCGAACATCGAGAACGGCTCCATCCCCGCCTGCCGGGCGACGCCGTCGACGAGCAGGTTGGTCGAGGTGCCGATCAGCGTGCAGAGGCCGCCGAGGATGGCGAGGTAGCTCAGCGGGATCAGCAGGCGCGAGCCGGAGGTGCCCACCTTCTGGGCCAGGCGCATGGCGATCGGGATCATCACGACCACGACGGGCGTGTTGTTCATGAAGGCCGAGGCGGTCAGCACGAAGCCGGCGAAGGCGGCGAGCGTGGCGACGGGGCGGGTCTCGGCCCAGACCAGCGCGAGGCGGGTGAAGGCGTCGAGCGCGCCGGTGCGCACCAGGGCGCCCGAGAGGATGAACATCGCCCCGATGGTGATCGGGGCGGCGTTGGAGAAGGAGTTGAGCATGGTCGCCGGCTCGAGCACGCCGGCGGCCATCAGCACGGCGACTCCGCCGATGGCCACGACCTCGGGGGAGAAGCGCTCCATGCAGAACAGCGTGAACATGCCCACGAGCACCGCGAGGGTGATCATGGCGGGTCCGTGAGCGAGCAGGAAGTCGATCAACGCGGGCGGACTCCGGGTGAAGGCTGTGTCGGGGGCGGGCGGCGGCGGGGTCGGGCGCGGAGGACGGTCGGTCGGGGCGGGGCCGGCGGGCGTCCGGGCGGCGGCGCGGGCGGGCCTGGCCGGAACGGGCGCGGGGCGGTCTGGCTCGGCTGGCGGTCGGCGGGCGCTCCGTCTCGGGCCGTTGGTCGGCGTGGCGTCGGGGCCGGCGAGGCGCCGGTCGGGTGAGGGATACGCCGGTCGGGGCCGGGGTTCCAGAGGCGCGCATCGCCGCGGCCCGGCGCGCAGGATGACGGTTTTGCGCCGGGGGGGCCAGCGTTTCGATGGGCGTCCGGCGCGCCGAGAGGCCGCGGGGGGCTGGGGCCCGGTCGCGAAGCGCCGCGTCGAGGTTGCGCCTGTCGCCGGCGTCCGGCTCGCGGCGCGGGGCCGGCGTGGCGCTTGTGGCCGGCGTGACCGGGGCGCCCGGTCAAGGGGAGAGGGGGCGCCGGGCGCGGGCCGGGCGAGGCGCGCTTGGCCGGCGGGCTTGCGTCCCGGTCGTGGGGCGCGCTTTGGGGCTGGCCTGGCAGGGCCCCGCTGCGCGGGGGCGCCGCGCGACGCTGGCGCCAGGTGGCCGGCGTCGGGCTCGCGGCGCGGGGTCGGCGTTGGGCGCGTTGCGGGCGGGGTGATACGTGGCCGATCGGGACGGAGCGGGTCGGTCGATTGCGGGCCGGTTCCGGGCGCCGGGTGGGAGGGGTTTCCAGACGGCGGTCTGCCGCGGCGCTGGGCCCGGGCGCCGCGCCGATCCCGCGCCGCGGGCGGGGCGCGGATCGCGGGCGGGCGGGTCGTCGCCGCGCTCCCGTCCGCGGCCCCGGGCGTCGTCCGGCGGGCGGCGCGGCCTAGTCCAGCAGCAGGGCGCGGGCCGCAGCGGCAAGCGGGCGCTCGGCCGGCTGCGGCGGCGCTCAGAGGCCATCAGCACCGGCGCGCCGAGTTCGGCGAGGATCCGGCGAACGACGCTGCCGACCACCCCCTTGGCAAGGCGCGAGTGCTCGCAGGCGCCTGTCGCCGGCAGGCCCGAGCGAGGTTCGGCGAGCTCGACATAGTGGGTCGTGCCGGAGCGATCGCGCTCGAGATCCCGGGTCAGTTCGGCGGCGGCGATGGCCATGGCGGCGCGGCGGTCGGCCAGCGGCGCGGCGACCGATGCGGGCGTCGAGTGGACACGCGGGGCGGCGGCGCGGCGGGCGTCGTGGGCCAGCATCGCGGTCGGGCGGGCTTCGCGCTTGCGCGCCATCGGCGCGGCGTCGCGCGGGGCGGGCTGGGGCCCAGGCAGGCCGGTCCGGACGACGAGAACGGTCCCGATCGCCGGGGGGCGGCTCCGCTCGATGCTATACGATGTCGGGCGGGAGGGGCGGATCCGCGCGCCGCGCTCTCCCGGGCGAGGAGAGCGCGGCGCGCGGCCGTCCGACGCGGCCTGCGCCCTGTGTCGGAACGGCGCGGGGGCCGCAGGCGCGGGACGCGCGGACGCGGTCCCTCGATCGTTTCTTGTGGGCGGAGCATCGACCGCGGGGGCAAGGGGCGCCTTGATCCATGTCAGGCGGCGGGGGGAGGGCGCGGCGGTTGACTCGCCGCCCGACGCGCGTAAAAGGCGCGGGTCCCGCGAAGATCCGCGCGGACCGCCGCTCGAGGTCCGTCCTGTCCGCAGGCCGGCCTGTCGGCCCTCCCCCCGGGGGGAGGCGCAGAGGAGGGCGCGCGATGCGAGACCTGTCAGAGGAGCGACCGCTGTGACCAAGCGCACCGCCGCGAAATACAAGATCGACCGCCGCATGGGCGAGAACATCTGGGGCCGTCCGAAGTCCCCGGTGAACCGCCGCGAGTACGGCCCCGGCCAGCACGGCCAGCGCCGCAAGGGCAAGCTCTCGGACTTCGGCGTGCAGCTGCGCGCCAAGCAGAAGCTGAAGGGCTACTACGGCGACATCACCGAGAAGCAGTTCCGCCGCATCTACGCCGAGGCCGAGCGCCTGCGCGGCGACACCGGCGAGATGCTCATCGGCCTGCTCGAGCAGCGCCTGGACGCGGTGGTCTACCGCGCCAAGTTCGTGCCGACGATCTTCGCCGCTCGCCAGTTCGTGAACCACGGCCATGTGACCGTGAACGGGCGCCGCGTGAACATCCCCTCCTACCGCGTGAAGGAGGGCGACGTGGTCGCGGTCAAGGAGAAGTCCCGCCAGATGGAGCTGGTGATGGGCGCCGCCGACAGCTCGGAGCGCGACGTGCCCGATTATCTCGAGGTCGACCACTCGAAGATGACCGCCACCTTCGTGCGGGTTCCCTCGCTGGGCGACGTGCCGTACCCGGTGCAGATGGAGCCGAACCTGGTGGTCGAGTTCTACGCGAAGAACTGATCTTCGCAGACCGGATGGAATTGGGAAGGGCCGCGCCGTGCGCGGCCCTTTCGCGTTTGGGGGGACCGGAGAGCAGGCGCCCTGCGGGCGGGCTTTGACCTGGGAGAGGCGTTGTCGCGGGCCGCGGGGAGGGGGCGCCGGCAATGGGGGGGGCGCTTCTGAACTCACCAGAGAACAGGCCCCGCGCCTGCGCTCCGCAGCCGTCCGTCGCTTCTGATGCCTGAGCGACTCAGCCCCCCGGTCAAGGACAAGCCCCTTCGGGGTCGCTTCGCGATCCCTGACCGGGGCGG
>NZ_CAXBOD010000088.1:0-13259 GCF_963977235.1 uncultured Albimonas sp.
AGAACAGGCGCTTTGCGAGGGGGGGTCGGGCGTTGCGCCAGGGGCGCTCAGTAGCCGGTCAGTTCCATGTAGCCGACGCCCGAATGGGTTCCGGCAAAGGAGATCGGGCCCTCCCAGTAGGGGAAGGACTCGCCCATCCACGACTGGGGGTTGAGCGGGGTCGTGGTCACGTCCAGTCCGCGCGAGGGGACCGAGAGACGCCAGCGCACCGGCACGTCGCGACCCGCGACCCGGGCGGACTCGAGCGGGGTCATCGCCACCTGCTCGCCATGCAGGGCCTCGACCGCGCCGTCGGCCGAGATGAAGGACGAGGCCTGGTAGCCGCCCCCCCCGGTCCGGCGCAGACGGTAGAGCATCAGCTTCTCGCCTTCGGGCAGGTGCAGGGCGAACCAGTCCCAGCCGGGCTGGTCGCCGGCGAGCGGCTGGCTCGACCACTCGCGGTCGAGCCAGGCGCGGCCGGCGACGGGGATCGTCTCGCCCTCGAGCGTCAGGCGGCCGGAGACCGCGAGGAAGGGGTGGGAGTAGTAGTAGCTCGCCTGCCCGCCCTCGGATTTCAGCGAGAAGCCGTCCTGGCCCTGCAGCACCGGCGCGCCGTCGGCCGAAAGGTCGAGGTCGTAGGCGAAGCCCTCGCCGTGGGCGGTGAGGCGCAGGGGGGCGAAGGACTCGCCCCGGCTCGCCAGGCGCCAGTCGTCGAGCCAGGCGCGGAACGGGCTGGCCGCGGCCCCGGCCTGGCCGACGCCGCCGCGGCCCAGTTTCTCGGCGGTGCGGTGGGCCTCGGCGGAGGTGAGGGCGGCGTGGGCGAGCCAGATCTGCGGGGCGGACCAGCCCTCGGAGGCCGGGTCGGGCGAGAGGGCCTGGCGGAACAGGGTCCACTGCACGCCAAAGGCGCGGCCGTCGGGGGCCGAGAGGTTGGCGGTGACATACCACCACTCGATCCGGTGGCCGGGGTGGGGGCCGTGGTCGGCGGGGAAGGCGAACCGGCGGCCGGGCCTGACCGCGGCGTAGCCCGCGCCCCCGCCCGAGAGGCCCGCATAGCCCTGCCCGCCCGAGGCGCCGCCGGGCGCGGCCGCCCGCGGCGCGTCGCCCTGCCCCGAGAGGTCGGAGAGGCCCGAGGCGCCCTGTCCCTGCGCAAGGGCCGCGCCGGCGATCCCCAGCGCGGCGGCGAGCAGCAGCGCCGCGAGCGAGACGAAGCGAGAGTCAGCGTTCATCGGCAAAGACCTTGGCAAGCTGCGCCGGCGGGGTTCGCGCGAGACGCAGGAGCGGGATCGCGGCGGCCAGACCGGCGGCCGCCACCGCCAGCAGCGCCAGCCGCGCCCATTGGCCGGGGAACAGGTGCAGCGGCAGGCGCCATCCGAAAGCCTCCACGTTGACGACCGCGGTCAGGGCCCAGGCCACCAGCACCCCCAGCGGGATCGCCAGCGCCGCGGTCAGGGCGGCGAGCGCCAGGATCCGCGTCAGCTCGATCGCGGCCAGACGCCGGCGGCGCACGCCCATCGCCCACAGCGGCGCCACCTGGGGCAGGCGCGTCTCGGCCAGCGTCAGCAGCGAGGTCAGCAGCGCGATCCCCGCCACCCCCAGCGTCAGCGCGTTCAGGGCGCCGGTGACGGCGAACGTCCGCTCGAACACCGAGCGGCTGAGGCGGCGGATCTCGCCCTGGTCGGCGGCCTCGGCCAGGCCCGCATCCTGCGCCCCGCGCAGGGCCTCGAGCAAGGGCGACACGTCTTCGGGCGAAAGGCGCAGGGCGTAGCGGCCCTGCTCGGCGTCGGGCCACCGCGCGACCAGCGCCTCGGCCGAGAGGCGGACCTGGCCCCGCGCGTTGCCGTAGTCGGCGAAGACGCCCGCGACCGTCAGGGGCGGCTCGCCGGGGCCAGGCAGGACCAGCGGGTCGCCGGGGGAGAGGTCGAGGCGGCGGGCCATCTGCTCGGAGATCAGCGCGCCCGAGCCCTCGGCGACGCGGTCCCAGGCCTCGGGGAGCTGGGCCAGCAGCGGCCAGGAGGCGCGCCAGGTGGGATGATCGGCAAAGCCCACGATCTCGACCGGCCAGCCGTCGAGGGCGGTCTCGGCGCGGGGCTCGGGCAAGATCGCCTCGATCTCGGGGCGGGCGGCGAGCCAGGTCCCGAGCCGGTCGGCGGCGCCTGGCTCGGCGCGCACGTAGACCTCGGCGGCGAGGCGGTCGTCGAGCCAGCCGAGGAAGGTCAGGCGGAAGCCGTCGACCATGGTTCCCACGCCGATGTTCACCGCGAGCGCCAGCAGCAGCGAGGTCAGGGCCAGCGACAGGCCGGGCAACTGCTGGCGCCCGTCGGCCAGCGCCCAGCGGGTCAGCGGGCGACGGGCGCGGGTCTGGGCGCGGGCCAGCGCCCAGCCGAGCAGCGGCGGCAGGCCCAGCGCCGCGGCGCCCAGGATCGCGCCCAGCAGCGCGAAACCGGCGGTCAGGCCCTGGCCGAACAGCGCGAGCCCCGCGGCCGCCAGCGCCAGCGCGACGGCGGCCGCGGCGCGCAGGCGGGCGGCGCGGGCGGAGGCGAGGCGCCAGGCCTCGGGGCGCGCGCTTTCGAGCGCGGGGGCGGCGGCGGCGCGCAGCAGGGCAGGGCCGGCGGCGGCGGCGGCGCCCGCAAGGCTCATCCCCAGTCCCGCCGCCCACCAGGCCGGCGACAGCGACAGGGTTCCCGGCACGCGGGCGCCGTAGAGGCCGCGCAGGCTGGCCGCCACGTCGGGCAGCAGGGCCGCGGCCACCAGATAGCCCAGCGCCACGCCCGCGAGGCCCGCCAGCAGCGCCGCGACGCCAAGCTCGATGGCAAGCGCCGCGCCGAGGCCGCGGGAGGAGAGGCCGCAGGCGCGCAGGGTGCGGAACAGGGGCCGGCGCTGCTCGACCGCCAGGCCCACCGCGCCGTGGACGATGAACAGGCCGACGATGAAGCTCAGGCCACCGAAGGCGGTCAGGTTGAGGTGGAAACTGTCGGCGAGGCGGCCCGGGTCGACGCGCGGCTCGGGCGCCAGGCGCCGCCAGCCGGGGGGGGCGCCGGCGGGCGCGCGCTCGGGGTCCAGCAGCAGGCGCGAGACGCGGCCCTCCATCCCCAGCAGCGCCTGGGCGAAGCCGATGTCGGTGATGGCGAGGCCCGGCGCGGGGGCCGAGGAGGCGACCAGCGGCGGCAGCGGGCCGCGCGGGGTTCCGGGCCGGTCGCCGGGGGCCCAGCCGTTGGCCCGCAGCGTCTCGGCCGCCAGGAACAGGCGGCCGGGGGGGAGCACGAAATCGGGGTAGGCGCGGGCGTCCTCGGGGCCCTCGGCCTCGCCGGCCAGGGCCTGCTCGCCGGAGAAGGCGAGGCCGGCGGCGGCGGGAAGGGTCACCGGCTCGATCCCCATCAGGCGCAGGCGCTCGTCGCCGACCCTGATCCAGCCCTCGACGAGGGGGGAGACCGGCCAGCCGGCGCGGCGCAGCTCGGCGAAGGCCGGTTGCGGGATCGGGCCGCCGGCCTCGGGGACCAGCGAGGGGACCTGGGCGCCGGAAAAGGCCGAGGCGGCGCGCGCATAGCTGTCGCGCGCCTGGGCGTTGAGCGCCTGCACCCCCGACCACAGCGCCGTGGCCGCCGCCAGCCCCACCAGCAGCGCCAGCAGCTGCAGCGGCCGGCGGCGCCAGTGCGAGGTCAGCACCCGCAGAGCCCAGGGCAGCGCGGCCAGCGTGGAGCGGGCTGAGGCGCGGACTGGCTGAGCTGTCAGGGACGGCGCGGGCGGGGAGGCGTCGCGGGCGCTCATGCCCGAGGTCCCGGACGGGAGGGCGTCGGGGCGCGGCGCGCGGGGGACGCCGCCCTCATGCCGGGGGGCCCGGATCGGGCGGCGCATCGAGGCGGCCGGCGCGCAGGTGCAGGCGGCGGTCGAGACGGGCCGCGAGGCGGGCGGAGTGGGTGACCATCAGAAGCGCCCCCCCGGCCTCGGCCGTCAGCTCCAGCAACAGGGCGAGTGCGGCGTCGGCGGCGGTCTCGTCGAGCGCGCCGGTGGGCTCGTCGGCCAGCACCAGGCTGGGTCGCGCGGCCAGCGCCCGGCCGATGGCGACGCGCTGCTGCTGGCCGCCCGAGAGCTGCTCGGGCCAGCGCGAGAGCAGGTCGTCGAGCCCCAGGCGACGCGCCAGCTCCGCGGTCCAGGCCGGGTCCTCCTTCCGGGCAAGGCGGGCCTGGAACGCCAGGTTCTCGGCCACGTCGAGGCTGGGCACGAGGTTGAACTGCTGGAACACCAGGCCCACCCGCTCGCGCCGCAGGGCCGCGCGGCCGCCGTCGTCGAGACCGGAAGTGGGCTGCCCCGCCACATGGATCTCGCCGCCGTCGGCCACGTCGAGGCCGCCCGCGAGGTGCAGCAGCGTGCTCTTGCCGGACCCCGATTCGCCGGTCAGGGCCAGGCTCTCGCCCGCGGGCAGGACCAGCGAGACGCCGCGCAGCACTTCGAGGCGGCCCTGTGGCGTGGCGTAACCCTTGCGGACATCGGACAGGTCGAGGGCGGGGGGCGTGGCGGACGTCATGGCGCGGACCCTGCGCCGGGCGCGCGCCTCGGGCAAGGCCGCCCGCGCGCGCAGGGGCGGCAGGGGCGCAGGACGCCCCCAGGCGCGGAGGGGCGCAGAATGCCCCCAGGGGCAGAGGGGCGGATCAATTCCGGGTCATGCCCAGCGCCTGCACGATGGCCACGCCCCCGGCGGCCGAGACGCCGGTCAGCACACCGCCCCACAGGGTGTCGAGCGCGACGGTCTGCCAGCTCCAGCCCTTGAGGGTGGCCATGTTCACGAACTCGTAGGTGGCGTAGGCGAGCAGGCCCAGGATCGCGCCGTTCAGCGCGGCCGAGCGCCAGCCCCCGCCCCCCGGCGCCAGCGCCGGCCAGCCGGCGAACCAGAGGATGCCCGCGACATAGGCCACGTAGAAGGCCCCCGCGACCGCGTACTTGGGGTCCTCGAGCATCAGCGCGCCGACGTGGCGGTCGAAGAGCGGTTTCATCACCATCGTCAGCATCAGCGCGTCGAGCACGAGAAACACCGCGAAAGTGGCGAGATAGAGCGCGCCGAGGGTCATTCGACCTCCCCCTGTGTGGATGGTTGCACAGTCTTACGTGCGCGGGGGCCGATCGGATCAGCGGCATGGCGCGTGCGGGACGGCGCCCCTGCCCGCCCCGGCGGCGAGACGGCCCGCGCCGCGGGCCGGTCAGGCGCGGATCATGGCGCGGCGAAGAGGTTCCGCGCCCGGGCGCCGGAGCGCGGGGGCGCGAGGGCGGGGCCCGGTTCCGCCGCGATCTCCGGGCCGGCGGCGCCCTGCCCCGCCGGCCGCGCGCGCCGCGCCAGCAGGGCGAACATCGGCGGGGTGAAGTAGAAGCTGACCACGGTCGAGAGCAGCACCCCCCCGGCGATGGACATCGCGAAGGGCGGCCAGAAGCCTCCGCCCCCCAGGATCAGCGGCAGGAAGCCGCCGAAGGTGGTGATCGTGGTCGAGACGATGTGGCGCGAGGCGCCCAGCACCACCTCGGCCATGGCATCGCGGTCGCCGGCGGCCGCCCGCGGATCCTCCTGCAGCGCGGTGAGGATGATGATGCAGGCGTTGACCGAGACGCCGATCGAGCCGATCACCCCGACCACCGCGGTGATCCCGAACGGGTAGCCGAAGATCGCCAGCGACAGGATCGAGAGCCCGGCCGAGAGCACCATCACCCCGCTCGCCACCGCGCCGAGGCGGAAGGAGTTGAAGGTCAGCACCACCGTGGCGATCGAGAGGGTCACGATCAGCCCCAGCGGCGCCAGCAGATTGCCGATGACCTCGTTGCGCGCGTCCGCGTCGCCGCCGACCTCGAGCCGCACGCCGGGGGGCGGGGCGAAGCCGGCCTCGTCCAGCAGGGCCTGGGCCTGGGCGAGCGCGGCCTCGGGCAGGACGCCGTAGCGCACGAAGGCGGCGACGGCGTTCACCCGCTCCCCGTCGCGGCGCGAGATCGCGCTGTCGGAGGGGACGACGCGCATCTCGCCCAGCGTCGAGAGGGGAACCAGGCGGCCGTCGGGGGCGACGATGTCGAAGGTCTCGACAAAGCCCGCGTCGGCGCGGCGGGCGGCGCCGACGCGCACGCGCACCGGCAGCTCCTCGGACCCCTCTACCAGGCTGCCGCCGGTGACCCCTTCGAGCGCCGCGTCGAGTTGGCGGGCGACCGAGACGAGGTCGAGCCCCGCCAGCCGCGCCTTGTCCTCGTCGAGCACGAAGTCGAGCTTGGGCGCGCCCCCCTCCATCGTGGTCTGGACCGAGGCGATGTCGGGGCTGGTCTCGACGATGCCGCGGATCGCGTCGCCGGTCTCGCGCAGGAGGGCGAGGTCGGCGCCGTGCAGGCGCAGCTCGACCGGCGCCTGCACGGGGGGGCCCTGCACGAGGTCGCGCACCAGGATCCGGGCGCCGGGGGCGACGGCGCCGAGGCTGTCCTGCAGCTCGGGGATCAGGCGGGCGGTGGCGGCGTTGGAGTCGGTCGAGACGAGGGCGCGGGCGAAGCCGGGGGCGCCGACCCTGTTCATGGTCATGTTGTAGTAGAAGGAGGGCGCGCTCTCGCCGATCACCCAGGCGACCTGGCGGATGTCGTCCTCGGCCGCCAGCGCCCGGGAGACCGCCTCGGTCGTCGCCTCGGTGGCCGAAAGGGCGGCGCCGGCGGGCATCTCGACGTCGATGTAGAACTGGTCGCGGTCGACGCCGGGGAAGAACTGCGGCGTCAGGCTGGGGAAGGACAGGAACCCCATCACCGGCAGCACCAGCGCCCAGGCGATCGCCGGCACGGGGTTGCGCGTGGCGAGCCGCAGGGAGCCGGCGAACAGCCGCCCGAATGCCCCGCCGGAGATGCCGTTGGCCACGATCCCGCCGCCCTTCGAAGGGTCCGGCAGCAGCCAGCCCGAGAGCGCGGGCGTGATCGTCATCGCCACCACGAAGGACCAGGCCAGCATCGCCACCACCGAGATCGCGACCGTCCCCACGAAGTCCCCCGCGGGACCGGGCAGCAGGATCATCGGCATGAAGGTCAGCGCGGTGGTGACGGTCGAGGCGAACAGCGGCGCGGCGAGCCGGCCCACCGCGTCGCCCACCGCCTCGAGCCGCGGCATCCCGGCGGCGAGACGGCGGCGGATCTCGTCGGTCATCACGATGGCCGCGTCCACCAGCAGACCCAGCGCCACGATCATGCCGGTGACCGACATCTGGTGGATGGGAATGCCCATGAAGTTCAGCGTGGCGAGCGTCGCGAGCCCCACCAGCGGCAGCACCGCGGCCACCACCAGCGCGGCGCGGAAGCCCAGCGTCAGGAACAGCACGCCCACCACCAGCCCCACCCCCACGGCCATGTTGGCCGCGACCTCGGAGAGCCGGTCGGCCGTGTATCCCGACTGGTCGAAGATCAGCCGATGCTCGAGCCCGCCGGGCAGCGCGGCCTCGTAGTCCGCGAGGCTCGCGCGCACCGTCCGGATCCAGGCGTCGACCTGACGGCCCTCCTCCATCTTGGCCGCGACCAGCACGGCGGGGCGGCCGTCGATGCGCACCAGCGAGGGGGCGGGCACGCGGGCCGTCTTCTCGACCGTGGCCACGTCGCCGACGCGGGTCGAGAACCCCTCGGCGTTGCTGGCGAGCGGGATCTCGCGCACCCGGTCGAGCGAGCGGATCTCGCCCGAGACCTCGATCAGCAGGTCGGTCTCGGCGCCGCGCAGCCGCCCGGCCGAGACCTTGGGGTCGGCCTGCCCGATCGCCGCGGCCACCTGCGCGGCCGAGAGGCCGAGCGGACCCAGCGCCTCGGGGTCGATGGTGACCAGCACCTCCTCTTCGGGCATCCCGTAGGAGGTGACGAGGCTGACGCCCGGGAGGGCGCGCAGACGATCCTCGAGCATCGCGGCATGGCGGGCGAGGATGGCAGGCGGCGCGTCCGCGCCGCGCGGCATCACCGCCGAGATCGCCGAGAAGGCGCCGGTGCGGTCGTCGTCGAACTCGGGCTCGGGCACGCCCTCTGGCAGCTCGCGCGCCACGTCGCGCAGGGCCTGGCGGATGTCGGCCCAGGCGGTGTCGATGGCCGCGTCGTCGAGGAACTCCGAGAGCTCGACGTTGATCACCGAAATTCCGGTCGAGGAGGTGGAGGTGAGGCGCTTGATCTCCGCGATCTCGCGCAGCTCGGCCTCGATCTTCTCGGTGACCAGCGCCTCGACGCGGGCCGGATCGGCGCCGGGATAGGGGGTGAAGATGTTGGCGAAGATGTTGGTGATGGTGGGGTCTTCCTGGCGACCGATGGTCAGGAAGGCCGAGGCCCCCGCCGCGATCAGCACCAGCATCGCAAGCGCGGTCAGTCGGGCATGTCGGTAGAACAGCGTGCGCATGGCGGGCTCCGTGGCGGCTCGCGGGGCGGAAGGGGGCGCCCCGGGGCCTGACCCGGGGCCTTCGGGGGACCTGGGCGGCGGGGTCAGTCGGCCGAGGCGAGGGTGGCGGGCGCGTCCTCGCCCGGCGTGTCTTCGCCCAGCGCGTCTTCGCCCAGCGCGCGGGCCAGCGGGATCTCAGTGGGGGCGAGGCGCAGGCCCGGGGCCAGCTTGTGGGCGCCCGCGGCCACCACCAGGTCGCCGGGGGCGAGCGTGCCGCGCACGAAGGCGCGCTCGCCGTCGACGTGCAGGACCTCGACCGATTCCACGCCCGCGACCGCGCCGCCGGGGCGCTCGGCCACGGTCAGCACGGTCCACAGGCCCTTGGCCCCCTCGCGCAGGGCCGAGACGGGCAGCCAGAAGCCCTCCTCCTCGCGGGTGCGCTCGACGATGACCGAGACGGCGGCGCCGTAGGCGACGCGGGCGCCCGGCGGGGTCAGCAGGTCGAGAAGGGCCGCACGGGTGCGGGTGGCGGGGTCCACGTCCGGGCGCACCGCGGCGACCGCGGCGGTCAGGCGGCGGCCGTCGATCTCGACCTGCATCAGGGTGCCGGGCTGCAGGCGGGCGGCGGCGGCCTCGGGCAGGCCGACGCGCACGCGGGGACGGTCGGCCTCGATCAGCTCGATGATCTTCTGGCCGGCCGAGACCACCGCCCCCTCGTCGGCCGAGCGCGAGGCGATCTCGCCCGCGAAGGGGGCGCGCAGTTCGGAATGGTCGAGGTCGATGCGCGCCGCGGCCAGCCCCGCGTCGAGCTGGCGCAGCGTGGCGGCCACGCGGTCCGCCTCCAGCCGCGCCTCGTCCCAGCGCTGGTCGGAGGCGAAGCCGCGCGCGCGCAGGGTCTCCTGCCGCTCCAGCGTCAGGCGGGCGAGCTCGGCCTGCGTCTGGGTGGCGGCGCGCTGGGCCTCGAGCTCGTCGATGCGGACGCGGATCCGGGCGGTGTCGAGCCGGGCGAGAAGCTGGCCCGCCTGCACGCGGTCCCCCTCCTGCACCGCCACCGTCTCGACCGTGCCGGCGAGATCGAAGGCCGCCTGCACCTGGCGCGCGGGCTCGACGATGCCGAGGCGCCGCGTCTCGACCCGCAGGCCGCTCGCGCGTTGCACGGCGATGACCGGGGCGCGGGTGGGGGCGGAGGCGGCGATCTGCTCGGGCGGGGCGTTGCGCTCCTGCAAGGCCTGGGCGCCGAGGACGGCGGCCACGCCGGCCGCGGCCGCCAGACCGGCCGAGAGGGTCAGACGCCCCGCCCGCCGGACGACGCGCCGCCCCAGAGAGGACGCGGCGGCGGGGGCGGCAGGCGCCCCGTCGGGGGCGGAACGCTCGGACGTCATCGACTCTCTCCATGCGATGTTAGCGTTGCTAACTTATGTTAGAGGCACTAACTTGCATTGCAACCCTCGAGCCGTGAAAAATGAGGCCGAAAATGGCCGACGCATCGCACCCCCTCTCTGATTCTCCCTCAGGCCGCCCGGCAGAGCCGTGCTGCAAGCGCGCGCGCTATCACCATGGCGATCTGGCCCACGCCCTGCTGGCGGCGGTGCGCGAGCTGGTCGAGCGGGACGGCGCCGACCGCATGTCGGTCAGCAAGGCCTGCCGGATGGCCGGCGTCTCGACCGCCGCGCCCTACAAGCATTTCGCCGACCGCAACGACATCCTGCGCACCCTGTGCGACCACGGCTTCGAGGAGATGCGCGAGACGATGCACGCCTCGCGCGCCGTGACGCCGGAACCGGGGGCGGCGCGGATCGCGGCGATCGGCAAGGCCTATGTCGCCTTCGCCGCGGCCAACCCGGGCCTGTTCCGGGTGATGTTCGGGATGAAGCGGGAGCTCTCGGACCCCTCGGACGACGACTACGGGCAAGAGGCCAAGGCGTGCTTCCAGGTGGTGATCGCCGACGTGGCCGAAGCCTCGGGACTGGAGCCCGGCACGGAGCCTGCGATGCGGCTCGCGATCATGCTGTGGACCTTCGTGCATGGGGTCGCCACCCTGCTGATCGACGGCGACTACGAGGTGACCGAGGTCCCGGTGAACACCGACGCCCTGATCGAGGCCGCCGCCCGCGGCCTGCTGCAGGGCGGCCCGCCACAGGCCGGCTGACCGCGCGCCTTGCGCGGACTGTCCTGCCGCCCCCCACCGAGCCCGGTCCCGGCGACGAGGGGCGCAGGCGCCGCGACCGACGCTGCGTCCATGGCGGGCGGCGGGTCCGCGGCGCGTCCCGGCCCCGGCGCGCGTGGGAACCGTCTCCCGGCGCCTCGCGGCGCGCCCCGCCCCTGCTTTTCTTCTGAGGGACCCGGGTCTATCGTCCGCCGCCAGGGAGGACCGCATGACCATCCAGACCGCGATCGAGCAGCTCAGGACCCTTCTGGGCGAGCGCCTGTCCACCGCCGACTCGGTGCGCGACCTTCACGGCCGCGACGAGAGCTGGCATCCCGACGTCCTGCCCGACGCCGTGGCCTTCCCCGAGACCACGCAGGAGGTCTCGGAGATCGTGAAGATCTGCGCGGCGCAGGGCTGTCCGATCGTGGCCTGGGGCATCGGCTCGAGCCTCGAGGGCCATGCGCTGGCCACCCAGGGCGGGCTGAGCCTCGACATGACCCGGATGGACCGGGTGCTGGAGGTGCATGTCGAGGACATGGACGCCGTCGTGCAGCCCGGCCTGACCCGCGAGGCGCTCAACGAGCATCTGCGCGCCACCGGCCTGTTCTTCTCGGTCGACCCCGGCGCCAACGCCACGCTGGGGGGGATGGCCGCGACGCGCGCCTCGGGCACCAACGCGGTGCGCTACGGCACCATGCGCGACAACGTCCTGGCGCTCGAGGCGGTGATGGCCGACGGGCGGATCGTGCGCGCCGGCAGCCGGGCGCGCAAATCCTCGACCGGCTACGATCTCAAGGGGCTGCTGGTCGGCTCGGAGGGGACGCTGGGGATCATCACCGAGCTGACGGTGAAGCTGTGGGGCACGCCCGAGGGCATTTCGGCCGCCACCTGCGCCTTCGCCGACCCCGAGGGCGCGGTCGCCGCGGTGATCCAGACCATCCAGATGGGCGTGCCGATGGCGCGCATCGAATATGTCGACGCCTGGTCGATCGCCGCGGTGAACGCCTGGGCCAAGATGTCCCTGCCCGAGACCCCGCACCTGTTCGTCGAGTTCCACGGCACCCCCGAGGGCGTGAAGGAGCAGGCCGAGATCTTCGGCGAGATCGCCGCCGAGCACGGCGGGGGCGACTTCAAGTGGACCACCAACGCCGAGGAGCGCGCCAAGCTCTGGCACGCGCGCCACAACTTCTTCTATGCCGGGCGGGCGCAGCGGCCGGGGTGGAAGGGGATCTCGACCGACGTCTGCGTGCCGATCTCGCGGCTCGCCGAAGCGGTGACCGAGGCGCGGCGGGACATGGAGAGCTCGGGCGTCGCGGGCGGCATCATCGGCCACGTGGGCGACGGCAACTTCCACGCCGGCCTGTTCTTCCGCCCCGAACATCCCGGGGAGCTGGAGACGGTGAAGGCCGTCGCCGGCCGCATGGCCGAGACCGCCCTGCGCCTGGGGGGCACCGTCTCGGGCGAGCACGGCATCGGCGTGGGCAAGAAGCGCTTCATGGACGCCGAGCACGGGGAGGCGGTCTCGGTGATGGCGCAGATCAAGCGGGCGCTGGACCCGCAGGGGATCCTCAACCCGGGCAAGATGCTGGACCTGAACTGATGGGCCCGACGCCGGCGCCGCCGGCGGGCGGGTCCGGCGAGGAGACGGCGCAGGCCGAGGCCGCCCGCCTCGCCCGCGCCTTCCTCGCCGCCTGGTCGGCGCACGACGCCGCCGCCCTGGGCGCGCTTTTCGCCGCGGACGCGGACTTCGTGAACGTCACCGGCCTGTGGTGGCACGGGGCGGAGCGGATCGCCCGCGTCCACGGCGTCGCCTTCCAGACCTATTTCGCCGGCGCCGTCCTGAGCGAGGAAAGGCTCGAGACGCGGGCCCTGGGCCCCGGCGCGGCGCTGGCGCGCCTGCGCGCGCGGATGGAGGGGCAGCGCGCCCCCGACGGCGGCCTCGCCGGTCCGCGCCGCACCATGCTGGTGTTCGCGGCCCAGGCGCGACCCGAGGGCTGGCGGCTGGTCGCGGCGCAGAACACCGACATCGTGGACGGGGCGGAGACGATGCTCGCGGGGCCCGACGGGCTGGGCGGGGCGCGCTACGCGTGATCGCGCGTGGGCCCCGGCGACGGCTCGCATCGGCGCGGCGGGGAGGCTAGGCTCCGCCAAACCGACGGGCCGAAGCGCCCAGCGACCGGGAGGAGACCCCTGATGACCGACGCCCCCTGCCCCGACCATTGCGTGGACCCCATGCGCGCCCAGTGGGAGGCCTTCAAGGCCCTGCCCCGGGACGAGCCGGTGCAGATGCTCAACCTCGTCCGCTTCCGCGAGGCGGCGGCCTATCCCGAGGCACACGCGCTCGCCGGCAAGGGGCTGAGCGGCGCGCAGGCCTACGCGAACTACGGACGCGAGAGCGGGCCGGTGTTCGCCGGGCTCGGCGGCAGGATCGTCTGGCGGGGCGCCTTCCGCACGGTGCTGATCGGGCCGGAAGACGAACGCTGGGACGAGGCCTTCGTCGCGGCCTACCCGGCGGCCTCGGCCTTCATCGAGATGCTGATGAACCCCGACTACCAGAAGGCGGTCGTGCATCGGCAGGCGGCGGTGCTGACCTCGCGGCTGATCCGGCACGCGCCGGCCGAGACCGGGGACGGCTTCGCGTTCTCCTGAGGGAGCGGTGAGGAGGCGCCCTGCGGGCGGGCCTGGCTGCGGGGCGCCCGGCGACGGGGCGGGCCTGGAGTCTCGGGCCGGGAAGCCTCCGGCGGGCTCCTGACTCACCCAAGAACAGGGCCCGCGCCTGTTCTCCGG
>NZ_CAXBOD010000089.1:0-13070 GCF_963977235.1 uncultured Albimonas sp.
GTCACCAAGTCGAAGTTCGACAACAAGTACGGCTGCAAGGAATCGCTGGTCGACGGCATCCGCCGGGGCACCGACGTGATGATGGCCGGCAAGACCGCGGTGGTCTGCGGCTACGGCGACGTGGGCAAGGGCTCGGCCGCCTCGCTGGCCGGCGCCGGCGCGCGGGTGATGGTCACCGAGATCGATCCGATCTGCGCCCTGCAGGCCGCGATGGACGGATACGAGGTGGTGACCCTCGAGGAGGTGGTCGCGAAGGCCGACATCTTCATCACCACCACCGGCAACAAGGACGTGATCCGTCTCGAGCACATGCGCGAGATGAAGGACATGGCCATCGTCGGCAACATCGGCCACTTCGACAACGAGATCCAGGTCGCCGCGCTGCGGAACATGAAGTGGACCAACGTGAAGCCGCAGGTCGACATGATCGAGATGCCCAGCGGCAACCGCATGATCCTGCTCTCGGAGGGCCGCCTGCTGAACCTGGGCAACGGCACCGGCCACCCCAGCTTCGTGATGTCGGCGTCCTTCACCAACCAGACGCTGGCCCAGATCGAGCTGTGGACCAAGGGCGACCAGTACAAGAACCAAGTCTACGTCCTGCCCAAGCACCTCGACGAGAAGGTGGCCAAGCTGCATCTCGCCAAGCTGGGCGTGACCCTGACCAAGCTTTCGGACGCCCAGGCCGACTACATCGGCGTCACCACCGAGGGCCCGTTCAAGCCCGAGCACTACCGCTACTGAGCGCCGGGGCGCGGGACGGGCGCCGCAAGGCCCCGGTCCGCGCCCGCCGCCGCGGATCGACGCCGCGCCGACCAGCCCCGGTCGGCGCGGCTTTTCTTGGCCTCGCCGCTCCGGCCCCGCGCTTCGCCCGCACGCTGACGTTTTCGTGATCGATGCATCCGCGAAGGCCCGCGCCGCCGTTCCCTTTGTCGAAGCTCCGGCCCCTGCCGAGCCCTGATAGGGAGAACGTCATGTTCCGCACCCATGCCCCCGCCCTCGCTCTGATCGCGGCGCTGACCGCGGCGCCGGCGCTCGCCGAGACCCCGATGGTCGAGGCGGCCGACCAGAGCGTCGCGAACGGCGTCGTCTCGGCCGAGATGGTGCGCGCGCCGGCCAACGGCTGGCTGGTCGTCCACCGCACCGACGCCGAAATGAAGCCGGGCCCCGTGGTCGGCTACGCTCCGCTGCGGGCCGGGGACACCTCGGACGTCGCGGCCCTCCTGTCCGAGCCGGTGGAGCCCGGCGAGATGCTGATGCTGATGGTCCACTCCGAGGAGGGCGGCATGGCCGCCGGCAAGTTCGAGTACACGCTCGGCGCGACCGAGGACGGGCCGATCAAGCCCGACGGCAAGCTGGTGATGACGGTGATCACCGCCCAGTAATCCGCGCCGGCCACAGGGGCCCTCGCGCCCCGTCGGTCCTGCCCGCGCCCCGGCCGTCCCGCGACGGTCGGGGCTTTGGCGTCGGGCGCCCGGGCTTGCGCCCTCCCCCGCGGACCGTCAGGCTCGCCCCGAAGGCCGCAGAGCCGCGAGGAGGAGCCCCCCAGATGACCGACCGCCTGAGCGAACATGTCTCCTACGAGGTCGTCGACGGCGTCGCCGTGATCCGCACCGACAACCCGCCCGTCAACGCGCTGGGCGCCGATGTGCGCGCGGGGATCGTGGCGGGGATGGAGCGGTTCGACGCCGACCCCGACGCCCGCATCGCCCTGATCCACTGCGAGGGCCGCACCTTCCACGCCGGCGCCGACATCACCGAGTTCGGCACGAAACGGAAGGACCCGCAGATCTCGACCCTGTGCGACCGGATCGAGGCCGCCGCGAAACCCGTGGTCGCGACCCTGCACGGCACGGCGCTCGGCGGCGGACTGGAGGTCGCGATCGCCGCCCACTGGCGCATCGCGCAGGCGGGCTCGAAGGTCGGTCTGCCCGAAGTGCATCTGGGCGTGATCCCGGCGGCCGGCGGCACCCAGCGCGCGCCCCGCCTGATGGGCGCGGCCCGGGCGCTGGAGGCGATCACCTCGGGCCGCCACATCCCCGCGCGGGAGGCGCTCGACCTCGGCCTGATCGACGCGATCGACGACAGCGGCGACCCGCTGGCCGCCGGCCTCGCCTACGCCCGCCGCCTGCTCGCCGAGGGCGCCGGCGTGCGGCGCTCGGGCGAGATGAGCGTCCCCGACGCCACCCCGGACCTGTTCGCCGAGTGGCGCGAGCGGGCGGTGAAGACCGGCCGCGGCCTGCATGCCGCGCTCTACTGCGTGGAGGCGGTCGAGGCCTGCGTCCTGCCGCTTGCGCAGGGGCTCAAGCGCGAGACCGAGGTCTCCGACAAGTCCCACGCCGACCCGCAGCGCGACGCCATGGTCCACGCCTTCTTCGGCGAGCGGGCCGTGGCCAAGATCCCCGAGGCCGCCGCCACGCCCCGATCGCTGGAGAGCGTGGCCGTGATCGGCGGCGGAACCATGGGCGCGGGCATCGCCGCGGCCGCCCTGAACGCCGGGCTGCGGGTGGTGATGGTCGAGCGGGACCCGGAGGCGCTGGCCCGGGGCGAGGCGAACCTGCGGCGCAACTTCGCCTCTGCGCTCGCCAAGGGGCGGATGAGCCAGGCCGCGCTCGACGCGATGCTCTCCGAGCGCTGGACGGGCGCGACGGACTATGCCGCGTTGTCGGAGGTCGACCTCGCCATCGAGGCGGTGTTCGAGAAGATGGAGGTCAAGAAGGCGGTGTTCGCGCAGCTCGACGCCGTGCTGCGCGAGGGGGCGGTGCTGGCCACCAACACCTCCTACCTCGACGTGAACGAGATCGCCGCCGTCACCCGCCGCCCGCAGGACGTGCTGGGGCTGCATTTCTTCTCGCCCGCCCACGTGATGCGCCTGCTGGAGGTGGTGGTGGGCGAGCGGACCGCGCCCGAGGTCGTGGCCACCGGCTTCGCGCTGGCCAAACGCATGAGCAAGATCGCCGTGCGCGCGGGCGTCTGCGACGGGTTCATCGGCAACCGGATCCTGGGCGCCTATCTCGCGGCCGCCAACCGGATGGTCGAGGACGGCGCCTCGCCCTACGAGGTCGACGCGGCGGTGCGCAGCTTCGGCTACCCGATGGGCCCGTTCGAGATGGGGGACCTCGCGGGGCTCGACATCGGCTACTTCAACCGACGGGCGGGGGACGCCGGGCGCGACCCCTCCGCGCGCTATGCCGAGGGCTTCCTCGACCGGATGCACGAGAACGGCTGGCTGGGCCAGAAGACCGGCCGGGGCTTTTACGACTACGCCGACGGCGCCCGCTCCGGCCCCCCGAACCCCGAGGTGATGCCGATGATCGAGGCCGAGCGCCGGCGCCTGGGGATCAACGCGCGCAGCTTCTCGCGCGAGGAGATCCTGCGCCGCTATATCGCCGCGATGACCAACGAGGCGGCCAAAGTGGTGGACGAGGGCATCGCGCTGCGCCCGCTCGACGTCGACATGACGGCCATCGCCGGCTACGGCTACCCCCGCTGGCGAGGCGGGCCGATGCACCATGCCGACGCGATGGGGCCGGAGACGATCCTCGACGATCTGCGCGTGTTCGCCCAGGAGGAGCCCGGCTTCTGGGCCCCCGCGCCGCTGCTCGAGGAGCTCGTGGCGCAGGGGAGAAGCTTCGCCGAATTGAACCGGCGCTGAGCCGGGCGGCGCGGACGGTCAGAGGAGGGTCAGAGGAGGAGCATCTCCTCGACGATCTCTTCGGGCGAAAGGTCCTTTAGCGCCAGCGTCGCGCCGGCCGCCTTCAGCACGGTCCGGCCGCCGCGGTCGATCAGGTCGGCCTCGAGCGCGTCGAAGTCCGCGTAGCCGAAGCCGCGCAGGTCCAGCCGGTCCCCGGCGCCGAAGTCGAGGATCACCGCCCGGCCGTCGCCGGGACGGATCGCGAACAGGTCCGCGCCCTCGCCCCCGGTCAGCCGGTCCCGGCCGGGGCCGGCCTTGAGCCGGTCGTCGCCCTGCCCGCCAAACAGCCGGTCGGCGCCCTTGCCGCCCAGCAGGAGGTCGTCGCCCTCGCCCCCCACGAGGCGGTCCGCGCCCGTCTTGCCATTCAGCACGTTGTCGACCGCGTTGCCGGTCAGGCGGTCGTCGCCGCGCCCGCCGAGGGCGCGCTCGATCTCGACCCCATGGGCGAGGGTGAAGCCGCCGTGGACGCCCTGCGCGCGGCTCACCCAGCCGGCGCCGCCCTCTTCGGGTTCCAGCGTGGCGGCGCGCAGGTCGATGACCGCGTCGCGGCGGCCCTTGTGGAAGATCAGGTCGTCGTCCCCGCCCGCGTCCCAGATCGTGAGGTAGCCGGTCCCCGCCTCGTTCTTGGACGGCAGGCGGTAGCGGTCGGTCCCCGCCCCGGTCTCGAGATTCGCGCCGTACTTGGCCTGGACCACGGCGATGTCGAGCGCCGAGGGGCCGAGGTTCCAGCCCCATTCGCGGCTTTCGGGCAGGCCCTCGGGCGCCTCGGGCCAGCCGTCGTTGTAGGTCATCACCGTGTAGACGCCCTGGTCGAGGCCTAGCCCCTCGCCGACCTGAGGCATGACCGTCGAGCCGCCGGCGTCGTGGGGATGGGCGAGGCCGAGGCCGTGGCCGAACTCGTGCAGGAAGATCGTGAACATGTAGGCGCCGGGGGAGAGCATTCCGCCCTTCGCCCCGCTCCAGTAGGGGCCGGAGTTGAACCAGCCGACCCCCTGCGCGTCGCCATAGGCCGGGTCCGGCCCGTTCATGAACCCCAGCGAGGCGCCGCCCGCGTCCGACTTCACCAGCCGGAAGTCGGCCTCGGCGGGGTCGAAGACCTCCTCGAAGCTCAGCCCGCTGAGCGCGGCCCAGGTCTCCAGCGCCGCCATCGCCTGGGCGCGGGCGTAGGGGGACCAGCCGCCCTGCTCGGTGGCGAAGTCGACCCGCTCGCCGTCCTGCGCGAAATAGACGGCGACGTGGGGATCGTCGAGCGCGACCCCCTGGTCGATGGAGGCCAGGAGCGGGTTGGTCTGGGGCGATGCCATGCGAGCCTCGGGCGACGCCCGGCGCCGGCGCGCGGGACCGCGGCCTGCGGGGCGGATCTGCAGGAAGGGGGAGGGCTGGCGAGACGGGCTGGCGCGGGCCCATCGAAGCCGCAGGCGGGGCCCGTGTCAACGCCCCGGGCGCCGCCGGGGGATCGGGCCTGCGCCCTCGCCCGTCGCCGGCGCCTCGTCCGCCGCCGGCGCCTCGATCGTCCCGGCGCGGGTCACCGATCGAACCGCCGCGAAATGGTCACGGGATTCGGTCTTGCCCACGGGCGGCGCATCGGTCACGCTTGCCCCTGTGCCCGACATGATCGGGCGCGGCTTGCATCCCGATGGAGAGCCCTTGGCGCAGACCGTCCTGTCCGCCGAATCCGGTCGCCGGAGCCCCTCCGACGACGGCCCCGCAATGCCGGGCGCCTCGTCCGAGACCCTCCTCGACTTCCCTGACAACCGCCTGCTGATCGACCTGTGCGGCGGCTTCGACCGAAACCTCGCGCAGGTGGAAAGCACGCTCGGCGTGCAGATCCTGCGGCGCGGCAACGTCCTGGCCGTGCATGGCGAGGCCGACGCGATCGACCGCGCCGCCGACGCGCTGCAGGCGCTTTACCGACGCCTCGAACAGGGCCGGCCGGTGGAGCCCGGCGACGTCGACGCCGCCCTGCGCTTCGGGGCCGCGCCCGCGCCCGAACCGGGCGCGCCCGGCGCGCCCTCGCCCGAGAACCAGCTTGAGATGTTCGCCGGCGGCCGGCTCGAGATCCGCACCCGCAAGAAGACGGTCGAGCCGCGCACCCGCACCCAGCGCGACTACGTCAAGGCGCTGTTTGACAACGAGATGGTCTTCGGCGTCGGCCCCGCGGGCACCGGCAAGACCTATCTCGCGGTCGCGGTGGGCGTCTCGATGTGGCTCGAGGGCCGGGTCGACCGCATTCTCCTGAGCCGTCCCGCCGTCGAGGCGGGCGAGCGGCTGGGCTTCCTGCCCGGCGACATGAAGGAGAAGGTCGATCCCTACATGCAGCCGCTCTACGACGCGCTGAACGACCTGCTGCCGCCGGCCCATGTGCAGAAGGCGATCGCCGAGAAGAAGATCGAGATCGCGCCGCTGGCCTTCATGCGCGGGCGCACGCTGTCGAACGCCTTCGTGGTGCTCGACGAGGCGCAGAACGCCACCGAGATGCAGATGAAGATGTTCCTCACCCGTCTGGGCGAGGGCGGGCGCATGGCGATCACCGGCGACCTCACCCAGGTCGACCTGCCGCGCGGTGTGCATTCGGGCCTGCGCCAGGCGACCCGTCTGCTCGACGGGATCAAGGGCGTGGGGCTGGTGCGCTTCTCGGCCGAGGACGTGGTCCGCCACCCGCTGGTGGCCCGCATCATCCAGGCCTACGACCGCGAGGACGGCGGCAAGGACGACGAATACGCCGGCCGCGACCCCTCGGCCCGCCAGGCCCGCGCCTGGTCGAAGGACCGCGACCGCGAGACGCCCCCGCGCGCCGCGGCGGGCGAGCCCCCCTCTCGCGGCCCCGTCGCGGGGGAGCCCGGCTCCGCCGCGACGCAGACCGCGTCGCCCCAGGCGCCCTCCGGCCCGGAGGGGGACGATGCCCCCGGCTGATCCCGCCCCTGCGCCTGCGCTTCCCGGCGCCGAGCTTCCGGCCCCCGTGGTCGAGCTGGCGCTGGAGGCCGAGGGCTGGGCCGACGCGCTGGGCGGGGAGGAGCGCGTGGAATCGCTCGCCGCCCGCGGCGCCGCGATGGCGCTGGCGGCCGCCGGCCTCTCGCCCGAGGGGCGGGCGGTCAGTTTCCTGTTCGCCGACGACGACGCGATCGCCGCGCTGAACGAGTTTCACCGCGGCAAGCCGACCCCCACCAACGTGCTGTCCTGGCCCGCATGGGAGTTGGGCGCGGCGCCCTCGGGCCTGCCCGACGGCGCCGCGCCCCTGCCTCCGCCGGACCCCGAACCCGCCCCCGACCTTGCCGGCTTCCCCGCCGGCGAGGACGAGGGCGAGAGCCTGGGCGACCTGGCGCTCGCCTACGGGACCTGCGCGCGCGAGGCCGAGGCGCTGGGCCTTCCCCTGCGCGACCATGCGCTGCATCTTGTTCTTCACGGCACGCTCCATCTTCTGGGGTACGATCATGTCAGGGAGGCGGACGCCGCCCTGATGGAGGGCCTGGAGCGCAAGGCGATGCTTGCGGCCGGGCTGGCGGACCCCTACAGGATCGCCGACGAATTCGAGGAGGCCGGGCGCCCCGCCGCGGCCGAACGGACTGGGAGCGATGGACGCTGATCAAGGACGCGGCCGGGAGGCGAAAGCCCCGGCCACGGAAACGGACGCCGCGAGCGGCCAGGACGACGCGGGCGAAGGCTCGAGTCGCGGTCTGATCTCGCGGATCTTCGGACGCAGGACCAGCGGCGAGATCCCCTCCGAGGAGGGCCACGCCGCCGAAGCGGCGCGCAGCGCCGGTGAGCGGGCGATGCTGCTCAACGTGCGCCGGCTGCGCGAGCTCAAGGTGCTCGACGTGATGGTGCCGCGCGCCGACGTCGACGCCGTGGAGGTGGACGGCGGGCTCGAGGAGCTGGTCACGTCCTTCCGCAAGACCCGCCACACCCGACTGCCGGTGTTCCGCGAGACGCTGGACGACCCGCTGGGCTTCGTGCACCTCAAGGACCTGGCGCTGCGCTTCGGCTTCAACGGGGCGGTGCACGACGATTTCGACCTGCGTCCGCTGCTGCGGCCGATGCTGTATGTGCCGCCCTCGATGCCGATCGACGCGCTGTTGCAGAAGATGCAGGGCGGGCGGATGCACATGGCGCTGGTGATCGACGAATACGGCGGCGTCGACGGTCTGGTGACCATCGAGGACGTGCTCGAGACCATCGTGGGCGACATCGAGGACGAGCACGACGTCGCCGACAGCTTCTCGTTCCGCAAGGAGGCCGAGGGCGTCTACATCTGCGCCGCCCGCCTCGAGATCCCGGAGTTCGAGGGCGAGGCCCATGTCGACCTGCTGGCCGACGACCTCGACGAGGACGTCGACACGCTGGGCGGGCTGGTGTTCATGCTCGCCGACCGGGTGCCTGAGCGGGGCGAGGTGATCCTGCACCCTGACGGGCATGAGTTCGAGGTGCTCGACGCCGATCCCCGCCGCATCAAGCGCCTGCGCGTGCGGCTGAAGCGGGCGGGCGAGGCGACCGACGACGAGGCGGAGACCGAAGAGGGCGCCTATCGCCCGACCGGCTCGGGCGGCGGTCACGACGTGCCGCCGGAGGCGCGGGCCGCCGAATGAGCGACCCGGCCGAGCCCGGGCCCCGGCGCAGGCCGCGCGGGGCCGGGCGCCCCGCCCTTCCCCGTCGCGTCTTCTCCGCCGTGCGCGTTCGGCTGGGCCGCTCTGCGCAGACGCCGCGCGGGCGCCTCGCGCTCGCCGCCGCCTGCGGGGTCGGGCTGACGCTGGCCCAGCCGCCGGCGGGCCTGTGGCCGCTGGTGCTCCTGTGCGTTCCGACGCTGGCCTGGCTGGCGCTGGCCCGCGGCGCGCGGCGCGAGGCCTTCCGCATCGGCTGGGCCGCCGGGGGGGCCTTCTTCCTGACCGGGCTCTACTGGGTGGCCGAGGCCTTCCTCGTCGACATCGCCCGTCACGGCTGGATGGCGCCGTTCGCCGTGGCCGGGCTCGCGGCCGGTCTGGGCCTGTTCTGGGCGCTGGCCTTCTGGGTCGCGCGCCGCCTCGTCGAGCGTTTCGCCGCCCGCGGCCTCGCCGCCGCGCTGGCGCTGGCCGGCGCCCTCACGCTGGCCGAGTTCGCCCGCGCCCATGTGCTGACCGGCTTCCCGTGGGCCCTGCCCGCCTACGCCTTCGCCCAGACGACGCTGGCCCAGACGCTGTCGGTCTTCGGCCCGCACATGCTGGGGCTGCTGGTCCTCGGCTTCGCCGCGGCCCTCGCCTCGCCCTGGCTGCGGCCGGGGGGGGAGGCCGATCCGATCGCGCCCGGCCGTCTTTCCACGGCCCTCCGGCGCGTTGGCGCCCGCCCCGACTTCGCCGCCGCCGCGACGGCCGCGGTCCTGGCGCTGGTTCTCGGTTTCGGCTGGAGCGGCTGGCGCCTGGCCGGCGCCCCCGAGGACCCCGCGCCCCCCTCGGCCCCCGAGGTGCGCCTCGTCCAGCCCAACGCCGCCCAGCGCGCCAAGTGGGACCCCGACGAGATGCCCCGCATCTTCGCCCGTCTGCGCGCCCTCTCGGCGCCCGAGCCCGGCCAGCCCGACCCCGACGTGGTGATCTGGCCCGAGACCGCCGTGCCCTGGATCCTCGAGCGGGAGCCTGCCGCGCGCGAGGCGATCGCGGCCTCGGCCCGCGGCGCCACGGTGCTGCTCGGGGTCCGGCGCATCGTGCCGGGCCCCGACGGCCGCCCGACATGGCGCAACGCCATGCAGGCGATCGGACCCGGCGGCGAGATCCTGGCCGCCTACGACAAGCGCCACCTGGTGCCGTTTGGCGAATACCTGCCCCTGCACGGGCTGATGGCCGCCGTCGGCCTCGGCCCGCTGGTGGGCGAAAGCGGCGGCTTCGACGCGGGAACCGGCCCCGCGCGGATGGAGCTGCCCGGCCTGCCGCCGTTGTCCCCGCAGATCTGCTACGAGACGATCTTCCCCCACGAGATGCCGGGCGCGGGTCCCGACCAGCGCCCCCGCTGGCTGGTGCAGGCCACCAACGACGCCTGGTTCGGCGCCTCGGCCGGGCCCTGGCAGCACTTCCATCAGGCCCGGATGCGGGCCATCGAGCAGGGCCTGCCGCTGGCCCGCGCCGCCAACACCGGGATCTCGGCGATGATCGATCCCTGGGGCCGCACGGCCGCGCGGCTGGGCCTGCTCGAGGCCGGGGCGATCCAGACGCGCCTGCCTATCGCGCTGGCCCCCACGCTCTACTCCCGATCCGGCGACTGGCCGTGGATGGGGGTCGCCCTGCTCGCTCTCCTCGCGCCCGCGGCGGCCGCCGGCCTGCGGCGTCTGAGCGCGGAAGGCCCCTCCGCAAGGGTCTGAGCCCCGGTTGACGGAGCGTCCGCACGGCGCTTGCCTTGACCGCGCAAGGCGCGCCTGCTTAGAGGTTCTCCCGTTCACGTCGGAAAACCGCCGCGCGCGCCAGCGCGCGGACCTTCTTCAAGGGAGCGCGCGCTTGGCCCGGAACAGTTACATCTTCACCTCGGAATCCGTGTCCGAGGGTCATCCGGACAAGGTCTGCGACCGCATCTCGGACGCCGTTCTCGACGCGTTCCTGACCGCGGACCCCTACAGCCGGGTCGCCTGCGAGACCTTCGCCACCACCGACCGCGTGGTCATCGGCGGCGAGGTGCGCGGCCCGCAGTCGGTGATCGACTCGGTCGAGGAGATCGCCCGCGGCGTGGTCAAGGACATCGGCTACGAGCAGGACGGCTTCCACTGGAAGACGATGAAGGTGCAGAACTATCTGCACGCCCAGTCGGCCGACATCGCCCAGGGCGTCGACGCCGCCGGCGCCAAGGACGAGGGCGCGGGCGACCAGGGCATCATGTTCGGCTACGCCACCGACGAGACCGACGCGCTGATGCCCGCGCCGATCCACTACAGCCACGCGATCCTCAAGAAGCTGGCCGAGGTGCGCAAGTACGGCTCCGAGACGTGGCTCGGGCCCGACGCCAAGGCGCAGCTGACCATGCGCTACGAAGGGGGGATGCCCTCGGCGATCACCTCGATCGTGCTGTCGACCCAGCATCTCGACCCCGACCTGACCTCCGAGCAGGTGCGCGAGCGGGTCGAGCCGATCATCCGCGGCGAGATCCCCGACGGCTGGATCGCCGAGGACTGCGTCTGGCACGTGAACCCGACGGGCAAGTTCGTGATCGGCGGGCCCGACGGCGACGCGGGCCTCACCGGGCGCAAGATCATCGTGGACACCTACGGCGGCGCGGCGCCCCATGGCGGCGGCGCGTTCTCGGGCAAGGATCCGACGAAGGTGGACCGCTCGGCGGCCTACGCGGCGCGGTATCTCGCCAAGAACGTGGTGGCCGCGGGCCTGGCGAAGAAATGCGTGATCCAGCTCAGCTACGCCATCGGCGTCAGCCAGCCGCTGTCGATCTACGCCAACACGCTCGACACCGGCGAGGTCTCCGAGGAGGCGATCGAGAAAGCGGTGAACGCGGTGATGGACCTGAGCCCCCGCGGCATCCGCGAGAAGCTGCAGCTCAACAAGCCGATCTACGAGCGGACCGCCGCCTACGGCCACTTCGGCCGCCCCCCCGAGGCCGACGGCGGCTTCTCGTGGGAGGCGATCGACCTCGCCGACGCGATCAAGGCCGCCGTCTGAGGCAAGCCACGAGGGGTCCCTGCGCCCTTTGCCGAAGCGACGCCGCCCCCTCCCCGGGGCGGCGTTTTTGTTTTCTGGTCCGCCCGTCCGGGGCCCCGAAGCTGGCGCGGGCCGCCGCGGCAAGGCAGAGTGGCCCGCGACCCAGATCCCCGCGATGGAGCGTTCGTGTCCGACCCCGCCTCTGCCCGTCCCGCCTCCGAGTCCGCCGGCTGGTCCCTGCCCTGGGAGGGCGGCTGCCGCTGCGGCGCGCTGCGCCTGCAGGTCACGGCGGCGCCGATCCTCTCGGCCGTCTGCCATTGCCGGGGTTGCCAGCGGATGACCGGCTCGGCCTTCTCGCTGACGCTGATGCTGCCGGCCGAGGGGGTCGCGATCACCCGGGGCGAGACCCGGCGCGGCGGTCTGGGGGCGGCGCTCGAGAGCGGCTGCGCCGGCCCCGCGGGGATCGCCGAGGCGGAGGCCTCGGGCGCGGGCCTGCCGCCCTCGGCCATCGACCACCGGCTCTGCCCCGTCTGCGGCTCCTGGGTGTTCACCCGCATCGAGGCGCTGGGCGGGATGGTCAACCTGCGCGCCCCGATGCTCGACGAGGCCGCCTGGGTGGTGCCCTTCGTCGAGACCGTGCGCGCCGAGGCCCTGCCCTGGGTCGTCACCCCCGCGCCGCATCGCTTCGCGGGCTTCCCTGGGCCGGAGGACTTCCCCGCCCTCGCCGCCGCCTTCGCCGCCGAGGGCGCGCGCCCGGGCGGCGCCGGCTGAGCGATGGCGACCGGTCGCCACAGCGCACCCCGCATCGGCTCCGCGCGGGCGCAGCTCGCCCGGTTCGCGATCTTCTTCGTCGTCGCGCCGCTGGGGCTGTGGGCGATGCTGGGCGGGCCGGCGGGCTGGCGCTGGCCGCTGGGGATCGGGCTCTGGCTCGCGGGGGGCTGGCTGGCGGAGGCGGCGTTTCGCCGGCTCGCGAGCCCCGAGGAGATCCGCCGGGACCTGCGCGACAGGGTCGACAGCCTCGATTGAGCCGGCTAGAGCGCGCGCCATGAGCGATATTCCCATCCGTCAGGACGGCGCCCCCTGGCGCAATTTTCACGGGCGCCGGCACGGCAAGAAGCTGCGCCAGACCCAGGCCGAGCATCTGGAGACCACCCTCCAGGACCTGCGCCCGCGCGGCGTGGGCTGGGACGAGAACCCCGATCGCGCGCCCCTCGACCTCGCCGCCCTGTTCGGCGACCCGCCGGGCGCGCCCCGGCCGGTGTGGCTCGAGGTCGGCTTTGGCGGCGGCGAGCACATGCTGGCCCAGGCCGCGGCCGAGCCCGAGGTCGGCCTGATCGGCTGCGAACCCTTCGTCAACGGCGTGGCGATGTGCGTGACCGAGCTCGCCCGCCAGGGGCTGGAGAACGTGCGGGTGCATCCGGGCGACGCGCGCGACCTGATGGACGTGCTGCCCGAGGGGTCGATCGCGCGGGCCTACGTGCTCTATCCCGACCCCTGGCCGAAGGCGCGCCACCACAAGCGGCGCTTCGTGAACCCCGAGGGGCTGGACGCGCTGGCGCGGGTGATGGCGCCGGGCGCCGAGCTGCGGGTGGCCACCGACATCGAGGACTATGTGCGCCACTCGCTGGCGCAGGCGCGGGCGCATCCGGCCTTCGAGTGGCTGGCCGAGCGCCCCGCCGACTGGCGCGAGCCCTGGGAGGGCTGGACCCGCACCCGCTACGAGGCCAAGGCCCTGCGCGAAGGGCGCACGCCCCACTACCTGCGTTTCGCCCGCCTCT
>NZ_CAXBOD010000090.1:0-12447 GCF_963977235.1 uncultured Albimonas sp.
CGCGGTCGGTGAAGGCAGGGCAGGGCGTCGTGCGCAAGCGCTACTGGTACTACGCCTCCCGACCCGATGAGGGTGCGCCGGCGATGCGGATGCCGGCCGGCGAGCTGGAGGGCTTCGTCGCGCGCACCCTCAGGGCCCATCTCGGCGACGCGGATCGTCTCGCCGCGGACCTGCATCGGGTCGGCATGTCGCCTGCAGCGATCACAGATGCGCTGAATCGTGCGGCCATCCTCGCCTCCGACGCGGATGGCCGCATCGCGCCGCTGATCGACCTGATCGAGCGGATCGAGCTGGGTCGCGACGCGCTGGCGATCATGGTCAGGCCCGCAACCCTCTCCGCCGATCGCGATGCTGACGCGCCCGGCGGATCGATTCGCATCGAGGCTCCGCTGCAGGCCCGCCAGACCGGTCGGGCCAAGCCCATCGTGATCGGGCTCGATCGGCGCGAGCGGAGGCCGGATGCGGAGCTCATCGCGATGGTCGCCGATGCGCGGCGATGGGCGGACGAACTGCTGTCGGGCGCGACCGCCTCGGTCGGCGAGATCGAACGGCGGGAAGGCGGGCGGAAGGGATCGGTCAGCCGCATCCTGCCGCTGGCCTTCCTGGCGCCGGACATCGCGGAGGCAATCCTGAACGGGGGGCAGCCGGAGGGGCTGACCGCCGGGGCGCTGCGCCGGTTGCCGGATCTGCCGCTCGACTGGACCGAGCAGCGCTGCATCCTGGGCTTCGAGCCTCGCCGGATCTGACCGGCAGCGCGGCGCGACCCTCGCCTCGAGACCTCACCTGAAACTCGGCCGCAGAGCAAACGCCCCTTCCAGGGGCGTTTTCGCTCCGATTTCGGTGCTCTCGTGAGGTTCTGTCGGCGCGACACACCGCTAACCCGCGGAAATGTCGACGACTTCCGAGACGAGGCAGGATCAGTGGTTTTGAGAAGGGCTGCGTGGTGGAGGGGGCTGGATTCGAACCAGCGTAGGGTTTCCCCGACGGATTTACAGTCCGTTGCATTTGACCGCTCTGCCACCCCTCCACAGGGCGCGCCGCGGGGTGTAAGGCGCTCCGTGCGGGAGGTCAAGCGGTCCCCGCGCCATTTCCCGCGCGAAGGAGCCACGTCATGGCCGAGGACGGAGACGACAGGAAGCCCAGGGCCAGGACGGGCGAGCGGACCGGCGATCGCGCGAGCGGCGGCCCCCGCCCCGCGCCGCGCTCCGGCAAGGGTGGCGGCGGAGGCCGGGCCGGCGGCGCCAAGGGGCCGCGCGGCGCGCCTGGCGCGCCGCGGCCGGCGCCCTGGCGCCAGGGGCCCGGCGGCGACGGCGCGCTCTGGCTGTTCGGGCTGCATGCGGTGCGCGACGCGCTGGCCAACCCCGCGCGGCGCAAGACCCGGCTGATCCTGACCCCCAACGCCGCCGTTCGCCTCGGCGAGGACGTGATCGAGGCCGCCGGCCTGACCCCCGAATCCGCCGACCCGCGCCGCTTCCACGCCCCCCTCGACCCGCAATCGGTCCATCAGGGCGCCGCGATGGAGGTGCTGCCGCTGGACTGGGGCGGGCTCGAGGAGGTCTGCGCCCCGCGCGGCGAGCGCGACGTGGTGGTGCTGCTCGACCGCGTGACCGACCCCCACAACGTCGGCGCGGTGCTGCGCTCGGCCGAGGTCTTCGGCGCCCGCGCCGTCGTCGCCCCCGCCCGCCATGCCGCCCCCGAGACCGGGGCGCTGGCCAAGACCGCCTCGGGCGCGCTGGAGCGGCAGCCCTACCTCAGGGTCAAGAACCTGTCCTCGGCCATGGCGACGCTGCGCGAGATGGGGTATTCCCTGCTGGGCTTGGACGGCGAGGGGGAGACGACGCTCGACCAGGCGCTCGACGCCCGCCCCGGTCCCGTAGCCCTGGCGCTGGGGGCCGAGGGACCCGGTCTGCGTCCCAAGACGCGGGAGACCTGCGACGCGCTGGTGCGGATCGATTCGGCCGCCGACTTCGCCTCGCTCAACGTCTCCAACGCGGCGGCGGTGTCGCTGTATGCGGCGACCCGGCCGCGCGGGGGGGGCTGAGCGGGCGCGAGCGTGTCGGCCGGGCGACTCCGCCCCTGAAACATACCGCAAACTTTCGCGAGGGGGTTTCCAACCTCCCGTCGCGGCTCCATATACTCTTGATGAGGCGATGATGACGGGTTCGCCCCCATCATCCACTCACTGTCCCTCGTTCCGACTTCAGCGCCCGCCTTGTGCGGGCGCTTTTTTTGGGGCGTGGCCGCCGGACGCGCTTTCCTGCGCGGTCTCCGCGGCTTAGGGTGCGAGCATGACCCAGACTCAGGCGCCTTTCGACCCCGCTTCCAACCCCGCGCCGGACGGGCTGCGCCGGATTCTGCGCAGCGTGCGGACGGTGGCCATGGTGGGGGTGTCGACCAACCCCGTGCGGCCGTCGAACTACGTGGGGCGCTACCTGACGCTGAAGGGCTACAAGGTGATTCCGGTCAATCCGGTCGCCGCCGGGCAGCGGCTGTGGGGGCAGGAGGTGCGCGCCTCGCTGGCCGACATCCCCGCCGAGCTGGGGCCGATCGACATGGTCGACGTGTTCCGCCGCTCGGACCAGGCCGGCGAGGTGGTGGACGAGGCGCTCGAGCATCTGCTGGACCGCGGTCTGAAGGTGATCTGGCTGCAGATCGGCGTGGTGAACGAGCCTGCCGCCGCCCGCGCCCGCGCCAAGGGCGTCGAGGTGGTCCAGAATCTGTGCCCGAAGATGGAGTATCAGCGCCTGTTCGGCGAGCTGCGGATGGGCGGCGTCAACACCGGCGTGATCTCTTCGAAGCTCGGCTGAGGCTGCGCGCGGGCTCGGGCGGATCAGGCGGGCATTTGCCTCTTCTCCCCCCAACTGGCCGCGGCTGGCGCGCGGAAACGAGCTGGATCTGATTCGAAGACTTCTGGTCGGTTCCCGCGGTGCCGTTCGGGCCCAGCCCGGGCCCTCGGGCGATCGCGTCGTCGCCCGCGCGCAGGCGCGCGAGCAGCCCGCGCCGACCGGCCTGCAGACGGACGAGGGCGTGGCGGGCGAGCCTGCGCGGCGGTTGGCGCCGCGTCTGCCACCGCCGGCCCCTGGCGAAAACGCCCCCGCCGGCGAGCCGTTGACGGCGATCGCGCCCACGACTTCACTCGTTTCGGCGACATCGAGGCGGGGGGCGAGCGGATCGCCCCCTCCAGCTTCCTGCGCGGGGACGTGCCCGGGTATTCCATGTGGGCCTCGCGCTCGCGGCCCGCGAGCTTGTCGCCATCGACGGCGGCCCGGCCGAGAAGCGGGTCCTCGGGTCGGGGATGACGGTCTCGGCCGAGATCCTCTCCTGCGTCCTCAAACCCCTGCGCCTGACCGCGCACCGCGCCCTGACCGAGCCCCGAGCCGCGCCCCCGGGGCCGCCTAGCGCGACTCCACGATGCGCGAGACCAGCTCGGCCACGTTGCGCGCGCCCAGCTTGCGCATCACCCCGGCGCGGTGGACCTCGACCGTGCGGTGCGAGATGCCCAGCAGGCGGGCGATCTGCTTGGCGGTGCGGCCCTCGACGACATGCAGCGCGATCTCCCGCTCGCGCGGGGTGAGGTTGGAATCCGAGGGCGCCTCGGGGCCCGGCAGACGCTCGAAAGTCCAGACCATCAGCTCGAACGGGCGCTCGGGGGTCAGGGTGCGGCCACGGGCGCGGGCCCAGAACATCGCGCCGCCGCGGACCTGCATCACCCGCTCGTCCTCGTGCGAGGGGCGGTCGCGCATCAGGCGCAGCCAGCGCTCGCCGGCCGTGCGGAACTCGAAGGCCGAGGGGTAGAGCATGCGCACCGACTGCCCCTGCATCAGGTGACGCGGCCAGCCGAACAGCGCGGCGGCCGCCGGATTTGCCTGCAGGATCCGCCGGTTGGCCAGGACCAGCAGCGCGACGGGCGCCTCGGCGAAGGCCAGCGCCGAGAGCGAGACGTCATCGCTCGCGGTCAAGTCGGGAGGGGCAGGGACGGGGCGGGGCGCAGGCTCGGGCGTCAGGCCGGCCTCGACGAACAGGTCGGGCTGCGGCTCGGGCGGGCGTCTGCGCCTGACCATCTGCTCGCCTCCCGCCTGCCGCAACTACGAAGGGACCTACGTAGTCCTGCGTATGGAAGCAACCCGCTTGCGATGTGCATATGCACGTCAACGACAGGTCAACGGGACGGGAGCCCCCATGAGCCAGGACATCCACATCACCGGCGCCGGCCACACCAAGTTCGGCCGCCTGCCCGACAGTCTCGAGGACCTGATCGTCGAGAGCGCCCGCGAGGCGATGGAGGAGGCCCAGACCGCCCCCGCCGAGATCGACGCGGTGTTTCTCGGCCACTTCAACTCGGGCCTCGTGAAGGACGGTTTCGCCGCCTCGCTGATCCACCAGGCGCACCCGGACTTCCGCTTCACACCGGCCGCGCGCTGCGAGAACGCTTGCGCCTCGGGCGCGGCCGCGATCCACGCCGGGATCAACGCGATCCTGGCGGGCAAGGCGCGCACCGTCCTCGTGGTCGGCGTCGAGAAGATGACCCACCGCGCCACCCCCGACGTGACCGAGGCGCTGGCCGGCGCGGGCTATCAGAACGATGCGGCCGAGGCGGCGCTGAGCTTCCCGCAGGTCTTCGGCCTCGCTGCGCGCGCCTATGCCGAGCGTCATGGCGACCCGCTGGCGGACATGGCGCGCATCGCCTCGAAGAACCATGCCAACGCGATGGACAACCCGCTGGCCCAGATGCAGCGCCCGATGAGCTTTGAGGCCTGCAACGAGGTCGGCGACAAGAACCCGCTGATCGCGCCCCCGCTGCGGCTGACCGACTGCTCGCTGGTCACCGATGGGGCCGCGGCGGTGGTGCTGCAGGCGGCCGACGTCGCCGGCGGGGCGAAGCGGCGCGTGAAGATCGCCGCCGCCGAGCATGTCAGCGATTTCCTGCCGATGTCGCGCCGCGATTTCGTGGCCTTCGAGGGTCCGGCCCGGGTCATCGCCCAGGCCTACGCCGCCGCCGCGATCTCCGTCGCCGACGTCGACTTCGCCGAGGTCCACGACTGTTTCACCATCGCCGAGCTGCTGGCCTACGAGGCGATGGGCCTCGCCCCCGCCGGCCGCGGCGGGCAGGCGCTGGCCGAGGGCACGGTCCTGAAGGGCGGCAAGACGCCGGTCAATCTCTCGGGCGGGCTGAAGGCCAAGGGGCATCCCGTGGGGGCCACCGGCGTCTCGATGCACGCGCTGGGGTTCCGGCAGCTGACCGGCCAGGCGGGCGGCATGCAGGCCGAGGGGGCCGAGCACGGGCTGCTGTTCAACATGGGCGGCGCCGCGGTGGCCAACTACGCCACCGTCCTGCAGGCAGACCGGGCCTGAGGGCGCGAACCGGCAGAGGCCCCGGGCTTGACCCGGGGCCTCTGCCGCCCGCGCGACGCTTGAGGTCCCGGGTCAAGCCCGGGACGCGCCCCGCGGGCGGGGCCGCGCTCAGATGATCTCGGTTTCGATCAGCGGCCGGTTCTCGAGCAGCCTGGCCCAGCCCAGGGGCGAGAGGTCGAGGCTTCGGTAGGCGCCGTGCAGCAGCCACTCGGCCACGCCGCGGCCGACGCCGGCCGCGTGCTGCAGCCCGTGGCCCGAAAAGCCGGTGGCGAAGACAAGGTTCGCCACCGCGGGGTGCGGGCCGACCACGCCGTTGCGGTCGAAGGCGTTCCACTCGTAGTGGCCGGCCCAGAAGCGCTGCAGCCGGATCGCCTCGAACGCCTCCGAGCGCGCGGCCAGCGCCGGCCAGACGATCTCCTCGAACTCCGCGTGGCGGGGGGCGAAGTCGTCGAGCGCGACCTCGGGATCCTCGGGCGGCGGGGCGCCGGCGAGGAAATAGCGGCCCTCGGGCCGGCAGAACACGCCCGAGGGGTCGATCATCAGGGGCGGGCGGGTCTCGGGCGCGGGGGGCGCGGCGCAGTCGAAGACGAACAGAGTGCGCTTGCGCGGCCCCACCGGCAGCGCGATCCCCGCCCAGGCGGCCGCCGCGCCCGAGCGGGGCCCCGCGGCCAGCGCCGCCGCCCCGCAGGCGATCCGCCCGCCGGAGGCGAGCCGCACGGCCGCGACCCGGCCGGCGGCCATCTCGAAGTCCACCGCCTCGTCGGTGAGAAACCGCGCCCCGGCCGCCCGCGCCCGGCGCGAGAGGGCGGTCAGGAAGCCCATGTTGTCGAACCAGCCCTCGCCGCGGGCGCCAAAGGCCCCCAGCGCCAGGTCGTCCGTGCGCAGGTGCGGCCAGCGGGCGGCGATCTCCGCCGGCCCCAGCAGCTCCACCTCCGCCCCGGCCGCGGCCTGCACCGCGTGGTTCGCGCGCAGCGCCGCCTCCTGCGAGGGGGCGGCGGCCAGCATCAGGTAGCCGTCCTCGCGGAAGGTCAGGTCGGGCCCCGGCTCGCCGTCGACCGCGAACAGCGTTGGCGCGGCGCGCAGCACCTCGGCGCCAAAGCGCGACAGGGCGATGGAGACGGGGGTCGAGAACTGCTGGCGCAGCCCCGCCGCCGACAGCGCGGTCGAGGCGTGGGCGTAGGAGGGATCGCGCTCGATCACCGTCACCGAGCCGGGGAAGCCGAGGAACGCCTTCAGCCAGCAGGCGATGGCGGCGCCGATCACGCCGCCCCCCACCACGACGATGTCGGAGGACTCTGGCGGCGAGGCGGGCTGGGTCATGCGGCGGGCTCCTTGCCCTTCCGCGCTACGCTGCGCGCGCCACGCCTGTCCAGCGGCCCGCAACGACCGCGGCCCTCCGCCGCGCCGCGCGGGCGGGACGACGGCCACGGGCGCGACAGACGACGCGCGGCTCCCGGCCCGACGGCGGGGCGTGGCGCCCTCAGACCGAGGTGACGCCGCCGTCGATGGCGATGGCCTGGCCGGTCATGAAGCCGTTGGCCGGGTCCGCGGCCCAGAGGATCGCCTGGCAGACCTCCTCGGGCGTGCCCAGCCGGCGCATGGGGACGCCGCGGGAGACGTAGGCCTCGGCCTCCTCCTGCGTCGACCCCTTGTCCATCATCGCCCTGACCGCGCCCTGCATCACGATGGGGGTCTTGGCGAAGGCCGGGCAGATGGCGTTGACGCGGATGCCGCGGCGGGCGTTCTCGGCGGCGGCCGACTTGGTCAGGCCGATCACGCCGTGCTTGGCGGCGGAATAGACCGAGATCATCGGCGCCCCCGCGATGCCGGCCAGCGAGGCGATGTTCACGATCGCGCCGCCGCGCCCGCCCTGGCGGGTGTCCATCGCCGGGATCTGGGCGGCCATCGCCTTCCACACGGCCCACAGGTCCACCTCGAAGACGAGGCGGGCGCGGGCCTCCTCGACCTCCTCCAGGCGGGCGCGGGGGTGGGAGAGGCCGGCGTTGTTCACCGCAACGTCGAGCCCCCCGAAGCGGTCCCTGGCCAGCGCCACCAGACGCGCGTGCAGGTCGTCCTCGGTGACGTCGCCGGCGAGCGTCGCCACCTCGCCCTCGATCCCCGCGGCGACCTCGTCGAGCGGGGTCGAGGGGTGATCGGAGAGGACCAGCCGGGCCCCCTCCGCTGCAAACATCTTCGCCGAGACCGCGCCGAAGCCGCCCGTGGCCCCGGTGATCAGCACCGTCAGACCCTCGAACCGCCCCGGACGCGCGCCGCTCACAGCGAGATCCCGGCTTTCTCGAGCCCCTCGACCGCGACGCGGGCCACGATGGGGACGTTCTTGCCCGACTTCATCGCCGTCTCGGGGTCCGAGGCGTTGCCGTCGAGGCCGCGCTTGTAGACGCCCTGGATGATCGCCGCGTAGCGGAACAGCGAGAAGGCCACGTAGAATTCCCAGTTCGGGATCCCGGTCAGGCCGCGGCGCTTGCAGTAGGCCTCGACGTATTCCTGCTCGACCGGCAGGCCGGTGGCGCGGCTGCGCTCGAGGTTGCCGATGCCGCGCACGCGCTCGGAATAGGGCAGCCGCCAGTAGGCGCACTGGTAGCCGAGATCCGCGAACGGGTGGCCGAGCGTCGACAGCTCCCAGTCCAGCACCGCCAGCAGCTTCGGCTCGGTGGGGTGGAACATGGCGTTGTCGAGCCGGTAGTCGCCGTGCACGAGGCAGACCGTGCCGTCATCGGCGGGCATGTTCTCTTCCAGCCACTTGATCAGGGCTTCCATGTCCGGGTGATGCTCGGTCTCCGAGGCGCGGTAGTTCTTCGACCAGCGGCCGAACTGACGCTCGTAGTAGCTGCCGGGGCGACCGAAGCTCTCCAGCCCCACCGAGGCGACGTCGACGTCGTGCAGGGCCGCGAGCGCGGCGTTCAGCGCGTCGTAGGTCTGGAAGCGCTGCTCGGGGTCGAGCTCGGTCAGGCGCGGGTCCCACAGGACGCGGCCGTCGAGATACTCCATCACGTAGAACATCCGCCCGATCGGGCTTTCGTCGCCATCGGGGGCCAGGTGGAACATCTTGGGGACCGGCACGTCGGTGGGGCCGAGCGCCTTCATCACCCGATACTCGCGGTCCACCTGGTGGGCCGATTTCAACAGCTCCCCCGGCGGCTTGGCGCGCATCACGTAGCGCCCCGAGTTCGCGGTCAGCAGGTAGGTGGGGTTGGACTGGCCGCCCGAGAACTTCTTGGCCTCGGTCAGCCCCTTGAAGCCCTCGACATGCTTTTCGAGGTAGGCGCCCAGCGCCGCCTCGTCGAGCTGGGCGGAGGCGTTGGCGTCCCGGCTCATGCGTCGTCTCCGAGCTTGGCGTACCCGCGCGAGGTGGCCACCAGCGCGGGCTTGCCGCCGCCGGCGACCTCCTGGCCCTCGATCTCGACCACCACGTCATAGGCGGTGACCAGGGCGCCGTCCTTCTCCTGCGCGTCGGCGAGCGTGTAGCGCCCGCGCACCTTCGAGCCGACGGCCACCTGGTTGATGAAGCGCACCCGGTCGAGCCCGTAGTTGAAGCCCATCACCGCGCCCTTCACCTTGGGCGAGAGCTGGTAGGCGAAGCCGGCCAGCAGCGACAGGGTGAAGAACCCGTGCGCGATGGTCCCGGGCAGGCCGTGCTCCTTCGCGCGGGGCGGGTTGACGTGGATGAAGTTGCGGTCGTCGGTGGCCACCGCAAAGGCGTCGACGGCCGGCTGGGTGATCTCGAACCACTCGCTCACGCCGATCTCCTGGCCGACCTTGGCCTTGAAGTCGGCGACCGACCAGGTCGGCACGTCGCGGGCGAGCGGGTCGTAGTCCTCGACCCCGTTTTCGGTCAGCATCTCAGTCTCTCCCCTTTTCCCACAGGTCTCCGCCCGTCATCACGCCGATGCCGCCGTCCAGCGGCAGGATGCAGCCCGTCACATAGGCGCCGGCGCGCGAACACAGATACAGCGCGGCCCCCGCGACGTCCTGCGAATGGCCCACGCGGCCCAGCGGAATGTCCTCGCCCACCGCGTCCTGCTTCTCCTGGCTGTCCGTCGCGAAGGCGGTCATGCGCGAGGGGAAGGGGCCGGGCGCGAAGGCGTTGAAGGTCACCCGGCGCGGGGCGCATTCCTTGGCCAGGATCTTGGTCATGTGATGCACGGCGGCCTTGGAGGCGGAATAGGAATAGCTCCCGTCCCCGATCGGCCAGTGGCCCATCACCGAGCCCAGGCTGATCACGCGCGCGGGGTCCGCGTCGCTGGCCGCCTTTTCGAGCAGCGGCAGCAGCTGGCGAGTGATCTCGTAGGCGCCCGCGACGTTCACGCGGAACACCTTGTCCCAGGCGGCGTAGGGGAAATCCTCGATCCCTTTCGCGGCCCAGGCGACGCCGGCGTTGTTGAACAGGATGTGCAGGCGGTCGGTGCGCTTGCCCACCTCCCGGGCCAGCAGCTCGCAGCCGCCTTCCGAGCCGACGTCGCCCGAGAAGCCCTCGGCCGAGCCGGCGCCGCCGGTCTGCTTGATCATGGCGTTGATCTCGGCCGCGGCGGCCTCGCAATCGGGGCCCTTGCGCGAGGCGATCAGCACCCGGGCGCCGCCCTGGGCCAGGCCCTCGGCGATCATTCGCCCGATGCCGGTGGCGCCGCCGGTGACCAGCGCGGTCTTGCCGCGCACGCCGAACAGGTCGTCGAGATAGCTCAACGCGTCCTCCCCATGCATTCTCTGGGCCGGGTCTCGCGCCCGGCTCCGGCCGTCCCCCGATCGGGGCGCCGGAGCGGGTCTCGATCGCCGGCGTTGACGACATACTCGGCAGTATGTAGGCTGCCGATGATGAGCGCAACCCCGCAGTCCCGGCCCGGCGCGGCCCCCTCCGATCCGTCCGACGAGGGGATCGGGAAAGTCGTCGCAGCCGCGATGGACGACCCCTTGCAGGGCGTTCCCCTCGATCCCGCCGCGGCGGCCGAGGCGGCCCGCGCGCAGGCGCTGGAGGAAGTGCTCGCCGCGGCCGCCGTCGCCTTCATGGAGCGGGGGTTCGCCGCGACCTCGATCGACGACGTGGCGCGCGGCATGGGGGCGACCAAGGGGCGGGTCTACCACTACTACCGCTCGAAGCTGGACCTCTTCGCCGACGTGGTCCGGCGCAGCCTCGAGATGATCCACGAGGCGGTCGAGCGGGCCGAGGCCGGGGGCGGCGATCCGGCCGCGAGGATGGAGCGGATGATGCGCGAGCATGTCGGCTCGATCCTGCGGGACCGGCCCTGGCATCGCTGCGCGGTGCAGGGCGTCGAGATGTTCCTGCGCGAGAGCGCGGCGCCCGAGCAGCGCGCCGCGATGGCCGACCTGATCCACCTGCGCAGCGCCCACGAACGCCTGTTCCTGCGCGTGCTGGAGGAGGGAATGGAGACCGGCGCCTTCCGCCGCTGCGACGCGGCGGTGACGGTGCGCACCCTGCTGCCGGCCCTGAACGGCGCCGTCTACTGGTATCGTCCGCGAGAGGGCGAGACCGAGGCGCACCTGGACCGGATCATCGATGAAATCGTCGCCTTCGCCCTGGGTGGGCTGAAGGCCCGCTGAACGGGCCCGCCGACGAGAGCGGGCGACGCCAAAGGGAGGACCCCCATGAACGCCAGACCCGAGTTCATCAAACCCGAGCTCGAGACCATGTCGCTGGGCATGACCGAGCGGCTCAAGCCCCTGCACGAGGCGGTGGCCACGATGGTGAAGGATGAGATCATCCCCGCCTCGACCGCCTTCGAGGAGGCCCACGCCAAGGCGCCGGACCCCTGGACCTACACCCCCGAGATGCTGGAGATCATCGACGGGCTGAAGGCCAAGGCGAAAGACCGCGGCCTGTGGAACTTCTGGCTGACGGATTCGGAGCGGGGCTACGGCCTCTCGACCGTCGAATACGCCTACCTCGCCGAGGAGATGGGCAAGGCGCCGCTCGGGGCCGAGACCTTCAACTGCTCGGCGCCCGACACCGGCAACATGGAAGTGCTCGAGCGCTACAGCTCGCAGTCCCACAAGGACAAGTGGCTGGGCAAGCTGCTGGAGGGCAAGATCCGCTCGGCCTACGTGATGACCGAGCCGCAGACCGCCTCTTCGGACGCCACCAACATCCGTCTGAGCTGCGTGCGCGACGGCGACGACTATGTGCTCAACGGCGAGAAGTGGTGGATCTCGGGCGCCGGCGATCCGCGCTGCGAACTGTATATCGTGATGGTCTACACGCCCTCCGAGGACCGTCCCAAGCACCAGCAGCACTCCCAGATCCTGGTGGACCCGAAGACGCCGGGGATCACCAAGCTGCGCGCCATGCAGGTGTTCGGGAACCCCGACGCGCCCCACGGCCACCTGCACCTGAAGTTCGAGAACGTGCGCGTGCCGGCCGAGAACCTGCTGCTGGGCGAGGGTCGGGGGTTCGAGATCTCCCAGGGCCGCCTCGGGCCGGGCCGCATCCACCACTGCATGCGCGCCATCGGCCAGGCCGAACGGGCGCTGGAGCTGATGATCCGCCGCTCGCTGGACCGCGAGGCGTTCGGCAAGCCGCTCCACCAGCTGGGCTCGAACCACGACATCATCGCCGAGTGCCGGATCAAGATCGAGCAGACGCGTCTGCTGTGCCTGAAGGCGGCGTGGATGATGGACCAGGGCGACCCGCGTCAGGCGGGGCCGTGGATCTCGATGATCAAGACCGCGGCGCCGCGGATGGCGCTGGAGGTGATCGACGAGGCGATGCAGATGCATGGCGCGGGCGGGCTGAGCCAGGACTTCCCGCTGGCCCACATGTGGACCCACGTGCGCACCCTGCGCCAGGCCGACGGGCCCGACGCGGTGCACCGCCGCCAGGTCGCCCGCCGCGAGCTGCGCCAGTACACGCAGGAAAAGGTCTGAGCCTCCGGGTCTGAAGCGGCCCCCGGTTCGACTGCGCGCGGCGCGCCCCGGAAACGGGGCGCGCCGTTTCGCTTTAGGAGGCGCCTTCCGGCAGGGAGCGGAGAGCGGGCGCCCTGCGGGCGGGCTTGGCTGCGGCCCGCCCTCGGGGAGGGCAGGGCTTCAGGCCCGAGGGGGGAGCCTCCGGCGGGCTCCTGACTCACC
>NZ_CAXBOD010000091.1:0-12148 GCF_963977235.1 uncultured Albimonas sp.
GGCCCTTGCGGGCCTCAGGAGGGCCCCGCCTTGGCGGGGCCTTCTGCGTTTCGAGCGAGCGCGCGGCACGGACGCCTTGGCGGCTGTGGCCGGGGGCGCGATTGACGACCGGTCGGCCGGCAAATAGCGTCGCGGCGGTGGATGAGCCGGCGCGGTCCCGGGGGGCTGCGCGGCGCGAGGAGAAGGAGGGCGCGCGTGAGCAGCGACCCGCGGCGGATACCCGTCATCATCGGCGTGGGCCAGGTCAACGACCGGCCCGAGGACCCGGCCAGGGGGCTCGATTCGCTCGGCCTGATGGTCGAGGCGCTGCGGCGTGCGGATGCGGATGCGGGCGGGGGATGGCTGGCGCGGCTGGGCTCGGTCGCGGTGGTCGACCAGATCTCATGTCCCGGGCTCGGCGACCTTGCCGATGGGGTGGCGGCGGCGCTCGGCGCCTCGCCCGCCCATCGCAAGGTCACGCCGGGGCCGATGGGCGACGGGCCGGTGACGCTGCTGGCCGAGGCCTGCAACCTGATCGGCGCGGGCGAGGTCGAGGTGGCCGCCGTTACCGGGGGCGAGGCGCTGCGAACCGCGGCGCGGCGGGCGGCGGCGTCCGGCGGCGGCGAGGCCAACGCCTCGCGCGCAAGCTCCGAGCGACGCTCGAAGGGGATGCTGCGGGCGCGGTACGGGCTGACGGCGCCGGTGGACGTCTATCCGCTCTACGAAAACGGCTGCCGGGCGGCCTGGGGGCAGAGCCTGGAAGAAGGCCAGGACGAGAGCGCGCTGATCTGGTCGCTGATGTCCAAGGTGGCGGCCGAGAACCCCGACGCCTGGCTGCGCAAACCACTGGAGCCGGAGGCGATCCTCTCGCCCGACGGCGGGAACCGGCCGATCGCGTTCCCCTATTCCAAGCTGATGGTGGCCAACGGCTCGGTGAACCAGGGGGCCGGGTTCCTGGTGGCGAGCCTCGCGGCCGCCCGCGAGGCGGGGATCCCCGAGGAGCGGCTGGTCCATGTCGGGCTGGCGGCGCGGGCGCAGGAGGACGCCGACATCCTCAGGCGCGACCGCTACGACCGCACGGCGACGATCGAGGTCTCGATCCGCAAGACGCTGGAGAAGAACCGGGTGGCGGCGGAGGATCTGGACGCGGTGGAGCTGTATTCGTGCTTCCCCTGCGTGCCGAAGATGGCGCGCCGCGTGCTGGGTTGGCCGGCCGACAAGCCCGCCACCGTCTATGGCGGGCTGACCTTCGGCGGCGGGCCGATCGGCAACGTGATGAGCCATGCGATCGCGGCGATGGCGGGCCGGATCCGCGAGGGCGCCAAGCTGGGCCTGGTCTTCGCCAACGGCGGGCACGCGACCTACAGCTGCACCGTCGTGCTGGGGCGCGAGCCGATCCCGGGCGCGAGCTTTCCGGCCGAGTTCGACCACCAGGCCGACGCCGACGCCCTGCGCGATCCGGTTCCCGAGCTGGTCGAGGATTACGCCGGCCCCGCCACGGTCGAGACCTACACGGTGTTCTATGCGCGCGACGGCGCCCCGCGGAACGGGGTGATCGTGGCGCGCACCGCCCAGGGCGCGCGCACGGTCGCCATCGTGCCCGGCGACGACGCGGACGCCATCGCCTGGCTGACCGACGGCGCGCAGGAGCCCGTGGGCGCCGCCGGCGAGATCGTGCCGGGGACCGCGCCCGGGCCCGACGGCGGCGCCCCGCTGCAGGTTTGGAAACGGGCGGGCTGAGACTCGCCGGGCCCGCCGCGCGCCGCGAAGGGGCCGGAAGATCAGGACCCGCGCGTTCCTCACAGGGCGCGCGGGCGCACAAAAAAACCTAGAACGCCCGGCCGCGCCGGGCCGGCGCCCGGCCGGATCCGGGCGGGAGGAAGACCATGGCTCGTTTCGAGGGCAAGATCGCGCTGATCACCGGCGCCACCGGCGGCATCGGCGCCGTCACCGCGCGCCGCATGGCCGCCGAGGGCGCCAGGCTGGTCCTTCAGGACCGCGACGAGGCCCCGCTGAAGGCGCTGGCCGAGGAGCTGGGCGGCGCCGAGATCGCGCCCGGCGACGTGGCCGAGCCCAGCGTCATGCAGGCGGCCGTCGACAAGGGCCTCGTCGCCCACGGGCGCATCGACTGCGCCTTTCTCAACGCCGGGATCGAGGGGCCTGTGGCGGCGCTCGAGGACGGCGATATCGCGGACTTCGACGAGGTGATGCGGGTGAACGTGCGCGGGCCCTATGTGGGGCTGGCCGCACTGTTCCCGGCGATGAAGAAGACCGGCGGCGCGGTCGTGATCACCTCCTCGACGGCGGGGCTGCGGGGGGCGACGGGGCTGGCGCGCTACACGACCTCCAAGCACGCGGTGATCGGGCTGATGCGCACCGCCGCGCTCGAGGGCTCGGCCCACGGCATCCGGGTGAACACGGTCCACCCCGCGCCCATCGACACGCGGATGATCCACGCGCTGGAGGACGGCTACGGCCGCGGCGACCCCGAGCGCGCCGCCGCCGCCCTGAAGGCCGCGATTCCGCTCGGCCGCTATGGCGAGCCCGAGGAGGTCGCGGCGCTGGTCTGCTGGCTGCTGTCGGACGAGGCCAGCTTCTGCACCGGCGGAACCTATCAGGTGGACGGCGGCTCGACGGCCGGCGCGCGGCGCTAGGCGGGACCAGCTGACGAAGGCGGGGCGGCCCGGTTTTCGGCGGGTCGCCCCGTCCGGTTCGCGGCGCGCGTCGCTCCCGGTCCGCCGCTTTTCGCGCTGTCTGCGCCCCTCGCTCCGGCGGAGGGATCCGCGCCAAATCCACGGCGCGGGTCGGCTTCTCAACCACCGGAGCGGGGGCCTGCGTCGGAGGGTGGCGGACCGCCCGCGGAACGGGTAGAGGTCGAACACAAGAGCATCCGTCCAGGATGCCGGAGCAGTGAAGCAGGTTCGAAAGTGCAATCGACAAGTGCGCAGGCCGGCGCGGTGGAGGCATCCGTCGCGACGAAGCGCCTGCAGGTGCGCGGAAGATTCCTCACCGCCGTGGCCCTGCCGGTCGGCGGCCGGCCCGGCGCCGACTATCTCGCGGCGCTCGACGACCTGCTGCGGCAGTCGCCGGGCTTCTTCTCGGACGCGCCGCTGATCCTCGACCTCGCCGAGGCCGAGGGTCTCGACGCGCAGGAGGACGTGGCGGAGCTGCTGCGCGGGCTGCGGACGCGGGGCATGATTCCCTTCGCCGTGCAGAACGCCACCGATCGCCAGAAGGCCGCCGCCGCAAAGGCCGGGCTGACCGCCCTGCAGGGCGGACGCGACGCGGCCCTGCCGCGCAAGCCCGCCGAGGCCGCCGCCGCCGCCCCCGAACCCGAGCCCGAAGCCCCGGTCTCGACCACCGTGCTGGTGACCGAGCCGGTGCGTTCGGGGCAGCGGATCTATGCCGAGCGGGGCGACGTGGTGGTGGTCGGCTCGGTCAGCTCGGGCGCCGAGATCATCGCCCATGGCAACGTCCACATCTACGGCCGCCTGCGCGGCCGGGCGCTGGCGGGCGTGCACGGCGACGAGACCGCCCGGATCTTCTGCCAGAGCCTCGAGGCCGAGCTGATCGCCATCGCCGGCCTCTACAAGACGAGCGAGGAGATGGGCGATGCCTTCGCCCAGCAGCCCGTTCAAGCCTTCCTGGAAGACGACGCCCTGCGCATCGTCGGCCTCAAATGACGCAACCGAGAGAGAGGACCAGCGTGGCCAAGATCACAGTTGTGACTTCCGGCAAGGGCGGCGTCGGCAAGACGACGTCCACCGCCGCCATCGGCGCCGGCCTTGCGATGCGCGGGCACAAGACCGTCGTCATCGATTTCGACGTGGGCCTGCGCAACCTCGACGTCATCATGGGGTGCGAGCGGCGGGTCGTCTTCGACTTCATCAACGTCATCCAGGGCGAGGCGCGGCTGAAGCAGGCGCTGATCACCGACCGGCGGCTCGAGAACCTCTCGATCCTCGCGGCCTCGCAGACGCGCGACAAGGATGCGCTGACGCTCGAGGGCGTGGGCAAGGTGCTCGAGGAACTCTCGCAGGATTTCGACTACATCCTGTGCGACAGCCCCGCGGGGATCGAGCGCGGCGCGCATCTGGCGATGTATTTCGCCGACGAGGCGATCGTGGTCACCAACCCCGAGGTCTCCTCGGTGCGCGACAGCGACCGGGTGATCGGGCTGCTCAGCTCCAAGACCCGTCGCGCCGAGCAGGGCGAGGAGCCGGTCAAGCCGCACCTCCTGCTGACCCGCTTCGACGAGGGCCGGGTCGCGCGCGGCGAGATGATGAAGATCGAGGACGTCGAGGAGATCCTCTCGATCCCGCTTCTGGGCATCATCCCCGAAAGCCCCGCGGTCCTGCGCGCCTCGAACGTCGGCACGCCGGTGGTGTTCGACGACAAGTCGACGGCCGCCAAGGCCTATTCGGACGCGGTCTCGCGCCTGGTCGGCGAGCAGCTCGAGATGCGGGTCCAGCCCGAGCGCCGGGGCCTGTTCCAGCGGATCCTGGGGCGCCCGGCATGAGCATGTTCGGATTTTTCCGCCGCAAGCCGCAGGACAACACGGCCGACACCGCCAAGGAGCGGCTGTCGATCCTGCTGGCCCATGAGCGCACCGGGCGCGCCGGCCCCGACGTGCTGCCGATCATCCAGCGCGAGATCATCGAGGTGATCCAGCGCCACATGAAGGTGGCGCGCGACAGCGTCGACATCCGGGTCGAGCGGGGGGACGACTTCTCGACCCTCGAGATTAACATAGAGCTTCCGGGGAACGGTTCGGCCCCCGCCGCCGCCGCGAAGACCGCCTCCGCCGCGCGCTGAGGGGACGGGGCGGGGTCGCCGGCCGGTCCCGGGAACGCCCTCGCGGCGTCTCCCTGGCGGTCCTGGCCGCTGGCCTCCTGTCCGCGGCCCCGGTTGGCTGTCGGGCGCTGCGCGCGTTCCGGCAGGGTTCATTTGCCGTAGGGGCGCGAGGGGCTATGCTCTGCTGTCCGGGCGCGTCGCGCGACCCAAGGGGAGTGAGAGCAGATGAAGCGAACCATCGCGATCGTGGTCGGGGGGCTGATGGCCTGCACGGCGGCGGCCCAGGCCCAGACCGAGGCCGGGGACAAGGACGCCATGGCCGACAAGGTGCGCGGGCTGGCCCTGGCCATCGGCAACGCCTACGCCTGCACCGCCGAGGACGACCGACCGACCTTCAAGGAAGAGGCCCACCACCTGTTCGACCTGATCCTGCAGGACGTCGGCTCCGACATCGCCTTCCTGTATGCGACGGGGGTGGGCTACGGCTCGGCCGTGGCCGCGGCCGACATCGACTGCCCGGCGATGCTGGAGCAGTGGGAGGGCATCCGCACCGACTATGACCTGAAGGCCGAAGAATGAGACGCCTGGTGATCTCCGCCACGGCCGCCTGCCTTGTCGCGAGCGCGGCGGCGGCGGCCTCGTTCGACGGCGCGCCGGCGCGCCCGGACGCAGGCGCAGGCGCTGACATCGGCGCGGGCGCGGGCGCGGGCTTCTCGACGCCTCTGACGATCCCGGGGCTGGCCGAGGCGCCGCTTGCGGGCGAGGCGGACATGGTCGTGGCCAAGAAGGGCGGTCGGCCCGGGGGCGGCGTGCGCGGCGGCGCGCCGGTTCGCAAGCCGAGCCTGGGGCGTCACAGCCCCAGCGTGAACAACCGCAGCAACAACAACATCGTGGTGAACCGGGGCAGACCGTCCTATCGCGGCTATCGCCCGGGCGGGCGGGTCTATTACGACGACGACGACAACGACGGACTGGCGGGCGCGCTGGTCGGCGGGGTCATCGGGCTCGGCGTCGGCGCGGCCATCGCCAACTCGGACGATCCCGACAACACCTGCGTGGACAACAACGGCGACGGCGTCTGCGACGCCTACTGAGCGTATCCGGCGCGCCCGGGCCGATCACAGGTCGGCCCGGGCCCGTCCGCCTCGGTCGAGGGCGCGCCCGCGCCGCGGGGATGTCGCGCGAACCTGGGGCCCTGCGGCCCCGCACCCCCTGGGCCGCCGCGGCGGCGGGCCATGCCTCCCGAAAGGCGCGCCGACCATGATCGCCTACGTCACCGTCGGCGCCGACGACATCGCGCGCGCGAAACGGTTCTACGCCGCGATCCTGCCGGCCCTTGGCTATTCGCTTGCGGAGGGGCCCGAGGGCCTGAGCTTTGCGCTGCCCGCGCAACCGGGCGCGTCGCAGGCGCCGCCGGACTTCTACGTCAAGCCGACCTTCGACGGCGCTCCGGCCTCGGCCGGCAACGGCGCCATGGTGGCGTTCGAGGCGCGGAACCAGCGCCAGGTCCGCGAGCTTCACGCCGCCGCGCTGCTCGCCGGCGGGACCGACGAGGGGCGGCCGGGGTTCCGCGCGGCCTACGGGCCGCGCTTCTACGTGGGCTATCTCCGCGATCCCCAGGGCAACAAGCTCGCCCTCTTCTCCAGCAACCCCGACGAGCCCGGCCGCGAGGGGTGAGGCGGGCGGCGGCGCCTGGATCGGCGCCGCCTCGGGCGGGTCACTCCGCGATGCGGGTGATCTTGGTGCCCTCGATCCCGGCGCCGGCGAAGAAGCCGCGCTGGTCGACGAAGAACACGTAGACCCCGTCCTGGTAGGTGGTCGTCGACAGGCGGCCCGCCAGCATCGCGTCGTCGGCGTAGACGACCGAGGGGCCGACCCCGACCTCCCAGCCGTCGCTGTCGTCGAGATAGGACAGCGAGCTCTCGGTCATGAACACCATCACGTAGCCGAAGCGCTGGATCCCGGCCTGCAGCCCGTAGCTGACCGCGGCCGAGCGATAGACGCCCGCCGTCTCGCCGTCGACCCGCAGCAGGCCCTTGCCGGTGGAGCCGCCGATCAGCAGGCCGCCCTTCACGATCTCGGGGAAGATCAGCAGGCCGGCGGCGCTGTCGAACATCTCCTGCGTCACCGGCTGGGTGGCGAGCAGACGCTCCATGGTCCGGTCGGCCTGGGCCTCGAGCTCGGGCAGGCTCTGCGCCCGGGCGGGGGCGGCGGGGGTCAGCGCCGCGCCGAGCGCGAGCGTGACGGCGGCCGTTGCGGCCAGCATCTGTCGTCTGTTCATCGTTCGTCTCCCCCCAGGGGGCGCGCCGCGGGGCCGGCCCTTCCGGTCCCCGCGGCCGCGCAAGCGCGGTCAGTGACCGCCCAGCACCAGCGTGCGGACCGGCAGAAGCAGGGTCTGCGCGCGCAGGATCGCGGCGTGGATGATCCCGACCGTGTCGACCACGTGATAGAACAGGTAGGCCGCGGTCGAGATGTCGGGATCCTCGAGCTTCTTCTCGTTCGAGGTGTAGGCGTTGGCCACGCAGCGGCTGCCCAGCGTGATCTTGCCCAGGTCGCCCTGGAAGATCGGGGCCATGAACACGATCACCGTGCCCGGCGCGTTCATCGACGTCACGTCGGCGAGGTTGTCGGACGGGCGGAACTGGCCCGAGGCGAACACGTCCTGCACCTCGGTCACATAGACCGGGATCACGTCCATGGGGCGCGAGGGGCAGGTGATCTCGCCGATCATGCCGACCTCGAGCACCTCGGCCGAGATCTGGTCGAAGCCCGCCACGAACTGGTTGCGCCCGGCCCCCTCGGGGACCAGCAGGCCGGCGGTGCGGATCATCGGGTTGACCAGATCGCCGGGGCGCAGGGTGAACTGCTCGAGCCGGCCGGCGGTGCCGGCGGTGACGGTCGACTTGTCGATCTGGACCTGCGCCTCGTCGAGCTGGGCCTGGGCCGAGGCCTTCTGCGCGGGGATCTGCACCGACAGGGTCTTCTGCGCGGTGTCGAGCTGCGCCCCGGCGGCGTCGACCTGGCCCTTGGCGCTCTCGACCCGGGCCTGGAGCCGGTCGAGCTCGCGCTGGGCGACCACATTGGGGTTGCGCTGGTTGAGCTCGACGTTGCGCTGATACTCGATGTTGGCGAGGTTCAGGTCGCTGTTGGCGGCGTCGAGCTGGGCCTGGGCGGCCGCGATCTGGGCCTGCGCCAGCTGCGCGTTGGCGTCGAGCTCGGCCAGCCGGCTGCGCGCGGTCGCCGCCGCCGCCTGCTGGGCGGTGTCGTCGAGCTTGAACAGCGGCTGCCCCTCCTCGACCCGGTCCGAGAGATCGACATAGACCTCCGAGACGCGGCCGATCCGCTCGGGCAGGATGGTCACGGTGCGGAACATCGAGGTCACGTTGGTCGAGGACGGGTGGAAGTAGAACACCAGCGTGATCAGCGAGACCGTCAGCAGCACGCACAGCGTCAGGCCCCAGCGCAGCTCGTACCACACCGAGAACAGGGTGATCTCGCGCCCGAAGCGCTTGCCCTGCACATAGCGGCGGAACAGGTAGTCCGGCAGGATCGTGACGCTGGAGCAGAACATCAGCTCAAACATTGCGGTCCTCCCGCGCGGGAGTGGAGATCGCGGCGGCGTCCGGCTCCGGCTGGGCCGGAGCCCTCGAGGCGGCAGGCTCCGACGCCGTGGGCGCGGCCGACCAGGCGGGCGCGGCGGTCTCGGGCGCTTCGGGCGCCTGCCCCTTGGGGTCGAGGCGCGCGGCCGCCGAGGTCAGGGCGTCGGCGATCTTGTTCAACGGCGAGAGGAAGTCGGGCACGTTCAGCGCGGCGAGCAGCAGCGCGCCGACCCAGAACACCGAGTTGTGGGTGAACAGCGCCAGCAGCGCCATGATGCCGACCAGCTGGAACTGGGTGTGGCTGGCGCGATGGGCCATCCGCTCGGGCAGCGCGTGCAGGTTGAAGTAGATCAGGCCGATGCCGACGACCACCGCCAGCAGGAAGCCGGCGACGACCACCAGCATCTGGTCCATCTGGTCGGGGGGCGTCACGAAGTAGGGAATGTGCTGCAACACGACGCCCTGCGTATCGGCAAAGGCGGCGTCGGGGGTCGGATCGGCCAAGGCGGGGTCTCCGGTGGTCTGGTCCGGGCCGGCGGTCGCCGACGCGGGTGTGTGTTCGGGAGGGGCGGGGCGCATCCCCCCGGATACGCCCCTGCGCCGGTCCGGCCGCCAGCGCGGCCGGACCGGAAACTCAGCGGGAGTCGGCGGGCGCGCCGCCCCCGGACTGTTGCTCGACGGCATGAGCGGCCGCGCCCAGGGCGGCCTGGCCTCTGGGCGAGTCGGCGGGGATCTCCTCGCCCTCGTCGTCGGTGACGCGCACGCGGACCTCGCGGCGGGCGAACTCGATGCCCGCCTCGTCGAAGGCCTTGTTGACGCGGTTGAAGATCTCCTTGCGCAGGACGAACTGGCGGCCGGGGCGGGCCATGAACTTGCCCCGGACCACGATGCCGACGTCGTCGAATTCCAGCACGCCCTGGCTCTTGAACGGCTCGATGAAATCCTCCTTGAACTCGGGGACCTCGAGCATTTCCTGGCCGATCTTCTTGAAGATCTTCTTGATCTTGTTGGGGTCGGTGCCGAAGGGCACGGTGAAGCGCAGCTTCATGATCACCCAGTCGCGGCTGTAGTTGGTGACCTTGGAGATGTCGCCATAGGGGATCGTGTGCACCGCGCCCAGGTGGTGGCGCAGCTGGACCGAGCGGACCGAGATCTTCTCGACCGCGCCCATGGTGCCGCCGACGTCGATGAATTCTCCGGTGCGGAAGGCGTCGTCGACCAGGAAGAACAGGCCCGAGACCACGTCCGAGACCAGCTTCTGCGCGCCGAAGCCGATGGCGAGGCCGAAGACCGAGGCGCCCGCGATCAGGGGCGCGATGTCGACGCCCGCCTGGCTGAGCGCCAGCATCACCGTGAACACCGCCACGAAGGACAGCGCCGCCCAGCGCATCAGCGGCAGCACGGTCGCCAGCCGCGAGGCGGAGGCGCCGCCGCCCTCGGCGTCGACGCCCCCGGGCTCTGCCGCGTCGCCGGTGGCCTCGCGGCTGAGGCGGGTGAGGAACTGGATGTTGATCAGCTCGAAAATGATGTAGCCGACGGCGGCGAAGGTCACGAAGCGCATCGCGCCCGCCGCGACGCCCGCCCCCACGCCCCCCGCTGCGAGGCCGAAGAGGTTGAGGCCCCACAGCTTGGCCAGCAGCAGGATCAGCGCCACGTAGACGAACACCCGGCCCATGCGCAGGTAGGCCCGCGCCACCCGGCCGCCCGCGGCCTGCGCCGCCTGGCCCGAGCCGGTGGCCCCCGGCGCCAGGCGCAGGGCCGCGGCGCGGATCAGGCTGTCGATGGCCGGCACCACCAGCACCAGCGCCACGCCGAGCCGCGCCTGCCCGCCCAGCGTGCCCGGCGCGCCGAGCACCAGGATCAGCTCGGCCACCAGCCACTGGCCCACGATCAGCACGATCGCCAGCCGCGGCCAGACATGGGGCCAGGAGCCGGGCTCCGCCGTCTGCCCGGGGGCGGTCATGATCGACGAGAGGGTGTCGCGCTCGCGCCAGGTGAAGGTCACCGCGGCGATCACGAAGATCAGGCCCAGCCAGAAGAACCAGCCGTCGGCCGGATCCTCGCCGGCCAGCACCATCAGCGCCGAGAGGCGCGAGAGCACGGCCAGCAGCACCGCGAGCCCGAAGTACCCCCGCCAGGCGCGGCGCGCGTCGACGTCATTGGCCGACAGCAGGCGCAGCTCTGGCCGATCGGGCGAGAGGGCGAGCGTCAGGCAGGCGGCGAACAGCGGCACCGAGATCCCCAGCGCATAAAGGATCTCCCACGCCAGGGCGCGGGGCAGCGGCGTTTCGAAGACGACCGGGAAGCCGATGCGCAGCACGAGACCCGCGCCGATGGCGAAGCCGAGGACCCCCAGCACCGCGATCGCAAAGCGGCGCAGCGCGATGTGCATGCGCCGGGAGGACGAGATCACCATCGCCGGCGCCTGCGGGGCGACGGGCGCCGCCGCAAGCTCGGGCGCCGCCTCGGCGGCGGTGGCGGGCGCCGGCGCGGTTTCGAGCGCGGGCGCGGTTTCGGGCGCAGCCGCGGGACCCGCCTCCGGCGGGGTCGCCGGGGCCGCCTGCAGCGTGGGGTCGGTCGGCGCCACGGTCGGAAGGGTGCGCGCGGGCGCCGGACGCGTGTCGGGCACGCGCAGCGCGGGCTCGCTCCAGGCGCGGCCGGCGAGGCGCCGCAGGGCGAGGTTCAGCGCGAAGCCCGCCGCGGCGGCGAGCGCGGTCATCGCCAGCAGCAGCAGCGCCCCGCCGACGCCGCCCTCGGCCCCGAAGGCGGCGAGCGTGCGCCCGAGCGCCGCAAAGCGCTCGCCGATGTTCAGCACCTGGTCGACGAGATGCGCGCCCACCGCGGCGGCGGCGTCGTCGAGCCCGGCCTCGGGCGCGGCCTCGGCGGCGGCTTCCGCCTGGGCGACCGCGTCGAGCCGCTCGAGCAGCAGGCCGCGGACCTCCTGGTCGGACAGCCCGGCGACGAGCGCCCGGGCGGCCTCCGGGGTCAGCGGATCGGGCAGGGCGGGAGCCGCGGCCTCCTGCGCCTGGGCGGCCGAGAGCAGGCCGAGCAGCGTCAGCGCGGCAAGCGCCCCGGCCCAGGCTCGCAGGCCCCAGAGCGGGCCGCGACGGCCGGTCGAGAGGTTTTCGCTGTCAGTTCGTGCGTGTCGCATCGTTCGCCCCCCTCCCGGGACTGGCCGCGCCGGACTCCGGATCCCGGGCGCCGCGTCTCGTCCCCTGTCCACGTCGCGGACCTTATCCAAGCGTCATCCGACCGGCTAGTCGCGTTCGCGCGAATAACAAGTGACGCGCGCAATTCGCCGCCGGGCGTCGCGTTCCGGGCGCGGTCGAGAGGCCTGGCGGGGGCGGCGCCAGAGGGCGAGACCGCGGCGCGCAAGAACGTCGGCCGGTCGCGAAGTCTCTCGCAAATAAGGGATGTGCGCCGCGCGGCTGACGGTTAACATGTCGCAGGGTCGAGTCCCTCCGGCCCTGTCGGGGGGAGCCGCGCCCGCGGCGCCGGCGAGCCTCCGCCGGGGCGCGCCGCCCGTGCGACGAGGGGTTTGGGAGAGGGCTTGGAGATGTGGGACACGACCGCTCTGCGCGGGACGCTCGCACGGTTGGCGGGGGGAGGGCTGCTGGCGATCGCGCTGGCCGCCGCGCCCGCGCCGCAGGGACCGCGGGCCCAGACGGGCGACGCGCAGGCCCAGTCCGGAGACGCCAGCGCGACGGCGCAGGCCGCTGCCGACAGCGCGACGGCGCAGGCCGCCGATGACAGCGCGACGGCGCAGGCCGCCGATG
>NZ_CAXBOD010000092.1:0-11766 GCF_963977235.1 uncultured Albimonas sp.
CCGCGCCCGCCGCGCGCCCCGCGCCGGCCGCCGCCGATCCCGCGCCGCAGACGGCCCCCCTCGCGACCGCGGCCCGCCCGCCCTCGCAACCGGCGACGGGGCCGAAATCGGCCCCCAGCGCCGCGCCCGAGGCCTCGCCCGCGCCGCCCTCGATCCCTGGCGCGCCGCTCGCCGCAGGGGCGCCGCCCTCGCGTCCGCTGGCCGAGGCCGGCTCTGGCGCGCCCGCGACGCCCGCCGCCGCGCCCTCTGGCGCCGCCTCGCTCACGCCCGCCGCGCGTCCCGCCGCGGCCGGCGCTCCCGTCTCCAGCCCGCGGCCGCCCTCGCGCCCCGTCGCGGCCGCCCCCGCCCCGCAAGCCGGAGGAACCGACCCCGCATGACCCGCCGTCCCGGTCTTCGCGCCCTTGCGGCGCTCTCGCTTTCGCTGGCGCTCGCGCTGCCCCCCCGCGCCGAGGCCGCCGAGCTCGACATCGCCGCCCGCGAGGGGCTGGTGATCGACATGGACACCGGCGCAGTGCTGCTGTCCAAGAACCCCGACCAGCCCACGCCGCCGGCCTCGATGCTCAAGCTGATGACCCTGACCATGGTCTTCGAGGCGCTGGAAGAGGGCCGCCTGAAGCTCGACGACACCTTCCTCGTGTCCGAGAAGGCCTGGCGGATGGGCGGCTCGAAGATGTTCGTGAAGGTCGGCGAGCGCGTCTCGATCGAGGACCTGATCCGCGGCGTCATCGTGCTCTCGGGCAACGACGCCTGCATCGTGCTGGCCGAGGGGCTGGCGGGCTCGGAGGAGGCCTTCGCGCGCCGCATGACCGACCGCGCGCGCGAGCTGGGCATGCACTCGACCTTCGGCAACGCCACCGGCTGGCCGGACCCCGACAACTCGATGACCCCGCGCGACCTTGTCTACCTCGCCAAGCGGATGATCGCCGAGCACCCGGAGTTCTACCAGTACTTCGCCGAAACCGACTTCGAGTGGAACGACGTCGCCCAGCGCAACCGCAACCCGCTGCTCTACGCCAACCTCGGCGCCGACGGCCTGAAGACCGGCCACACCGAGGAGGCGGGCTACGGCCTCGTCGGCTCGGCGGTGCAGGACGGCCGGCGGGTGGTGTTCATGATTGGCGGGCTCGACAGCACCTCGGCCCGCGCGCAGGAGAGCGAGCGGATCGTCAACTGGGCGTTCCGCGAGTTCCGCAACATCACGCTCTACAGCGCCGGCCAGGATCTGGGCGCCGCCGAGGTCTGGCTGGGCGCCAAGTCCAGCGTGCGCCTGACGGTCGAGAAGGACGCGCTGGCCACGATCCCCTTCGCCGCGACTGACGCGCTGTCGGCCACGCTGCGCTATCAGGGCCCGATCGAGGCGCCGGTGACCCGCGGCCAGCAGGTCGCCGAGCTGGTGGTCGAGGCGCCCGAGATCCCCGCCATCACCATCCCCGTGATCGCCGCCGAAGACGTGCCCAAGGGCGGTTACCTGACCCGCCTGCAGGCCGCCGCCGGCCTGCTGGCGCGCAAGGCCATGGTCACCGTGATGGGCGAGGGCGAGATCCCCTCCGGCGCCCCTGCGGAGGCGACGAATGCCGGCGGCTGAGGCCGGGCGTTCGGCCCCGCCGCGCGGACAGGGCGCGCGCGTCGCTCCGGGCCTCGCGCACCGGGCGGGCCTCGCGCACCGGGCGCGCCGCGCGAGGCCCCGGCCCGGGGCGCGCCGGTCGGACCCGGGCGCATGACCTTGACAAAGCCTGCGGAATCCCGCGGCCTCTTCGTCAGCTTCGAGGGCGGCGACGGCGCGGGAAAGTCCACCCAGCTCCGTCGCCTGGCCGAGGCGCTGCGGTCCGAGGGCCGCGACGTGGTCGTGACCCGCGAGCCCGGCGGCGCGCCGGGCGCCGAGGAGATCCGCCGCCTGGTGCTCGAGGGCGAGGGCGGGCGCTGGTCTCCGGTCTCCGAGCTGCTGCTGTTCAACGCCGCCCGCCGCGACCATGTCGAGCGCACGATCCTGCCCGCGCTCGCCCGCGGCGCGGTGGTGCTGTGCGACCGCTTCGCCGATTCCACCCGCGTCTACCAGGGCGCGGCCCGCGAAGCTGCGGGGCAGGCGGGCGGCGACGACGCGCTGCCCGCTCCCGATCTCGCCATGGCCGATGCGCTGCATGCGCTGGTGATCGGCATCGAGCCGGACCTGACCCTGATCTTCGACCTCGACCCCGCGGTCGGCCTGACCCGCGGCGTCGCCCGCGGCGGCGAGGAGCTGCGATTCGAGCGTCTGGGCCTCGACTTCCACCGCCAGGTGCGCGACCGCTTCCGGGCGCTTGCCGCGCGCTTCCCCGACCGCTGCCGCCTGATCGACGCGGCCGGAGCGCCCGACGCCGTCTTCGCCCGCGTCCGCGCGGCGCTGGCCGAACGGCTTGCGCGGGCCTAGAACTCCGCCCATGGCCCGCGCCCCCTACGTCCCCGAAGCCGAGACCGCCCCGCCCGAGCCCGACCGTGTCGAGGGCGCGCCGCACCCGCGCGCGACCCTGCGCCTGTTCGGTCAGGAGGCGGCCGAGAGCGCCTTTCTCGACGCCTGGGCCGCCGGCCGCATGCACCACGCCTGGCTGCTGACCGGCCCGCGCGGGGTGGGCAAGGCGACGCTCGCCTGGCGGATGGCGCGCGCCATGCTGGCCGCGCCCGCGCCGGGGCAGGGGGGCGGCCTGTTCGGCGAGGCGCCCTCCGAGCCAGGCCCTCCCGAAAGCCTCGACATGGACCCGCAGGATCCCGTGTTCCGCAGGGTCCAGGCGCTTTCGGAGGGGCGGGTGCGCCTGCTGCGCCGCCCCTGGGACGACAAGACCAAACGCCTGAAGACCCAGATCGCCGCCGAGGACGCCCGCGCCCTGCGCGAGCTTTTCGCCAACACCGCCGCCGACGGCGGCTGGCGCATCGCCGTGGTCGACTGCGTGGACGAGATGAACGCGCAATCGGCCAACGCGCTGCTGAAACTGGTCGAGGAGCCGCCCGCCCGCTCGATGTTCCTGCTGGTCTGCCACCAGCCCTCGCGCATTCTGCCCACCATCCGCTCGCGCTGCCGCACGCTGGTGCTGCGCCCGCTCTCGCCCCCCGACCTCGCCGCGGCCGTGACCCAGGCGAAGGAGGCCGAGGGCGAGGAGGCGCCCGAGCTCGGCGCCTCGGCCGAGGCGCTGCACGCGCTTTCGGGCGGCTCGGCGGGCGAGGCGCTGCGGCTGGCGGCCGAAGGGGGCCCGAAGCTTTATGCGCGGCTGGTGCGCATGGCCTCGGGCGCGCCGGGGATGAACCGGGCCGATTTCCACGACTGGGCCGCGACTGTGACCGGGCGCGACAACGCCCCGCGCCTCGACGCCTCGCTGCGGCTGGTCGAACTGCTGCTCGCCCGCCTCGCGCGCGCCGGGGCAGGGAAGGCGATGACCCCCGAGGCCGCGCCCGGCGAAGCCGAGCTTGCCGCCCGCCTCTCGGCCCATGCGGGGCAGGCGCGGGTCTGGGCCGAGGCCGCCCAGGAGATCCCCGCGCGCGCCGCCCGGGCGCGCGCGGTCAACCTTGACCCCGACCGGATCATCCTCGATACCTTCTCCGCGCTCGACGCCTGCGCCCGCCGGGCCGCCGCGCTACAGGGCCCTCCGCCCGCCTGACCGACAATCCCGGAGCCGCTATTGCCCCCCGCGCTCGTCGACAGCCATTGCCACCTGGACTTCCCCACCTTCGAGGGCGAGCTTGACGATGTCGTCGCGCGCGCGCTTGCGGCCGGGGTGACCCGGATGGTCTCGATCGCCACCACGCTGGGCGCCGAGCCGCGCGTGCGCGCCATCGCCGAGGCCCATGCGCCCGTCCTCTACGCCTGCGGCCTGCACCCGCTCCATGTCCACGAGGAGCCCGTGCCGACGCTCGAGGCGCTGGAGGCGATCGCCCGCCATCCCAAGATGGTGGGGATCGGGGAGACGGGGCTCGACTACCACTATTCCGCGCAGACCGCGGCCGTGCAGCAGGAGAGCCTGCGCCTGCACTGCGAGGCCGCGCGCCGCACCGGCCTGCCGCTGATCATCCACAGCCGCGACGCGGACGAGGACATGGCCCGCATCCTGACCGAGGAGCGCGCCGCGGGCGCCTTCGCGTGCGTGATGCACTGCTTCTCCTCCTCGGCGAAACTGGCCGAGGAGATGCTGGCGCTCGGCTTTTGCCTCTCGATGTCGGGCATCGCGACCTTCCCCAAGAGCCAGGAGCTGCGCGACATCTTCGCGGCCGCGCCGCTCGACCGGATCCTGGTCGAGACCGACAGCCCCTACCTCGCCCCCAAGCCCAAGCGCGGCAAGCGCAACGAGCCCGCCTACACCGCGATGACCGCGCAGGTGGGCGCTGAGGTGTTCGGCCTGACCCCGGCCGAGTTCGCCGCCGCCACCTCCGCCAACTTCGACCGCCTGTTCGTCAAGGCGGCCGAGTGGTCGCGCCGCAATCTCGACTCCGAGGCCGCCTGACCATGGCAGACCTGCGCTTCACCATCCTGGGCTGCGGCTCCTCGGGCGGGGTGCCGCGGCTGGGCGACGTCTGGGGCGCCTGCGATCCGACGAACCCGAAGAACCGACGCCGCCGCTGCGCCATGCTGGTCGAGCGGGAGGAGCCGGGGCAGGGGATCACCCGCGTGCTGATCGACACCGGCCCCGACATGCGCCAGCAGCTTCTGGACGCGAACGTCGGCCTGCTCGACGGGGTGATCTACACCCATGAGCATGCCGACCACATCCACGGGCTCGACGACCTGCGGATGATCGTGTTCAACCGCCGCAAGCGCCTGCCGGTCTGGGCCAATCCCGAGACGCAGGACAGCCTGATCTCGCGCTTCGGCTACGCCTTCGTGCAGCCCGAGGGCAGCCCCTATCCGCCGATCCTGAACCTCAAGACCATCGACGGGCCGACCACGATCTGGGGCGACGGGGGGGACATCGTGTTCCGCCCCTTCAAGGTGCGCCACGGCTCGATCGACGCGCTGGGCTTCCGGATGGGGCCGCTGGCCTACCTTCCCGACGTCTCGGCGATGTCGGACGCCGCCTGGGCCGAGATCGAGGGCGCCGACACCTGGGTGGTCGACGCCCTGCGCTACACGCCCCATCCCACCCACTCCCACCTCGAGCAGACGCTCGAGTGGATCGCGCGTTCCGGCGTGCGCCGCGGGGTGCTGACCAACATGCACGTGGACCTCGACTTCGAGCGGATGCGCGAGGAGACGCCCGACAACGTCGACCCCGCCTTCGACGGCATGGTCCTGTCCTTTGAGGTCTGAGGCGGCGCCGCGTCCCCCGCGCGTCGCCGCGGCCGCTCGCCGCCGCCTCTCCAGACCCACGACCCCGGGGGCGCCGCGCCCCGGCCCCCGCGCCCGGCGCCCGGCCGCCCTTTCCCGCGCTCTCGCCCCTCCCTCGCGCGCCGGCGCCCCGGGCCTGACCCGGGGCCTCGCGGCGGGAGCCGGGCGAGCCGGCGGGGCCGCGTGCGCCGCTTCTCCCGTCTTCGTGTCCGCGCCCCTCCACCCGCAGGAGGCCCCGGCAAGAACCCGGGGCGCCGCGCGCGCGGGGCCGGGCATCGTCCGTTCGAAAGACCGCGCCTGATGCTCGAGATCCTGCTGATCGTCCTGCCTGTCTTCGTGATCGTGGGACTGGGCTACCTCGCCTCGCGGCTGGGGCTGATGCGCGACCCGGACGTCGACGTGCTGCTGCGCTTCTGCACCGGGATCGCCATCCCCTGCCTGCTGTTCTCGGGCGTCGCGCGGCTCGACCTCGCCGACAACTTCAAGGCGGCGCCGCTGATCTCCTTTTACGGCGGCGCGCTGGTCGCCTTCGGGATCGGCTACCTCGGCGCCCGCAGGATCTTCGGCCGCCGCCCCGGCGAGGCCGTGGCCGTGGGCTTCTGCGCGCTGTTCTCCAACTCGCTCCTGCTCGGCATCCCGGTGACCGAGCGCGCCTACGGGACCGAGGCGCTGTCGGCCAACTTCGCCATCCTCTCGATCCACGCGCCGTTCTGCTACCTGGTCGGCATCGTGGCGATGGAGTTCGCGCGCGCCGACGGCCGCTCGGCGCTGGCCACCGCCAAGGCCACCGCCCGGATGATGTTCCGCAACTCGCTGACCATCGGCATCGCCATCGGGCTGTTCGTGAACCTGACCGGCCTGCCGCTGCCCGATCCGGTGTTCGAGGGGGTGCAGACGCTCGGCCGCGGCGGCATCCCGGTGGCGCTGTTCGCGCTGGGCGGCGCGATGACCCGCTACCGGCTGCAGGACGGGCTGGGCGAGGCGGCCTTCGCGGCCGGCCTGTCGCTTCTGCTGCATCCGCTGATCACCTTCCTTGCGGGGTATTACGGCCTGGGGATCGAGGATCGCTTCCTGCAATCGGCGGTGGTCACGGCCGCGATGCCGCCGGGGATCAACGCCTATCTGTTCGCGGTGATGTATCAGCGCGCGACCGGGGTCTCGGCCTCGACGGTGCTGCTCGCCACGATGCTCTCGGTGGTCACCGCCTCGGGCTGGCTGGCGCTGCTGCACGTGGTGGCGCCATAGGGCGGGAGACGATGTCGCGCGCGCAGGAAACCGGATCGCCCCGGCCTGCGTATAGGGAACCATGCGCTCTGATGTCCCCCCCCGCTTTCCGTCCCGCCGCGCCGTCCTTGTGGGCGGCGGCGCCGCGCTTGCCCTCTCGGCGGGGGGGTGCGCGATGATCCCCTCGCCCTCGCAGATCGAGGCGCAGAACCCGCCCGTGGGGTCCTTCGTCGAAGCCGACGGCCTGCGCATCCACTATGTCGAGATGGGGCCGCCCGACGCCATTCCGGTGGTGCTGGTCCACGGCGCGACGGGCAACCTCAACGACATGACCTTCGACCTGGCCCCGCGCCTCGCCGATCGGTTCCGCGTGATCGCCTTCGACCGTCCCGGCCTCGGCTGGTCCCAGCGGCCCGAGAAGGAGGGCTGGCGTCCCGCGGTGCAGACCGCGATCCTGCGCGTGGCCGCGGCGCGCCTGGGGGTCGAGCGTCCGGTGGTGGTCGGCCATTCCTGGGGCGGCGCGGTGGCCACCGCCTGGGCGTTGCAGGACCCCACGATCCGCGGCGCGGCGATACTCGCCGGCGCCTCCATGCCCTGGTCGGACGGCGACGACTGGCTGACCCCCCTCAAGACCTCCTCGGCCGCGGCCTGGGTGGGGGCGAGCGTGTTCCGCCTGATGGCGGACGGCGACGGCGGCGCCTCGGCCGCCGCGCGGATCTTCCGCCCCCAGCCTGTGCCCGAGGGCTACCTCGCCCATCTCCAGCCCGAGCTGCTGCTGCGCCCCGAGACCTTCCGCAACAACACCGAGGACATCCAGCGGCTCGACGGCGCCCTCGCCCGCCAGTCGCAGGGCTATCCGCAGATGGTCCCCCCGCTCGAGATCCTGCACGGCGAGGCCGACCGCATCGTCTCGCCGCAGATCCATTCCGCGGCGCTGGCTCAGGTCGTCCCGCATGCCCGGCTCGAGCTGCTGCCGGGCGTGGGCCACATGCTCCATCACGTCGATCCCGGACGGGTGACTGCGGCTGTGGAACGACTTGCCGCAAAATAGAGCCATTGGTATGGAAAGTTGCTGCGTGTAACGGTATATATCGTGAAATGGGCGCTCGACCGACCGGTCTTCGCCCCCCCGATCGGAGCGCTCCGCAACAGAAGTTCGGGCCCCTCCGATCGCCAGCGTATCAGGAGGCGCCAATGTCCCCGGAGGACCTCCCCCCCGGCCCGCCCATACGGGCTGACCAACCCGGCGAAGCGCTGGAAAAAGCCGTGGACGAGGTGGGCGACCGCTGGTCCCTGCTGATCGTCTGGGCGGCCGCCAACGGCACGTCGCGCTTCGACGATTTTCACCGGGACCTCAGCGTCGCGCGCAACATCCTTTCGAACCGGCTCCGCCGCCTGGTCGACCTCGGGATTCTCGAGAAACGCCCCGTGCGCGACGGGGCCCGCCGCATGGAATACGCGCTGACCCGCAAGGGCGACGCCCTGCGGGCCGTGCTGCACGGCCTGCTGGACTGGGGCGACTCCTGGGCCAAGCGGGGTCCCGGAAACGCCGAGGGCCGGCCGCAGTAAGCGGCCGGCCCTTCGGTTTGGATCGCCCGGTTTCGATCCCCCGGTTTCGATCCTGCGGTTCGGGCGGCCGGGGCGCGGCTTAGCGCCAGCGGCCGAGCACCGTCGCCAGCGTCTCGAGCGAGGTCGCCGCCTCGGCCACGCGCTTGGAGGCGGGCCCGCAGACCGACTCCTTGACGATATACCCGCGCGAGCACTGCACCGCGGGCATCAGCTGCGAGATCTCCCGATCCACCGCCGCCTTCCAGTCGCTGAAGCGGCCGCCGTCCTGCAGGCGGGCGACGGTGGCCTGGATCTCGGCGCAGCCCGCGCCCTGGCCGCGCAGCGCCTCGGCCAGCAGGCCGCGCTGGGTCTGCGCCTGGCACAGCTTCCACAGCACGTCGGCATGGATCTGCGGGAACATCCGCAGGATGGTGCGATAGCGCGGGCCGATGTTGTCAAACCCGTTGGCCACGCCCTCGGGCGGCCAGAACTGGTAGCTCGCCAGGAACACGTCGGGATCGATCTCCGAGCCCGCGCGCTTGGGCGGATCCTGATAGAGGGCCGGCTGCTCGGGCGTCTCGATCCCCTCGCGCAGGAAGGCGAGCACCCGGGCCTGCTCGCGCAGGGGCTTGCCCTCGGGGTCGAGCGGCAGCACCGCCATCTGCAGGCCGAGCGCCGAGGGCGTCAGGCGCGCGAACACCGGCCGGCCGGGGAAGTTCAGCAGCGCCTCCAGCCCGCCGGACTTCCAGCCGCCGCCGATGCTCGCCTCGACCCCGTTCGAATCGTGGAAGGTGCCGGCCGGGTTGCGCCCGACGTCGGTGATCTCGATCTGCATGCCGCGCGCGGGACCGATGCCCACGAACCGCCCGGCCAGGTCCGCCACCGGCCCGTCCTGCGCCCGCGCCGGGCCCGAGACGCCGGCCAGCAACGCGAAGGCCAGCGCCAACCCGAGCGCGGTCAGCGCGGCCAGGCGCCCCGTGCGCAGGCCGACACGGCCGTCGGAACGAGGAACGGGGCGGATATCGATCGACGACATGTACGGCTCCGGCTGCTTCGATGGCGCTCTGGCTATACCGTAACTTTGACCGCCGCGAGGCGGCAGGGGTATATCGCTCCCCGAATCGTCTCTTGGGGGAACCGTCTATGGACTGGGACAAGCTGCGCATATTCCACTCGGTGGCCGACGCGGGCAGCCTCACCCACGCGGGCGAGAGCCTGCACCTGAGCCAGTCGGCCGTCTCCCGCCAGATCCGCGCGCTGGAGGACGAGGTGGGGGCGACCCTGTTCCACCGCCACGCCCGCGGCCTGCTGCTGACCGAGCAGGGGGAGCTGCTGTTCTCGGCCACTCGCGAGATGACGCGGATGCTCGACACCGCCTCGGCGCGGATCAAGGACGCCAAGGACGACGTCTATGGCGAGCTGCGGGTGACCTCGACCATCGGCTTCGGCACGATGTGGATGACCCCGCGCCTGCCGAACCTGTTCGACGCCTATCCCGACCTGTCGGTGGACCTGGTGCTGACCGAGACGGTGATGGACCTGCCGATGCGCGAGGCCGACGTCGCCATCCGCATGAAGGAGCCGTTCCAGGCCGACCTGATCCGGCGCAAGCTGTTCGACGTCACGATCCGCTTCTTCGCCTCGCGCGCCTATGTCGAGAAGCACGGCGCGCCCGAGACGGCGGCCGATCTCGCCGCGCACCGCATCGTCGGCCACAGCCCGGGCTATCCCCAGATCCAGGCGGGCGAGGCGTTCCTGGCTCCGATCTATGCGGGCGCCCACCGAGCGCGGGCGACGGTGAACAACTATTTCGGCCTCTACACCGCCGCGATCAGCGGCCTGGGGATCTGCGCGCTGCCCGACTACCTCGCCCGCGACGTGCCCGACCTCGTCAACGTCGCTCCCGACCTGAAGTCAGAGCCGACCACCGTCTACTTCGTCTACCCGACCGAGCTGCGCCGCTCGAAGCGGGTGGCGGTGTTCCGGGACTTCGTTCTGGACGAGCTGGAGAAAGACGGCTTGCTCTCCGGTTGAGCGGATCTCGCTGTTGCGCGGAAGCCATGCGCTCAGCGCAAACCTGCGTTGAGTGACGGTTTGTGACGCTTGTTGCGCTTGCTAACCGGAAATCTCGGGCCTATATCGCGACTTGTAGCCGACACCGCGCGACACTGTTGCACCCTGGTGACGGCTGCACCTCCCTGTTGGACTTGGCCGGACGTTCGCGTCCGGCTTTTTTTCTGTCTGACACCCGCAATTCCCTGCATATCAACGAAAAAGCGGAGCGCGAGGCGCTCCGCCTGGGGTCATGTCGACCGTGTCCCTGGGGCCACGTTTCGTGAGCGACGCGGCGAGAGTCCCCTCGCCGCGCCCGCGAAACGGCGGCGTGGCGGCTTCAGAACCAGAGAGCGCGCTTGTCGAGGTCCATCGCGGCGTAGAGGCCGGCGACCTCCGCGCCATAGCCGTTGTAGAGCTGCGTGGGCGCCTCGTCGCCGGTGCCCAGTACCCGCTCCTGAGCCTGCGACCAGCGGCGGTGCGGGACCTCGGGGTTGACGTTCGCCCAGAAGCCGTACTCCGAGCCCTGCAGCTCCTCCCAGAAGCCGACCGGCTGGGTGTCGGTGAAGGAGATCCGGGTGATCGATTTGGCCGACTTGAACCCGTATTTCCACGGCAGGTGCAGGCGGATCGGCGCGCCGAACTGCTTGGGAAGGACCTTGCCGTAGACCCCGGTGACCATGAAGGGCAGGGGGTTGAGGGCCTCCTCGATCGTGACGCCCTCGACATAGGGCCAGGGATACCAGGACTGGCGGATGCCGGGCATCGAGTCCTCGTCGACCAGCGTCTCGAAGCGCACGTATCTGGCGCCCGAGGTCGGCTCGGCCCACTTCACGAGGTCTGCCAGCGGGAAGCCGATCCAGGGGACCACCATCGACCAGGCCTCGACGCAGCGGTGGCGGTAGACGCGCTCCTGCACCGGCATCTTCGCCAGCAGGTCCTCGAGGCCGATCTCGCCGGCCTTGGCGCACATCCCCTCGATCCGCAGGGTCCAGGGGTCGGAGGGCAGGGCCTGGGCGGCCTCGGCGATGCCCTTGTGGGTGCCGAACTCATAGAAATTGTTGTAGCTGCCGCTCGCCGCCTCGGGCGTAATGGCGCGGCCGGCGTCGGCATAGGCGGGATCGAGCGGAGGCTTGGGCGTCCAGGCCTCGCCCGCGGGACGGGCGGAGGCGCGGCCCGGGAGGCCGAGCCCCGAAGCCGCCGCGAGGCCCGCAAAGCCCAGTCCGGCCAGGACCGAGCGGCGATCGAGGAACACGCGCTCGGGCGTCACCTCACGCTCCGGGATGTGCCAGGAGGGGCGGCGGTGGAAGTGCATCTCGCGTCCTTTCGGGGCTCGGGCGACCTGTGGTGCTGGACGCAAGGATAGGCGAGAGGCGGCCGCGCGGCCAATCACGAGGCGTGGAGAGGGCGCGAGGGAATGTTTCAGCAGCGGAAGGGAGCGGACTGCAGGCGCCCTGCGGGCGGGCTTGGCTGCGCTGCGCGTGGGGTGAGGGGGCGCCCGGGCGGGGGAGGGGGGAGCCTCCGGCGGGCTCCTGACTCACCAGGGAACAGGGCCGCGCCTGTTCCCCGGACCCGTCTCTCGCTTGCGATGCCTGAGCGACGCGGCCCCGCCGGTCAAGGACAGGCCCCCTGCGGGGGTCGCTTCGCGATCCCTG
>NZ_CAXBOD010000093.1:0-11678 GCF_963977235.1 uncultured Albimonas sp.
CTCCGGAGCCGTCTCTCGCTGTTGATGCCTGAGCGACTCGCCCGCAGGGGTCAAGGACAAGCCGCCTTCGGCGGTCGCTTCGCGATCCCTGACCCCTGCGGGCGAGTCGCTCTGATCGGCATCAGCGAGAGACGGCTCCGGAGAACAGGCGCTTCGCGACGGGTTGGGGGCGTTGCGCCATGGCGCCAGGGCGGCGGGCCGGGAGACGGGGGCCACGAGCGGGGAGGGGGAAACGCGCCGCGGGCGGGAGGCCGAAACCGGGGCTGCGCGTGACGCGGCGCCTGCGGGCGGGTCAGTCGTCCAGGATGAAGACGTGGACCGCGACGGGGCCGTGGGCGCCCAGCTGCAGGACGCCGCCGATGTCGGCCGAGCGGCTGGGCCCGGTGACCAGGTTGACCGTGCGCGGCTGGGCGCCGGAGCGGCGGATGCGGGCCCAGAGCTCCTCGAGGCCGGGCACGATCTCGGACCGGCGCAGCACGATGAAATGGGTCTCGCCCAGGAAGGTCAGCGTCACCGGATTCTCGGGGCCCGAGCGCAGGGCCAGCGTGCCGGTCTCGGCGGCGCCGCAGACGGCGCGCGAGATCGTGGCGGGCTCCTCGATCCGGCCGGGACCGCGGCTGGCCTCGAGCCCGAACCAGTCGAGACCGGCGAGGTCGGGATCCTCGCCCATGCGGATCGCGGCGGGGAGGTTGCGGGCGCGCAGCTCCTCGGCCAGGGCCGAGGGGAGGGCCTCGAGGCCCGCGACATGGGAGACGGAGGCGTCGACCGCGCGCAGCTTCTCCTCGAAGCGGGCGAGCGCGGCGGCGCCCTCGAGCCGCGAGGCCTCGGGGCGCGGGGCGGTCTGGGCGCCGGCGAGGCGCAGGCGCGCGGCGACGCCCTCGGCGCGCTCGGCGGCGGGGCGGCCCTCCTCCAGCTTTCGGCGGAGGTTGGCGAGGATGCGGACGCGCGCGCTCATCGCGCAGCGCCCTTGCGACGGCCCTCGGCGTCAGGGTTCCATTGCGCGAGGAAGGTGCCGCCCTTCTGAGGGGCGGGGAAATCGCGGGTCTGCGTCCAGGCGCGCCCGGCCAGCGGCAGGCTGCGGATCGAGCCCGCGCCCAGCATCCGCAGCGCCCGCGCCGCAAAGCCGGCGGCGGCGCGGTAGAGGCCGGGACGGCGCGCGGCCCAGCCCCAGGCGCCGATGCCCCGGCGCATGCCGCGGGGCGAGAGCTTGCGTTCGAACTCGCGCGTGCGCCAGTGGCGCATCATCCGGGGCAGCGGGATGCGCATCGGACACACCTCCTCGCAGCGTCCGCAGAAGGTGGAGGCGTTGGGCAGGTTGCCGCCCTGGGTGACGCCGATCAGCGCCGGCGTCAGCACCGCCCCCATCGGCCCGGGGTAGACCCAGCCGTAGGCGTGCCCGCCGACCGCGCGATAGACCGGGCAGTGGTTCATGCAGGCCCCGCAGCGGATGCAGCGCAGCATGTCCTGGAACTCGGAGCCCAGCATCTCGGAGCGGCCGTTGTCGAGCAGGACCACGTGGTATTCCTCGGGCCCGTCGGGGTCCTCGGGGCGGCGGGGGCCCGAGGAGAAGGTGGTGTAGACCGACATCTCCTGCCCCGTGGCCGAGCGGGCCAGCAGACGCAGCACCGTCGAGGCGTCCTCGAGCGTCGGCACGATCTTCTCCAGCGAGGCGATGACGATGTGGACCTTCGCCAGCGACTGCGACAGGTCCCCGTTGCCCTCGTTGGTCACGATCACCGACTGGCCGGTCTCGGCGATCAGCATGTTGGCGCCGGTGATCCCGACCTCGGCCTCGAAATACTTGCGCCGGAGCTCGCCGCGGGCCTCCAGCAGCAGCTTGTCGAGGCCTTCCAGGTCTCGGTCCGCCGGCAGATGCGGGTGGAACTTGCGGAACGCCTCGCGCCATTGCGGCACGTTCACGTGCATCGCGGGGGCGATGATGTGGGAGGGCGTCTCTTTTCGGAGCTGGATGATGTATTCGCCCAGATCCGTCTCGACCGGCGTCACGCCGTTCTCTTCGAGATAGTCGTTGAGCCCGATCTCCTCGGAGATCATCGACTTGCCCTTGTTGACCGTCTTCGCGTCGGCCTTGCGGCAGATGTCGAGGATGATCGCGCGGGCGTCCTCGGCGGTCTCGGCCCAGTGGACGTGGCCGCCGGCGTCGGTCACCGCCTGCTCGTAGGTCTCGAGATAGACGTCGAGATGCTCGAGCACGTGGTTCTTGAGGTCGCGGCCGGCGTCGCGCATGGCGTCGAACTCGGGCACCGCGCCGGCCGCGGCGCCGCGGCGGGCCATCGAGCCGGTGAGCGCGGTGGTCATCTGCTCCATCAGCGGCGCGTCGGCCATCGCCTCGCGCACGTTCTGGCGGAAGTTCGGGGTGGTGGGCGCGTGGGTCATCCGGCCTCTCCGATCGCGCTTGTCATCAGCTCTCTCCGATCGCGGGCGTGTCGGTCATGCCGGCCAGCACCTCGACGACGTGGCGGGCCTTCACGGGGCGGCCCTCGCGGCTCATCTTGCCGGCGATGTTCATCAGGCAGCCGAGGTCGCCGGCCAGGATCGTGCCGGCGCCGGTGGCCGCGGCGTGGCGGGTCTTGTCGGCGGCCATGCGGTCGGAGATCTCGGGGTATTTCACGCAGAAGGTTCCGCCGAAGCCGCAGCAGACCTCGGCCTCGGGCAGCTCGCGCAGCTCGAGGCCCTCGATCGCGCCGAGAAGCGCGCGGGGCTGGGCCTTGATGCCGAGGCTGCGCAGGCCCGAGCAGCTGTCGTGGTAGGTCACCGGGCCCTCGGGCGCGCGGCCGTCGGTGGCGGCGACGCCGAGCACGTCGGCGAGGAACTGGGTGATCTCGAAGGTCCTGGCCGCCAGTTTCTCGGCCCGCGCGCGCCAGCGGTCGCCGGCGCGGAACATCTGCGGATAGTCCTTGATCACGGTGGCCGCGCAGGAGCCCGAGGGGAGCACGACGGCGTCGTAGCCCTCGAACTCGGCGATCACCCGGCGGGCGAGGCGACGGGCGCCCCGCTCGTCGCCCGCATTCCAGGCGGGCTGGCCGCAGCAGGTCTGACCGGGGGGGACGCGCACGTCGCAGCCGGCGTCCTCGAGCAGGCGCGCGGCGGCAAATCCCACCGAGGGCCGGAACAGGTCGACGAGGCAGGTGGCCAGCAGCGCCACGCGGGGCTTCTCGCCCTCGGATACCGTCATGCCCAGCGGCCCTCCCTTGTCGCATGCGCGTCCCCTGTAAAGCGCGCCCGGGGGCGCGGGGCAAGCGCGACGGCCGCAAGGCGGGCGCGGGAGCGACGGTTTGCACAGGGGGGGCGAGGCGGGGGGGCGAGGCGGGGGGGCGAGGCCGCCCCGCCCGGCGCGCGCCCCCGCGCCGGGTCGCGGACCGGCTCGGGGGCTTTCCCCCGCGGAGATTTGGGCGTATAGGCGCGCGTCTGCGGCAGGGACACCCCTGGAGGCCCGTTGCAGGGACGCGGACGGACGGTCCGTCCGCGCCGAACACCAGACAAGATTGGAGTCGACGATGGCCGACCTTCCGGTTCTCGAGGCCACCGCCCGCTCCGGCACGGGCAAAGGGGCTGCCCGTGCCGCGCGGCGCGAGGGGCTGGTCCCCGGCGTGATCTATGGCGGGGGCTCGGACCCTGTCTCGATCAACGTCAAGCACAACGAGCTGCTCAAGCGGCTCAAGGCGGGGCGCTTCCTGTCCACGCTGTTCAACGTGAAGGTGGACGGCGCGGACAACCGCGTGATCTGCCGCGCGGTGCAGCGCGACGTGGTGCGCGACCTGCCCACCCACGTCGACTTCCTGCGCCTGACCGAGAAGAGCCGCATCAACCTGTTCGTTCACGTCGACTACGTGAACCAGGAGGACTCGCCCGGTCTCAAGAAGGGCGGCGTGCTGACCGTGGTGCGCTCCGAGGTCGAGCTGAACGTGATCGCGGGCTCGATCCCCGATCACATCACCGTCGACCTGACGGGCAAGAGCTTCGGCGACGTGATCCACATCTCCGACGTCAAGCTGCCCAACGGCGTGACCCCGGTGATCCGGGACCGCGACTTCGTGCTGGCCAACATCTCCGCCCCCTCCGGCCTGCGCGCCGCGGAGGCCGAGGAGGCTGACGCCGAGGCCGCCGCCGAGGAGGCCGCCGCCGAGGAGTGATCCTCGCGACGCCGCCACAGGCCTGACAGACCCGACGCCCGCTCCCCACCCGGAGCGGGCGTTTCGCGTTTCCGCCCCCCGCTCGTCCTGGGCGCCCTGGCGCGACGCCCCCACCCCTCGCAAAGCGCCTGTTCTCCGGAGCCGTCTCTCGCGGATGCCGATCAGAGCGACTCGGCCGGAGGGGTCAGGGATCGCGAAGCGACCGGCGCAGCCGGCTTGTCCTTGACCCCTGCGGGCGAGTCGCTCAGGCATCAGACGCGAGAGACGGCTCCGGAGAACAGGCGCGGGGCTTGTTCTTGGGTGAGTCAGGAGCCCGCCGGAGGCTCCCCCCTCCGCAGTCCAGGCCCGCGCCCGCAACCCACGCGCGCCCGCCAAGCCCGCCCGCAGGGCGCCTGTAGACCCATCCCCCGCCTTGCCCGCCCCCGCCCGGCCGCGCTAGTCCGGCCGGGACCGCCCCCGTCCACGGAGACGCCGCCGATGACCGACGCCCCGCCCCTGCCCCGCGCGGTCTCCGACGCGCTGGTCCGCGACCCCGCCGGCGCGCTGGAGCGGCTGCGCGAGATCATGCGCCGCCTGCGCGCGCCCGACGGCTGCCCGTGGGATCGCGACCAGGATTTCGCGAGCATCGCCAAGTACACCGTCGAGGAGGCCTACGAGGTCGCCGACGCCATCGAGCGGCGCGACATGGCCGACCTGAAGGATGAGCTCGGCGACCTGCTGCTGCAGGTCGTCTACCACGCCCAGATGGCGGCGGAGGCCGGGCTCTTCGACTTCGACGACGTCGCCCGCGCCGTCGCCGACAAGATGCTGCGCCGCCACCCGCATGTCTTCGGCGACGAGCACGGCGTGCTGCGCGAGCTGCGCCCCGGCGACTGGGAGCGGATGAAGGCGCAGGAACGCGCGGCCAGGGGCAAGGTCGAGACCGCCGCGGCCTCGGCGCTCGACGGGGTCGCGACAGGTCTGCCGGGGCTGACGCGGGCGGTGAAGCTGCAGGCGCGCGCGGCGCGGGTCGGCTTCGACTGGCCCGAGGCGGGCGACGTGATCGCCAAGGTGGTCGAGGAGGCGGGCGAGCTGGTCGAGGCGCGCGACCGCCTCACCCCCGACGAGGTGGAGGCGGAGTTCGGGGACCTCGCCTTCGTGCTGGCCAACCTCGCCCGCCATCTCAAGGTCGAACCCGAGCACGCGATCCGGCGCACCAACGCCAAGTTCGAGCGGCGCTTTCGGGAGGTCGAGCGGCGGCTGGCCGCGCGGGGCAAGCGGGCCGAGGACAGCGATCTGGCCGAGATGGACGCGATCTGGGACGAGATCCGCGCCGAGGAGAAGGCCGCCGCCACGCCGCCCGCAGGCCCCTCGCCTGCGCCCGACGACCGGCTCTAGGACGACCTGCGGCGGGGAGGGACGCGGCGCCGCTTTGACCCCGCCTCGCGCATCCGTTATCACCGCTCGCGATCGCGGCGCCCTCCCTCCCCCCGGGGGCCGCAGGACGGCCCGGAGAAGACCGCCCGCCGATGACCGACACCATCCTGGATCGTTGCGAGGCCGCGGGCCTGCGCATGACCGGACAGCGCCGCACCGTGGCCCGCGTTCTGGAGTCGAGCGACGACCATCCCGACGTCGAGGAGCTGCACCGCCGCGCGGCCGCCGAGGACGCCCGCATCAGCCTCGCCACCGTCTACCGCACGGTGAAGCTGTTCGAGGACGCCGGCATCGTCGAGAAGGTGGATTTCGGCGACGGCCGCGCGCGCTACGAGGACGCCGAGCGCGAGCACCACGACCATCTGATCGACATGACCACCGGCCAGGTGATCGAGTTCGTCGACGAGGAGATCGAGGCCCTGCAGCGCAAGGTGGCCGAGAAGCTCGGCTATGAGCTGATGGGTCATCGCATGGAGTTGTACGGCCGGCCCCTGCGGGGCGCGCGGCCCAAGCGGGGCCGCTGAGGCCCCACCCCTTTCCGCCGGCGCGCGCCCCAGCGGCCCCGCCGGCCCGAGCAGTGGAGACGCGAGAATGAGCGCCATCGTGGACATCGCCGGACGCGAGATCCTGGACAGCCGCGGCAACCCGACCGTGGAGGTCGACGTGACGCTGGAGGACGGCTCCTTCGGTCGGGCCGCGGTGCCCTCGGGCGCCTCGACCGGCGCGCATGAGGCCGTCGAGCTGCGCGACGGCGGCGCGCGCTACAAGGGCAAGGGCGTCACGCTCGCCGTCGAGGCCGTCAACGGCGAGATCTTCGAGGCCCTGGCCGGCGTCGACGCCACCGAGCAGGTCGCCATCGACCGCGCGATGATCGAGCTCGACGGCACCGAGAACAAGGGCCGGCTTGGCGCCAACGCGATCCTGGGCGTGTCGCTGGCCGTCGCCAAGGCCGCGGCCGAGAGCGTGGCCCTGCCCCTCTACCGCTATGTCGGCGGCATCAACGCCAAGATGCTGCCGGTGCCGATGATGAACATCATCAACGGCGGCGAGCACGCCGACAACCCGATCGACGTGCAGGAGTTCATGATCATGCCCGTCGGCGCGTCCTCTCTGCGGGAGGCGGTGCGCATCGGGGCCGAGGTGTTCCACACGCTGAAGGCCGAGCTGAAGGCCGCCGGCCACAACACCAACGTCGGCGACGAGGGCGGCTTTGCCCCCAACCTCGCGGGCACGCGCGACGCGCTCGATTTCATCATGAAGTCGGTGGAGAAGGCGGGCTTCACGCCGGGCGAGGACGTTTACATCGCGCTCGACGCCGCCTCGACCGAGTTCTACGAGGACGGCAAGTACAACCTCAAGGGCGAGGACGCGGTGCTGAGCTCGGAGCAGATGGCCGAGTATCTGCGCCGTCTGGTCGCCGACTACCCGATCATCTCGATCGAGGACGGCATGGCCGAGGACGACTGGGAAGGGTGGAAGGCCCTGACCGATCTCGTTGGCGACAAATGCCAGCTGGTGGGCGACGACCTGTTCGTGACCAACACCAAGCGGCTGATCACGGGCATCGAGATGGGAGCCGCGAACTCGATCCTGGTGAAGGTCAACCAGATCGGCTCGCTGACCGAGACCATCGAGGCGGTCGAGATGGCGCATCGCGCGCGCTTCACCAGCGTGATGTCCCACCGCTCGGGCGAGACCGAGGACGCGACCATCGCCGACCTCGCCGTGGCGCTGAACTGCGGGCAGATCAAGACCGGGTCGCTGGCGCGCTCGGACCGGCTGGCCAAGTACAACCAGCTGATCCGCATCGAGGAGGAGCTGGGCGAGACGGCGATCTATGCCGGCCGCTCGATCCTCAAGGGCTGAGGGCCTGAAGGGGGCCCGGGCGCCCTCGCGGTTCGATCTTCGGCGCCGCCGATTCCCTGTGGAGTCGGCGGCGTCGTCCGTTTCCAGGGCCGGCGACGCGCATTTCGTTGCGTCACTTGCAGGAATTCTTACGGACGGTTTCGGGGCCGGGCCGTGAATCGTCGACGTTTCGACGGATTATTTACGACGGATGAAGGGCTCGTTAAGGCGAGGGACACGCGCGAGGCGGTATCGCATCGCCCATGACCACACATTTCCGAGGATATCTCCGGACCGTCGACCCCGGCCCGGCCGAGCCCTCCGGGCTCGAGGCGCGCACGCGCCACTTCAGCAGCGGCGCGCCGACGCGTGAGGCCTCCGTCGGGCGGCCGCCGCCGCTGAAGGTCTATTCGCGATTGCAGGCGAGGTCGTCGGGGCGCCAGCTCCGGGCCCGCCATGTCGCGATCCTGGCGGTGGTGGCCGCGGTCATCGTCTACGCGAAATCCTACGGGGTCTGAGCGCGCCTGCCGACGGATCCCCAAAGCGGCCACGGCGTCTGAGCCGACGCGGACAAGCCTTCGCGCGGAAACACTCTTTTCAAACCGACGAGACTGCGGCACTGTCTGCATTCAGGTCCACGGCCGCCTCATGCGGGGCGGCGGACGCCGGAGCAGGCGGGCGAGCGACATGAACGAGAACGGCGCATCGCGACGGATCGTGGCCGCGGCCTTCGGCTTCTTCGTGGTCGGGGCCACCAGCTATTTCGGCTATTCCGCGCTGCAGGGCGACACCGGCCTGGTCGAACAGGTCCGTCTCGCGCGCGAGCAGTCGACGCTGGAGGCCAACCTGGCGGAGCTGAAGACCGAGCGGCGGCGGATGGAGAACCTGACGCGGCGCCTCTCGGACCGCTATCTCGACCTCGATCTCCTCGATGAGCGCGCGCGTCGGATCCTGGGCTATGCCCGCCAGGACGAGATCGTGATCCGCTGAGCGCTCGCAGGGCGCCGCCGCAGGTCCGTTCCGCGGGCACGCTCAGGCGGCCTGATCGTACGACAACCGTATGTTTTCGTTGCGCGAGAGTTCGGGCGCGGACGCACGAAACTTCCCGCCGCCCCGCGAAACCCGCAATTCGCTTGCTCGATATTGGCGTGCAGTCGTTATGGTGCGAGGCTAGAACAGCTTGGACCTCGTGACCGATCCGGGCCCACACCAGGGAGGATGACGCCATGGCCGCCACGCGGCGAAAGAAGCCCAACGCGTCGAAGGAGGAGCTGCTCGCCTATTATCGCGACATGCTCCTGATCCGCCGCTTCGAGGAGAAGGCGGGCCAGCTCTACGGCATGGGCCTGATCGGGGGATTCTGTCACCTCTACATCGGCCAGGAGGCCGTCGTCGTCGGGGCCGAGGCCGCGGCGAAAGAGGGCGACCAGCGGATCACCACCTACCGCGACCACGGCCACATGCTGGCCTGCGGGATGGATCCCGACGGGGTGATGGCCGAGCTGACCGGGCGCGAGGGGGGATACTCCAAGGGCAAGGGCGGCTCGATGCACATGTTCTCCAAGGAGAAGGAGTTCTACGGCGGTCACGGCATCGTCGGCGCGAACGTCCCCCTTGGCGCGGGTCTCGCCTTCGCGAACAAGTACCGCGAGAACGACAACGTCACCTTCACCTATTTCGGCGACGGCGCGGCCAACCAGGGCCAGGTCTACGAGACCTTCAACATGGCCTCGCTGTGGCATCTGCCGGTGATCTTCATCATCGAGAACAACCAGTACGCGATGGGCACCAGCCTGAAGCGCGCCTCCTCGTCCCCCGCCCTCTACACCCGCGGCGCCGCCTTCGGGATCGAGGGCGAAGCGGTCGACGGGATGGACGTGCTGGCGGTGAAGGCCGCCTGCGAGAAGGCCGCCGACATCTGCCGCAAGGGCGACGGGCCCTACATCCTCGAGATGAACACCTACCGCTACCGCGGCCACTCGATGTCCGACCCCGCCAAGTACCGAACCCGCGAGGAAGTGCAGAAGATGCGCGAGACCCGCGACCCGATCGAGCATGTGCGCGAGCTGCTGACCATGGGCGGCGACGCGACCGACGAGGAGCTCAAGGCCCTCGACAAGGAGGTTCGCGGCATCGTCAACAAGTCCGCCGACTTCGCCCAGGAGAGCCCCGAGCCCGCGCTCGAGGAGCTCTGGACCAACGTGTACGCCTGAGGAGGGGGACTATGGCCATTCAGATCCTGATGCCCGCGCTTTCCCCCACCATGGAGGAAGGCACGCTGTCGAAATGGACCGTCAAGGAGGGGGACAGCGTCTCCTCCGGCGACATTCTGGCGGAGATCGAGACCGACAAGGCCACGATGGAATTCGAGGCCGTCGATGAAGGCGTGATCGGCAAGCTGCTGATCGAGGAAGGCACCGAAGGCGTGAAGGTCAACACGCCCATCGCCGTGCTGCTGGAGGAAGGCGAGGACGCCTCGGACGCCGAGCAGGCCGGTTCGGCCAAGCCGAAGGCCGAGGAGTCCGGAGACGACGACGACGACGCCGAGAGCGCGCAGGAGGCCGTCAAGGGCGCCTCCGACGCCGGCGAGGCGGCCAAGGAGATGCCCCACGGGACCGTGCCGGCCTCCTCCAAGCCCGCCGCGCCGATGGCCGAGCTGGAGCTCGACTGGCCCGAGGACGCGCCGATGAAGAAGCAGACCGTGCGCGAGGCGCTGCGGGATGCCATGGCCGAGGAGATGCGCGCCGACGGCGACGTCTTCGTGATGGGCGAGGAGGTGGCCGAGTACCAGGGCGCCTACAAGATCACCCAAGGCCTGCTGGACGAGTTCGGCGGCAAGCGGGTGATCGACACCCCGATCACCGAGCACGGCTTTGCCGGCCTCGGCGTGGGCGCGGCCTTTGCGGGCCTCAAGCCGATCGTCGAGTTCATGACCTTCAACTTCGCCATGCAGGCGATCGACCAGATCATCAACTCGGCCGCCAAGACGTTGTACATGTCCGGCGGCCAGATGGGCTGCCCGATCGTGTTCCGCGGGCCCAACGGCGCCGCGGCCCGCGTGGGGGCCCAGCACTCCCAGGACTACGCCGCCTGGTATGCGCAGATCCCCGGCCTGAAGGTCGTGCAGCCCTACTCGGCCGCCGACGCCAAGGGTCTGCTGAAATCGGCGATCCGCGACCCCAACCCGGTGGTGTTCCTGGAGAACGAGATCCTCTACGGGCGCAGTTTCGACGTGCCCGACATCGAGGATCTGACCATCCCGCTGGGCAAGGCCCGGATCTGGCGTCAGGGCACGGACGTGACGCTGGTCAGCTTCGGCATCGGCATGACCTACGCACTGGAGGCCGCCGAGGCGCTCGCCGCCGAGGGGATCGAGGCCGAGGTCATCGACCTGCGCTGCCTGCGCCCGATGGACACCGACACGGTGGTCAAGTCGGTGATGAAGACCAACCGCTGCGTCACCGTCGAGGAAGGCTGGCCGGTGGCCTCGATCGGCAACCACATCTCGGCGACGCTGATGACGAAGGCCTTCGACTATCTCGACGCGCCGGTCCTGAACTGCACCGGCAAGGACGTGCCGATGCCCTACGCCGCCAATCTCGAGCGCCATGCGCTGGTCACGACCGCCGAGGTGGTCGAGGCCGCCAAGGCCATCTGCTATCGCTGAGGGGGGAGGGAGATGTCCATCCAGATCCTGATGCCCGCGCTTTCCCCCACGATGGAGGAAGGCACGCTGGCCAAGTGGACGGTCAAGGAGGGGGACACGGTCTCCTCCGGCGACATCCTCGCCGAGATCGAGACCGACAAGGCCACGATGGAGTTCGAGGCCGTCGACGAGGGCGTGATCGGCAAGCTGCTGATCGCCGAGGGGACAGAGGGGGTGAAGGTCAACACCCCCATCGCCGTCCTGCTCGAGGAGGGCGAGGACGCCTCCGCCGCCGACGAGGCCGCGGAGAAGGCCCCCGCCAAGGCCGAGAAGCCCGAGGCGAAGCCGGCCCCCGCCGAGAGCGACGCGGAGAAACCCTCCGCCGCCCCCGCCGCGCCGGCGCCCAAGACGGCCGACACCCCTGCCCCGCCGGCGCCGGAGGCGGCGGACGGCGAGCGCATCTTCGCCTCGCCGCTGGCGCGGCGGATCGCGAAGGAAAAGGGGCTCGACCTCACGAAGGTGAAGGGCTCCGGCCCCAAGGGTCGCATCGTGAAGGCCGACGTCGAGAGCGCCAAGCCTCAAGCCGAGGCCCCCGCCGCTAAGGCGCAGGACAAGGC